>NZ_CAXBIB010000005.1:0-196270 GCF_963975745.1 uncultured Parvibaculum sp. | reverse complement strand
CCGATCCGCCCCCCCTCTGACGACCAAAGCACACTGTGTTTTGCAGAGGAATCCTCAGGGAAGGGTGGGAAGAAACAGGATTTGAAAACCAGTGAGTGAGACGCGAGCGATGAACGCACCGAATATCGAGCCCGGTCCCGTTTTCCGCCGCGAGGGCGCGGTGTGGAATGCGGCCCCGCAAGCGCAGGGGCCGTTCGGCGGCATGCATGGCGGCGCGGTGGCCGCACTTGCGGTCGGCGAGATGGAGGCGATGGCGGGGGCATGCGGGCTCGGCGCGCTTGTGTCGGCCCAGCTTTATCTGCTGCGGCCGATGCCGCTTCAGGGGCTGTCGAGCCGGATGAGCGCGGTGCGCGAGGGCGGACGGGTGGCGGTGTTCGAGAACGAGATTTTCGCCGACGGCAAATTGCAGGCGAAGGCCAGCGCCTGTTTCCAGAAGCCGGTCGAGATTGCGGGATTGCCGCGTGCACCCGGAAAAGCCGTCTTCGAACCTGAAGGATTTGCGCATTGGGAGCGACCGGATTTTTTCAAGCAGACGAGTAACGGCCCCGGCTTTCTCGATCTTTGCGACATACGCGACACGACCCATGACGACGGGACAAGGGCCAAATGGTTTCGTCTGAGGAAGCCGTTTCACGACGCGCCGACGCCCTTTTCCGCCGCGATGGCGGTCGCCGATGTGTCGACGCTGTTCACGGTGACGGATGCAGGCACGCGGCCCGATGCCGCCGGCTGGCCCAATGCCGATCTTTCCCTGCATCTCGCGCGCGATCCGATCGGCGCATGGATCGGCGTCGCACAGCGCGGCGACTGGCGCGGCGACGGGCGGGGCATGACGGAGTCGGAGATCTTCGACGTTCATGGCCGCATCGGACGCTCGTGCCAGAGCGTGGTGCTGCTGCCGCTTTAGGTTTCGTTTCCAATACCGCCGGAGTGTGTCGCCGACCCTTGAGCCCCCGCCCCAAACGGTCTTCGACCGTTTGACTGCCCGGCCCTTCGCTTGCGCTCCGGGCGTTCGGGTCTCGAAAAGGTCCATCGGACCTTTTCGTTTGCTTACGAAAACCGACCCTCACCCCCGAGGGGAGGGTGGAAGTGCTGCAACGACAGGAGAGCGGGCAAGAATTCTCCCGCCCGCTCTCGTTTCGCCATTATCAGTCAGGCGCTCATCGCGTGGCGTTCGGCATCACGCGAGACCAGATGGACCACATCGGCGTTCAGCGACTTTCCGGCGCGATAGGCCAGATCGCCCAGCGAGAGCACGCCGACGATGCGCTTCTGACGATTGAGCACCGGCAGATGGCGGATGCCGTGCTTTTCCATCAGTTCGGCGGCGTCCTTGTCGGTCTGATCGTCGTAACACCAGATGATGCCGTCGGTCATCGCGTCGCGCGCCGTCGCCTTGTCGGGATCGAGTCCGTCGGCGACGCCGCGGCAGCAGATGTCGCGATCGGTCAGCATGCCGACCAGGCGGTCGTTCTCGCCGACCGGCACGCAACCGATATTGCGGTCGCGCAGCAGGCGCGCGACGTCGCGAAGCGGCGTCGAGGCCTCGATCCATTCGGCATGTTTCGTCATCAGTTCCTTTATCCGCATAACAACCTCCTCTGTTGCAGGAGACCGAAGCCGGATCGTCCGCCGCACGGGAACCGGACACAAAGCATTTGTGCCGGCGGGGGCTTTCCCGAGCGGCATCCAGAATCGAAAGGCAGAGCGCGGCCGGCGGCCGAAGGGAAGCGTCATACCGCAGGCCAGCACGCAGCCGCGACCCGGCAAAGGCCGGAATGCCGCCCGCGAAGAATGCTTCCCGGTTTCGCCGGCGACGGACCGAGCGTAACAAAGGTCCGGCAAGCTGGCCACCGGCATCGGCGCCGCGGCGATGCGACAGCGATGCTTACCCGCCTCAGCCGCGACCGGGGCCGCGCACCGCGCGACCGGGGCGCGCATCGGGCAGCAGGGCGCCGTCGCGGATGACGAAGGCGCCGTTGACGATCACGAATTTCATGCCGGTGGCCGGCGCTGCCGGATTGTCGTAATCCGCCATGGCCGCAACCGTGGCGGCATCGAAAACGACGATGTCGGCATCGGCCCCCAGCGCGATGCGGCCTTTCGTCTTCATCTGCGGCGCGGCTTCCTCGAGGAGCAGCGCCGGCAGAAGCGCCGAGCGGCGGATCGCCTCCATCAGATCGAGACGTCCCTCCTCGCGCACCCATGTGCCGAGAATGCGCGTATAGGTGCCGGCGAGGCGCGGATGCGCGATCGCATTGGCGGGCAGCGGCCAGACTTCATCGGTCAGCACGCGGCCGGCAACGGTCAAGGGCACCGCGTCGCTGGCGAAAATGCCGCCAGGGACCAGCAGGGCGCGGGCCAGCAGATCGCGGTCGGCGGCCAGTCCCTCGTTGAGATAATGAATGATCGAAATGCCGCCCGGGTCGGCGGCGCGAATTTCGGCCAGACGTTCGGCCGTCGCCGGGCGCTCGCCGGTCGCCACATACTCGATGTCGGATGGACCGATGTCGAGATTGGGAAGATTCTCCGGACGCAGGAAGGGCGCGCCGATGGTGGTCGAGCCGGCGCCCCATGGATAACCCTCGGTGGTGACGCGCAGACCCTGGCGCTGCGCCCCGGCGATCATGCCGGCGATGCGGTCGACCTCGCGCAGGGCCGAGCTGTTGAGATGGCAGATATGCATATGCGCGCCGGTGCCCGCCGCCACCGCGATCACTTCCTGGAAGCCTTCGATGGCGCCGTTGGGCTCGCGGATACTGCGGGTGCGGATATGGGTGAAGGTCGGCACGCCATATTGCGCGGCCAGCCGCCCGGCCTCGTAATATTCGGTGCGGTTCGATGCCGGTGCATAACCGGTCAGAAGGCCGATGCCCAGCGCGCCTTCCTTCAGACCCTGTTCGACAAGTGCAAGCACTGCCGCCGACTGTTCCGCGCTGGCCAGATCCTGCCAGCCCGGGCGACCGAAATCGGCGACATAGCCTTGCGTGCCGCGCGGCGTCGCGCCCGACAGTACTGCCTGACGCGCAATCGCCCAGTTGACCGAGAAGCCGAAGTTCAGCGGACGGCCTTCGCGCGCGACCTGGTCGTAGGTGGCGGCCACCGGCAGCGTGCCCGCCTCGAGCTCCAGCGCCGTGGTCACACCGTCGAATGCCTGCAACCAGTTCGAGGGCACGGTCTGGGCATGGGAGTGGATGTCGATGAAACCCGGGGCGACGACAAGGCCCGCGGCATCGACCGTCTCGCGCCCCTTGAGCGGCGCGGCGGAGATGGCCGCGATCCGCCCCTCGCGGATACCGATATGGCGGACCGCATCGAGACCCGATTCCGGATCGATGACGCGGCCATCGGCAAGAACCAGATCGAATGGCGCTTCCTCCTCGCTGCACGCCGCCAGAAGCGGCAGCGCGGCCAGAACAAGCGCCAGCATCAGAATGCGCCGGACCATTCGAATTCCCCCTCCCTGCACCCCGTCCGACTTATCTGACACGCATCGACGGCGTTGCGCAATCGGGCTGCCGCGGCGGCGCGGGCATGGTAAGACTGCGCGCATGGCACTGAACGACACACAACTGGAGCGCTACGCCCGGCATATCGTGCTGAAGGAAATCGGCGGGCCGGGCCAGCAGAAACTGCTGAAGGCCCGGGTGCTGGTGATCGGCGCGGGCGGGCTGGGGAGCCCCTGCCTTCTCTATCTGGCGGCGGCCGGCGTCGGCACGCTCGGCATCATCGACAATGACGATGTGTCGCTGTCGAACCTGCAACGCCAGATCGCGCATGGCACGGCCGATATCGGACGGCCGAAAACGGAAAGCGCGGCGGCGGCCGTGCGACGGCTCAACCCGGATGTGCGGGTGATCGAACATCGCGAACGGCTGACCGCGGCCAATGCGCTGGCGATCATTTCGCAATACGACATCGTGGCCGATGGCTGCGACAATTTCCAGACGCGGTTTCTCGTCAACGATGCCTGCTATTTCGCGCGCGTTCCGCTGGTCTCGGCCGCGGTCGGCCAGTTCGAGGGGCAGGTCGCGACCTTCCGCGCCTTCGAGCGCGATGCGGAGGGAAAACCCAAACCCAATTACCGCGACTTCATCGGCGAGACGCCGGCGCCGGGCTCGGTGCCGACCTGCGAGGAGGCCGGCGTGATGGGGGCGCTGACCGGTGTCGTCGGTTCGCTGCAGGCACTCGAGGTCATCAAGGAGATCACCGGCGCCGGCGAGAGCCTCGCCGGCAAGCTCTTGATCTACGACGCGCTCGACACGCGTTTCCGGACGCTGAAGCTCCGATGGGACCCGAAAAATCCGCTGACCGGGGAGACGCCGACGGTCACGGATTTGAGCGGGTATAATACCTAGACATATATGCTACCAGGTAGTATATATGTCATTGCATGAAGCGCTATCAAACCAAGGCCTTTGCCAGGTGGGCGCGCAAGGAAGGTCTGGAAGACGGCAGTCTCGCCCGTGCCGCGCTCGAAATCGAGCGGGGCCTGATTGACGCAACGCTCGGCAAATTGCTTGTGAAAAAGCGGATCGGCCGTGCCGGCGGCGGAAAGAGCGGCGGTTATCGAACCATCGTGATGTTCCGCACCGCCACGCGGCTGATCTTCCTCTATGGCTTTCCGAAGAGTGCCAAAAGCAATCTGTCGGAACGTGAACTGGAAGTCTATCAATCGCTTGCCCGGATCTTCGATGGGAAAACGCAAGCCGAGATCGAGGCGCTCTGCGCCAAAGGCGAGTTGAAGGAGATTGTTTGCAATGAGTAACAAACGGCGCGCGGGATCGGACGCTCTCAAGGTCGCACATGAGACGGCGAAAGGTCTTTTCAAGGCCGGTGCGATCGACCAGACGACGATGAATGACTTCGACGCGCTTTGCCTCGAGCCCGTCAAGGCGCTTTCGCCGAGCAAGATCAAAACGCTGCGCAAGCGACACAATGTGAGCCAGCCCGTCTTCGCGGCCTATCTCAATGTCAGCGCCGCAACGGTGAAAGCCTGGGAACAGGGGGCCAAGAAGCCGACCGGCGCCTCGCTGAAGCTGCTCAACCTCGTCGAACGGAAAGGGCTTGAGGCGGTGGCGTGAGGGGCCAGGCCAAATGGGCGATCGCTTCGACCTCGATCGTCGCGCCGGGGAGGAAAAGGCCGGTGATCTGGACCATAGTGGAGGCGCGCAGCGTGGGCGAGGACACTGACATTCTCAATACGTTCCATTACCGGGCCGTCCACGTCTTTGCGGCAAGCCCTGACGGAAGAAAGATCCCGGCTTTCGCCGGGGCAGGCGTGGATGACCCGGACAAGCCGGGTCATGACGGTTTGGGGTTGTGAATAGTGCAGCGTTCCTGCAGCCGAAATTACTTCACCGGGCAGCCGTGCACTTGTTGCCAAGATCCATTCCGCGCTTCGATTTTACGAGAGGCCCGTGGATCCCGGCTTCCGCCGGGATGACACTTTCATTTCTGGCCGTCTCGGCATGCCATCGTCACATGATCGCCGGGATCACCCGGTCGGGGGGGCGGTGGCCGTCCATGAAGGTCTTGATGTTGACGATGACCTTGCCGCCCATTTCGACGCGGCCCTCGATGGTGGCCGAGCCCATATGGGGCAGCGAGATCACGTTGGGGCGCGCGACCAGGCGCGGATCGACGGAGGGCTCGCGTTCGAAAACGTCGAGACCGGCGCCGGCCAGTTCGCCGGCTTCGAGCGCGCGCAAGAGCGCGTTCTCGTCGATCACCTCGCCGCGCGCGGTGTTGACGATATAGGCTTCCGGTTTCAGCAGCTTCAGACGGCGCGTGTCGAGCATGTGGAAGGTCTGGGGCGTCAGCGGGCAATTGACCGAGACGATGTCGACCCTGGGCAGCATGTCGTCGAGATTTTCCCAGAATGTCGCGCCGAGTTCGCCTTCGATCACGGCGTTGGCGGGCTTGCGGTTGTGATAATGGATTTCGAGACCGAAGGCGCGGGCGCGGACCGCGACCGCCTGGCCGATGCGGCCCATGCCGATGATGCCGAGGCGCTTGCCGGTGATGCGGTGGCCCAGCATCCAGGTCGGCGACCAGCCGGGCCAGGCGCCTTCATGTTCGCGCAGATAGCGGGCGCCTTCGGAGAGGCGGCGCGGCACGGCCAGGATCAGCGCCATGGTCATGTCGGCGGTGTCCTCGGTCAGCACGCCCGGCGTGTTGGTGACCGTGACACCGCGGCGGCGCGCCGTTTCGACATCGATATTGTCGACGCCGGTGCCGAACTGGGCGATCAGGCGGAGATTTTCGCCGGCCTGGGCCAGCAGCTTCGCGTCGATGCGGTCGGTCACGGTGGGGACCAGCACATCGGCCTCGCGCATGGCGGTCACCAGCTCCGCCGCCGACATCGGATGATCGTCGGCATTGAGCCTGACATCGAATAGCTCGCCCATGCGGGCCTCGATGGGGGCGGGCAATTTGCGGGTGACGACGACGAGCGGTTTTCTGGCGGTCATGTTCGGGGGGACTCCGGTAGCAATCCGCCCTTATTAGCAGGTTTTATCGCTTCCGTTGGCGGATTTTCTGGCAAAATCGGCTGAGTCGCGGGCGGGGCACAGGGTCCGCGAAAGGTGGAACGGCAGATGCGGGCGTTGCGATCGATCGGCGGAAAAGGAGGCGCGCTGATGCTGGCGGCCATGGCGGCGCTGTGGCCGGCGCCGGGCGGCGCCGGCGCCGCCACGGCCGCGCTGCCGACGGCGCAGGCCGAGGCTGCCGCCGAACGCGGCCGCGTGACCGGCCTGCCGGTGCCGCGTTATGTCAGCCTCAAGGCTTCGCGCGCCAATGTGCGGCGCGGACCGGGCACCGATTTTCCGATCGACTGGGTCTATACCAAGCGCGGGGTGCCGCTCGAAGTGACGGCGGAATCGAACCACTGGCGGCGCATCCGCGATCATGAGGGCGATGGCGGCTGGATCTGGCATACGCTGCTCGACGGGACGCGCAGCGCCATCGTGACGGGCGATGCAGCAGCGGACGATGCGCCGGCGGATACGCCGGTGGCGCTGCATGACGCGCCCGCGCCGGACGCCGATGTCGTCGCCTATCTCGAACCCGGCCTGGTGGCGGGGCTGCGCGGCTGCAAGGCCGGCTGGTGCCGCCTCGAGGTGCAGGGGCGCAACGGCTGGGCCCCGCAGGACAGGCTGTGGGGCGTCTATCCGGGCGAGGAATTCGACTGAGGCCTTGCGGCCTCAGGCGAAGTCCTTCGCCAGGGCCTGGCGCGTCGCCGGCGGGAGCATGGCCATGTGGTGGTAGTTCTCATGCCCGACGACGGCCATGACCGGGACCGCGGGATCGCGGAATTTCGCGATCTGTTCGGGCGTGAACCGGAAATGGACGAAATGGACCGACGAGGTCTTGCCGTCGGCCTTGGTGCGCTCGACATCGAGTTCGGCCTCGCCCATCACATGCTCGCCGCCGACATCGATATAGAGATGCTTCTCGACCCAGGTGATCTGGCGCAGAAAGGCATCGCGGCGCACCGGGTCCTCGATCTCGAACATCACGGTCGCCACCAGCTCGTTGCCCTGCGGGATCAGCGGGTTGTAGGCCCTGAGTTCGTCGGCGACCTGTTCGTCGCCGCCCTTTTCGATGTGCAGCATTTCGTGGATCTGCTGGAACATCGTGTCGTAGTTCTCGAAATAGAAGGTCGCGTGCGGGCCGACCGCGACGCGGCGGTCCTTCTTCAGCGCGGCGATCGCCGCCCGGCGTTCCTTGCGTTCCTTCGCATAGGTCGCGTAGGGCAGGATGTCGGCGGGTGTGATTTCCTTTTTCATCGCATTCATCTTTCCGTGCCTTTCGAAGCGTTTCCCCCGCTTCATCGACAGATGTCTCAGACAAGTCCCCAGGCGCGCGCCATGATCTCGATCGGATGCTGCGGTGCCGGCCGCTGCGGCTCGCCCAGCTCGCCGATCTCCTGAACCAGATGCTTGGCTGCCAGCGGGCAGTCCGACGTCACATATCTGTTGCCGGTCTTGGCGACATTGCGGGCGGCCGTCTTGCCGACCTTCATCGCCACGTCGAAGGTTTCCTTCATCACGCCGAAGGTTCCTCCGTGTCCGGAGCAACGCTCGACGACATCGAGCTTGATGTCCGGAATGAACCGCATCATCTCGGCCGATTTCGCACCCATGTTCTGGGCGCGCGCGTGACAGGCGAGATGTGCGGTGACGCCGCCCTCGACCGGCTTCAGGCCCGGCGCGAGGCCTTCCTTCTTCGCGATGTCGACGACATATTCGTCGATGTCGAAGGTGGCGGCGGCCAGCTTCTTCACGTCCTCGTTGTCCGGCAGGATCAGCGGCCATTCGAACTTGAACATCAGACCGCAGGAGGCCGTCAGCGCGACAATGTCGTAGCCCTTGTCGATCCAGGCGACCATGTCCTTCGCGACCTTCTCGGCCTGGGCCGCAACCTTTTCGATGTTGCCCTGTTCGAGAAAGGGCATGCCGCAGCAGCCCGGATAGGCGACCTCGGTTTCGACACCGTTATGCGCCAGCACCAGACGGGCGGCCTCGCCGACACCGGGATTGTTGTAGTTGACGAAACAGGTGGCGAAGATCGCCGCCTTGCGGCCTTTTGCCGGCGCCTCCTTCGGCGTGGCGGCGCCTGCCTCGTCCTGCGCCCTGGCGCGCATGGTGAAGGTTTTTCCATGGAACTTCGGCAGTTCGGCGCGGGCGTCGATGCCGGCAACGGCCTGCAGCACCGGCCGCGTCAGCGCATTGCCGCGCTTCGAGCCCCAATTGGCGACGGCGGCGACGGGAGCCGCCAGCCTGCCATTGCGATCGGTCTCGGCAAGCTGGCCGGGCACGAAGGGGAAGCTTCCCTTGCGCTTCGCCTCGGCCGCGCGGTAGCGCAGCATCAGATGCGGGAAATCGAGATTGAATTCATGCGGCGGCACATAGGGGCACTTCGTCATGAAGCACATGTCGCAAAGCGTGCAGGCCTCGACGACGGGTGCGAAGTCGGCCGACTTCACTTCATCGAGTTCGCCGGTCGGGCTTTCGTCGATCAGGTCGAACAGGCGCGGGAAGCTGTCGCAGAGATTGAAGCAGCGGCGGCAGCCATGACAGATGTCGAAGACGCGGCGCAGTTCGACATCGAGTTTTTCGAGATCGTAGAAATCGGGATTATGCCAGTCGAGCGGATGGCGCGTGGGGGCTTCGGTGCTGCCTTCTTTCGGGCTGCTCATCGACGGGTCTCCGACTTCGGATGTGAAGGGCAAGAGGCGGCGGGAGATGTGCGATCTCCCGCCGTCCGTATCTTGAGCGGCTTAGCTGCCGAGGCTGTCGAGCGCCTTCTGGAAGCGGCCGGCATGGCTCTTTTCGGCCTTGGCCAGCGTTTCGAACCAGTCGGCAATCTCGTCGAAGCCCTCATCGCGCGCGGTGCGCGCCATGCCCGGATACATGTCGGTGTATTCGTGGGTTTCGCCGGCGATGGCGGCCTTGAGGTTCTGGTCGGTGGCGCCGATCGGCTCGCCGGTGGCCGGGTCGCCGACTTCCTCGAGGAATTCGAGATGGCCGTGGGCATGACCCGTTTCGCCTTCGGCGGTCGAACGGAAGACGGCCGCGACATCGTTGAAGCCTTCGACGTCGGCCTTCTGCGCGAAATAGAGATAGCGGCGATTGGCCTGGCTTTCGCCGGCAAATGCCTCCTTGAGATTTTCCATGGTCTTGGAACCGGAAAGCGCTGGCATGATGGTGCTCCTCACCCGTTATGCGATGGACGGGGACAGGCACGGGCGCCACGGCCCGCGCGGATGTCCCTGCGGAATCCCGCCCGTCATGGCCGCGATGCGACGCATGCGGGGGGTTGGCGGCGAGAATAGGGCGGGCGCCGGCATGCGTCAACAGTTTGGAGATGTTCCAAACAAAGTTTTTAGCGGTTGTTTTTGCGAAGAATTATCAACTCGACCCGGTTAACGCGGCCGGTTACTTGCCGGCGCGGTCGTGCAGGCGGACGATCACGTCGACCCGGGCGATGTCCATGCCTTCCGGGGCCGGCGGCAGGCTGCCGATGGTCACATCGTCGCCGGCAATATCCATCAGCGAGCCGTCGCGCTCGATGAAGAAGTGGTGGTGATCGTCGATATTGGTGTCGAAATAGGTGCGGGCGCTGTCGACCACGACTTCGCGCAGCAGGCCGGCATTGGTGAACTGGTGCAGCGTGTTGTAGACGGTGGCCAGCGAGACGCTGACGCCAGCGCGCTGGGCCTCGTCATGCAGGGCCTCGGCGGTCACATGGCGGTCGCCGCCGTCGAAGAGGAGGCGGCCCAAAGCCAGCCGCTGCCGGGTGGGGCGCAGGCCCGCCTCGCGCAGTCTGCCGAGCGTCTGTGTGTAGGGCCTTTCCTGGGTCACGCCACGTGTCCTTCGACCAATACAGTTTGTAATCGTTACAAACAATAAATAGGGTCGCGGTCACCCGTTTGTCAAGGCTGGCGCCACCCGCGGGGCGGGCGGGGCGGCCAAAGGCGAGGGTTTGCGCGGGCCCCGGGGTGTGTTACCAAGCGGCCAAGGGAGGCGGCCCGGGCCGCCGAGGAACCAGACCAGCCGGCATATCGCCAGACCCAGGGGCGGGTGCAGGCAGCAAGCGAGCGGACCCCGATGGCGGACCAGAAAGCGGCCTACAGTTTCGAAGATCTGCTCGAATGCGGCCATGGCCGCATGTTCGGGCCGGGCAATGCCCAGTTGCCGCTGCCACCGATGCTGATGATCGACCGCATCACCCATATCAGCGACACGGGCGGCGCGCATGGCAAAGGCCAGATCGTCGCCGAATTCGACATCAAGCCCGATCTCTGGTTCTTCGGCTGCCATTTCGAAGGCGACCCGGTGATGCCGGGCTGTCTCGGGCTCGACGGCATGTGGCAGCTGCTCGGTTTCTTTCTCGGCTGGATCGGCGCGCAGGGCAAGGGACGCGCGCTGGGCGTCGGCGAGGTCAAGCTTGCCGCGATGATCACGCCGGCCGTTTCGAAGCTCGAATATGTGATCGACCTCAAGCGCGTCATCAACCGCAAGCTGGTGCTGGGCATGGCCGACGGCATCATCAAGGCCGATGGCGAGCTGGCCTATTCGGTCAGCGACATGAAGGTCGGACTGTTCGGCGCCGCGCAACCCCCGGCCTAGACAGCGCGGCCGCAAAGGAATCAAATTCATCGCGGAGTCGGCCGGAAAGCCGGTCATCCCTTTTCCCGACTTCGCTCCGTTCGATCCGCAGTGAAAGAGAGGCTGCCATGAGGCGAGTGGTCGTCACCGGCATGGGCATTGTTTCCAGCATCGGCAACAACACCCAGGAAGTGCTGGCATCCTTGCGCGAAGGAAAATCCGGCATCGTCAAATCCGACGTCTATGCCGAGATGGGTTTTCGGAGCCAGGTTCACGGCAGCCTGAAGATCGATCTCGAACAGGCGGTCGACCGGCGGGCGCGGCGCTTCATGGGCGACGGGGCTGCCTATGCCTGCGCGGCGATGGAGCAGGCGATCCGCGATGCGGGGCTCGAGGAGAGCGATGTCAGCAACCCGCGCACCGGCCTGATCGTCGGTTCGGGCGGACCCTCGACAAAGGCGATCGTGGCGGCTGCCGACACGGCACGCACCGAGCCCGTCAAAGGCCCGAAGAAAGTCGGCCCCTTCGCGGTGCCCAAGGCGATGTCGTCGACCTGTTCGGCCAATCTGTCGACCTGGTTCAAGACCAAGGGCGTCAACTACTCGATCAGTTCGGCCTGCTCGACCTCGGCCAACTGCATCGGCAATGCGGCCGAGATGATCCAGTGGGGCAAGCAGGACGTGATGTTCGCCGGCGGGGCTGAGGAACTCGACTGGACGCTGTCGGTGCTGTTCGACGCGATGGGCGCGATGTCGGCCAAGCGCAACGACACGCCGGAAAAGGCCAGCCGCGCCTATGACAAGGATCGCGACGGTTTCGTGATTTCGGGCGGTGGCGGCATTCTGGTGCTGGAAGAACTCGAACATGCGAAAGCGCGCGGTGCGAAGATCTATGCCGAGATCGTCGGCTATGGCGCGACGGCGGACGGCGCCGACATGGTGGCGCCGTCGGGCGAGGGCGCGGTGCGCTGCATGAAGATGGCGCTCGAAAACGTCAAGGCGCCGGTCGACTACATCAATCCGCATGCGACCTCGACGCCGGTGGGCGACATTCCCGAGATCAACGCGATCCGCGAAGTCTTCGGTGCCAAGATGCCGCCGATCAGCGCGACGAAATCGCTGACCGGCCATGCGCAGGGCGCGGCCGGCGTGCATGAGGCAATCTATACGCTGCTGATGATGCAGGGCGGCTTCATTGCGGCCAGCGCCAATATCGACGAGATCGATCCGGCGGTGGCGGACGCCAATATCGCGCGGGAACGCATCGACGGGGCCGATATCAACCTGGCGATTTCCAACAGCTTCGGTTTCGGCGGCACCAATGCGACGCTGGCCTTCCAGCGGCATGGCGGGTGACGGCGCGGGGGGCGCCGGATTTCAGACAGGATCAAATCGGGGAACAGGCAAGCCATGCAAGGGTCTGACGAAAAGCCGGGCGAACGGCGACCGATACTGACGGGATCGCTGATGACGGGCCGGCGCGGCCTGATCATGGGCGTCGCCAACGATCACTCGATCGCCTGGGGCATCGCCCGGGCGCTGGCCGCGCATGGCGCGGAGCTGGCCTTCACCTATCAGGGCGAAAGTTTCGGCCGGCGCGTCAAGCCGCTGGCGGAATCGGCCGGCTCGAACCTGCTGCTGCCCTGCGACGTGACCGACAGCGCCAGTGTCGATGCGGTTTTCGCGGCGCTGGAAAAGGAATGGGGCGTGCTCGACTTCGTGGTTCACGCGATCGCGCATTCCGACAAGAACGAACTGAAGGGCCGCTATGTCGACACGACGCGGGAGAACTTCCTGCGCACCATGGATATTTCCTGCTTCTCCTTCACCGATGTGGCGCGGCGCGCGGCCAAGCTGATGACGCGGGGCGGCGCGATGGTGACGCTGACCTATGGCGGCTCGACGCGGGTGATGCCCAACTACAATGTGATGGGCGTGGCCAAGGCGGCGCTCGAGGCCAGCGTGCGCTATCTCGCGGTCGATCTCGGCCGGCACGACATTCGCGTCAATGCGATTTCGGCCGGGCCGATGCGGACGCTGGCGGGTTCGGCCGTCGGCGATGCGCGCTATGTGTTCAAGTGGAACAAGGCGCATGCGCCGATCAAGGAATCGATCGAGCTCGACCATGTCGGCGGCGCCGGGCTCTATCTGCTGTCCGACCTGTCGGCGCGGGTGACCGGCGAGGTGCATCATGTCGATGGCGGCTTCAACATCATCGGCATGCCGCGGGCCGAAGAACTCAACGCCGAGAATGGCGAGGGGTGAGACCTAGAGTCGTTCATCGTTTCACGGAAACGATGAACGACTCCAAGTCTTTGTTCTGTCGCGTTTCAGCGCCGTGAGCAATTCCGTCAGTGCCTTTTCCATGCGGGCCGGCGCTTTCCCGCCCTTGTGACCGGACCAGAGCACGGCCGCATTCATCGCGCCATTGAGCAGAACGGCCAGTTCCTCCGCAGCGATGTCGCGGATCGCGCCTGCCTTGCGTGCCGCCTCGACGCCCTGCATCAACTCGCCAAAACCATGCGCGGCATCGAGCGCATTCCATTTCTCCCAGCCGAGCACGGCGGGCGCCTCGACGATCAGGATGCGATTGACTTCCGGCCTTGCGAAATGCGCGAGCCAGGCGCGCGAGCCCTCGAGCAGGGCTTCGAACGGACCGGCGCTGTCATCGGCCGCCTTGCCGATCGCGGCCACTGCCTCTTCGTGCAGCGCGATACAGACCGCCTCGAAAAGCGCCGCCTTGTCGGCGAAATGGTGATAGAGCGCGCCGCGCGTGACGCCGGCCTTGTCGAGAATCTCTTCCGTCGAGGTGGCCGCAAAGCCGTTCTTCGCGAAGAGACGCCGCGCGACCGCGACCAGCTTTGCGCGCGTCTTCCGCGCCTTTTCTTCCCGCATACCTGCCATGTTGTCGCCCCTTTTCACGCCCCGCCCGGTTTCAGGATATTGACATACCAACAGTCTGCCAACTATCTTTCGAATACAGACTGTTGGTATGTCAAACAAAAGGAAGAATGCCATGCGTTTCGCGGACCGTTATCCGATCATCGTGACGCCGGAACTGCATCAATGCGCCGCGTTCTACCGCGACCTTCTCGGTTTCGAGATCGCGTTCTCGGCCAGCTGGTTCGTGCTGCTTTACGGGCCGGACGGCACGGCGAGCCTCGCCTTCATGTCGCCCGATCATCCCTCCGCGCCGCCCGGGCCGGAGGTCTTTTCCGGCAAGGGGATGTGTTTCGAACTGCAGGTCGAGGACGCGAAGGCCGCGCATGCGGAGTTCTCGGCGCGCGGGCTCCCCATATCGCTGCCGTTGACCGACGAGCCCTTCGGCCAGCGCCGTTTCGGCTTTCACGATCCGTCGGGGCTGTGGGTCGATGTGGTGGAACAGATCGCGCCGGTGGAAGGGTTCTGGGACCGGTATATGGTGGCGGGCTAGGGCCGCTTCAGCTCCAGCACGTTGAAGGTCGATTCGAGCACCGGCCAGGGAAAGAAGACGCGAAGGCGGCCATCGGCCAGCGCTTCGAGAATGCCCGGCTCGTCCTGCAGCTGCGGATCGGTGATGCCGCCTGCGGGGCCGGAATAGGGGCGCGGCGCGCCCGAATGATCCTCGTTCGGCGCGGCCAACAGGACCCAGCTGGTTTCGTCGCGCGGATAGATGTAGCCGGTCTGGCGCTGCGAGCCCGAGAGCTTCTCGAAATAGAGACCGTCCGGCGTCTGCGAGATGCGGCAGGAAAACCAGCCATAGACGACGAAGCTCAGATAGGGACCGCCAGCCTTGATGGTGCGGCAGCGCCAGTTGCCGCGCAGCGAGGCCGCGGTGACCGAGACGGGCGTCGCCTGCATGATGTTGACCAGATCGGCATAGTCGCCGGCCGGGAAGGGTTCGGCGGCGGCCATTTCCATGCCCTTCGCCACCGCCTCGTCAAGGCGCGAGAGGCGGTCGCGGTCGAATTCGGTGATGCGGTCTTCCCAGCCCTGCGGCGCAGCCTGCCCGGCAGGGGCGGCGACCGGCAGCGCCAGCGACAGCGCGGCAGCGAGTATGGCGACGAGGCGCATGGGGCCCTCCCAAAAGAAAACGGGGCCGACCATCAAGGCCGACCCCGCAATCCTAACGGTTTTGCGCAGCGCGGTCAGTCCCGCTCGCGCCGGCGGCCGCGGCCGCCACCGCCGCCTTCGCGCTTTTCGCGGGGCTGCTCGGCCGGCTCGTTCTCATAGACGATCTCCTCGCCCGTCTCCTGGTTGACGTGCTTCATCGAGAGGCGGACCTTGCCGCGATCGTCGAAGCCCAGAAGCTTGACCTTGACCTTGTCGCCTTCCTTGACGACGTCGGAGACCTGTTCGACGCGGGTCGGCGCCATCTGCGAGATATGCACCAGACCGTCGCGCGGACCGAAGAAGTTCACGAAGGCGCCGAAATCGACGACCTTGACGACCGTGCCTTCGTAGATCACGCCGACTTCCGGCTCGGCGACGATGCCCTGGATCCAGGCAATCGCCTTGCGGATCGCCTCGCCGTCGGAGGAGGCCACCTTGATCGTGCCATCGTCGGAGATGTCGATCTTGGCGCCGGTCTTTTCGACGATCTCGCGCACCACCTTGCCGCCCGTACCGATCACTTCGCGGATCTTGTCGGTCGGCACGTTGATGACTTCGATGCGCGGCGCATGCTCGCCCATTTCGGGGCGGGCCGTGTCGAGCGCCTTGGCCATCTCGCCGAGGATGTGAATGCGGCCGCCCTGCGCCTGGGCGAGCGCCTGCTTCATGATGCCTTCGGTGATGCCGGCGATCTTGATGTCCATCTGCAGCGAGGTCACGCCTTCGGACGTGCCCGCCACCTTGAAGTCCATGTCGCCGAGATGATCCTCGTCGCCGAGAATGTCGGAGAGCACCGCGAAGCGCTCGCCTTCGAGGATCAGGCCCATGGCGATACCGGCCACGGCGCGCTTGATCGGCACGCCCGCATCCATCATCGCCAGCGAAGATCCGCAAACGGTCGCCATCGAGGAGGAGCCGTTCGACTCGGTGATTTCCGAGACCAGACGCAGCGTGTAGGGGAACTCGGTCTTGGGCGGCAGCACGGCGCGCAACGCCCGCCAGGCCAGCTTGCCGTGACCGACTTCGCGGCGACCGGTGAAGCCGACGCGGCCCGTCTCACCGACCGAGAAGGGCGGGAAGTTGTAGTGAAGCAGGAAGTTTTCCTTGTAGGTGCCTTCCAGCGCGTCGATGAACTGTTCATCGTCGCCGGTGCCGAGCGTGGCAACAACCAGCGCCTGGGTCTCGCCGCGCGTGAACAGCGCCGAGCCGTGCGTGCGCGGCAGGATGCCGACTTCCGAAACGATGGGACGCACCGTTTCGAGGTCGCGCCCGTCGATGCGCTTCTTCGTGTCGAGAATCGAATTGCGAACGATATCGCTTTCGATCTCCTTGAAGACGCCACCGATTTCCGTTTCCGGCACGGCATTGGCGTCGTCGGGATTGCAGAACGCGGCCTTGGCCTTGTCCTTGGCCTTCGAGATCGCCTCGTGGCGCTGGCCCTTGTCGCGGATTCCATAGGCGGCACGAAGATCGCCTTCGACCAGCGCGCGGACCTTGCCGACAAGTTCCGCGTTGTCCTTCACGTCGATCGCGCGCGGTTCCTTGGCGCATTTTTCGGCCAGACGGATGATCATGTCGATCACCGGCTGGAAATGCTTGTGGCCGTGCATCACGGCACCGAGCATGATCTCTTCGGACAGTTCCTTCGCTTCCGATTCCACCATCATCACGGCATCGGCCGTGCCGGCGACGACGAGGTCGAGATCGCTTTCGGCCATCTCGTCGATCATCGGGTTGAGCTTGTACTCACCATCGATATAGCCGACGCGGGCGGCGGCGATGGGGCCCATGAAGGGCAGACCCGAAATGGTCAGCGCGGCCGACACGGCGACCATCGCGACGATGTCGGGATCGTTTTCCATGTCGTGGGACAGTACGGTCGCAATGACCTGGGTTTCGTTCTTGAAGCCCTTGATGAAGAGCGGGCGGATCGGCCGGTCGATCAGGCGGGAGACCAGCGTTTCCTTCTCGCTCGGACGGCCTTCACGCTTGAAGAAGCCGCCGGGAATCTTGCCCGCGGCATAGGTCTTTTCCTGATAGTTGACGGTCAGGGGGAAGAAGTCGAGCCCCGGCTTCGGCTTGCGCTCACCGACGACCGTGGCAAGCACCGTCGTTTCGCCATAGGTCGCGAGCACCGCGCCATCGGCCTGGCGGGCAACCTTGCCCGTTTCGAGGATGAGCGGACGGCCGCCCCATTCGATCTCTTCGCGTGTGATTTCAAACATTTCGATTTCCTGTTTTGCGCCGCCGCCCATCATGCGTTCATTTCCACCATCATGCGGCGGGCGCCTATCTGCCGCCTTCCCGGCGGCCGGACAAATGGAAGACTGGGGCGGCGTGCGCGAAACCTGCGCTGCGCATACTCGACACAGGACCAGCCGCCACGAGACAAAGGCGAAAGGTCCAGCCGCTTCACAGTCATCCGTTAACGGACGATTGTCTCTCGTTCAGGCCCCTCAAAGACGCACGCCTGCCCCTCGGGTCCGAAGACCGTCCGGGCAGGCGCCGTGCATTGCGAGGCCGATGGGGTGATAGGACGCACCCCGTTACCGCCGGATCCCCAGACGGGCGATCAGCTTTTCATAACGCGCCTGATCCTTCTTCTTCACATAGTCGAGAAGGCTGCGGCGCTGGCTCACCATCTTCAGAAGGCCGCGACGCGAATGATTGTCCTTCGCGTGGCTCTTGAAGTGGTCGGTGAGATTGACGATGCGCTCGGTCAGGATGGCAACCTGCACTTCGGGCGAACCTGTGTCGCCATCCTTGCCGGCAAATTCCTTGATCAGCTCGGCCTTGCGTTCCGGCGTAATCGACATCGGGGTCTCCTCATCAAACGAGATTGAAAACGCGCACGGGCCGAAGCTCGCCCTTTTCGTATTCGGTGAGCGCCACCGGGTCTCCCCGATGGGTCGCCAGAACCGATCCGGAAAGGATGGGTGCGTCGCGCCCGCGCAACAAAACCCCCTGACCCTGTTTCAGTCGGGCCGCATCGTCGCCGCTGACGGCCAGTGCCGGGATGTCGTCCAGCGCGGTCTCAAGCGGCAGCAGATGGGCCCCAAGGCCGGGAGCGGGCGCAATATGGCCCAAGGCGCAGAGTTTATCCAGCGGAATTGCCGCCGCCTCGCCAAATGGCCCGTGACGGGTGCGGCGGAGCGCCGAAACATGACCGACCGTGCCCAGCGCCCGAGCCAGATCGCGGGCCAGGGAGCGGACGTAAGTCCCTTTGCTGCAAAGGATTTCCAGCTCGGCATGGTCCGTGTCGGGGAGGCCCAGGAGGCGGATCTCATGGATGGTGACCGCGCGGGCCTTCATTTCGACCGTCTCGCCCGCCCGGGCTCTTGCATAGGCCCGTTCACCATCGATCCTGATAGCCGAAAAGGCCGGCGGCACCTGTTCGATCGGGCCGCGGAAGGCCGGCAGCACGGCCTCGATCGCGGCGGCGGCGGGGCGGACGTCGCTTCGGGCGACGATTTCGCCCTCGGCGTCATCGGTTGAAGTCGCGGTGCCGAAGCAAATGGTGAAGCGATAGCCCTTGGCGGCATCGATGATGAAGGGAACGGTCTTGGTCGCCTCGCCCAGCGCCACGGGCAGGATGCCGGTCGCCAGCGGGTCAAGGGTGCCCGCATGGCCGGCCTTGCGGGCATTGAAGAGGCGGCGGACGCGATTGACGACGTCGGAGGAGGTCGGTCCGGCGGGCTTGTCGACGATCACCCAGCCCGACACCGCCTCACCCGTCTTGCGGCGGGCCATGGGCTCAGTCCTCTTCGCCCGACAGATCGCGCACAACCTCGGGCGAATGAAGAAGACGGTCGATCTCGCTGGCCTTGTCGTAGGAGGTGTCGGGTTCGAAGGTCAGGTCGGGCATGAACTTGAAGGTGACCTCGCGCGAAAGCTGACCGCGCAGGTAGGCGCGCACCCGTGTCAGCGCGGCGGCCAGCGCGGCGGCATCGCCCTGACCGAGCGGCGCGACAAAACATGTCGCATGGCGCAGATCGGGACTCATCCGCACTTCGGTGATGGAGAAGCTGCGTTCGATCAGCTCGGGATCGCGGATGGTGCCGCGCGCGACGATGTCGGCCAATGCACGGCGCACCAGCTCGCCGGCGCGCAACTGGCGCTGGCTCGGGCCTTTCGATGCATGGGTATGTTTCCTGACCATCACGGCGTCTTTCAATCGGCCCGGCGCAACCGGGGCCGGGTGGCGGCCTCGAGATCAGGCGAGGCTGCGCTTCACCACCTCGACATCGAAGCACTCGATGATGTCGCCCTTGCGCATGTCCTGATAGTTCTCGAAGGCCATGCCGCATTCCTGGCCGGACTGCACTTCCTTCACTTCGTCCTTGAAGCGTTTCAGGGTCGAGAGCTTGCCTTCGTGCACCACGACGTCGTCGCGGATCAGGCGCACGCTGGAACCGCGACGCACCACACCTTCGGTGACACGGCAGCCCGAAACCTTGCCGACCTTGGAGATGTTGAACACTTCCAGGATTTCGGCATTGCCGAGGAAGGTTTCGCGCAGTTCCGGCGAGAGCATGCCGGACAATGCGGCCTTGATATCGTCGACCAGGTCGTAGATCACCGAGTAGTAGCGGATCTCGACGCCGCCCTGGCGGGCGGCATCGCGCGCCTGCGTGTTGGCGCGCACATTGAAACCGATGACCGGCGCGCCCGACGCGGTCGCCAGCGTGATGTCGCTTTCGGTAACGCCGCCGACACCGACATGAATGACGCGCGCCGTGACCTCGTCGGTGCCGAGCTTTTCGAGCGCCTGCACGATAGCTTCGGCCGAGCCCTGCACGTCGGCCTTGACGACGATCGGCAGTTCCTTCTTGTCCTGTTCCTTCAGCTGCGACAGCATCTGGTCGAGCGAAGTGCGCCCGCCCGTGCCGACGCGCTTGTCGCGCTGGACGCGCTGACGGTAGTCGGTGACTTCGCGGGCGCGCGCTTCGCTTTCGACAACGCTCATCACGTCGCCGGCTTCCGGCGCGCCGCCGAGACCGAGAACCTCGACAGGCACCGACGGGCCGGCGCTGTCGACGTTTTCGCCGCGATCATTGATCAGTGCACGGACACGGCCCCATTCGGCACCGGCCACGATGATGTCGCCAACCTTCAGCGTACCGCGCTGCACGAGTACGGTGCCGACCGGGCCGCGGCCGCGATCGAGCTTCGCCTCGACGATAATGCCCTCGGCGGGACGATCGGGATTGGCGCGAATGTCGAGGAGCTCGGCCTGGAGAAGGATGGTCTCTTCCAGCTTGTCGAGCCCCATGCCGGTCTTGGCCGAAATCGGAACCGCCAGCACGTCGCCACCGAAATCCTCGACCACGACTTCATGCTGCAGCAGTTCGTTCTTGACGCGGGACGGATCGGCCTCGGGCTTGTCCATCTTGTTGATGGCGACAATCATCGGCACGCCGGCCGCCTTGGCATGATTGATCGCCTCGATCGTCTGCGGCATCACGCCGTCGTCGGCAGCGACAACCAGCACGACGATGTCGGTGACCTTTGCGCCGCGAGCGCGCATCGAGGTGAAGGCCGCGTGGCCCGGTGTGTCAAGAAAGGTGATGCGCTCGCCCGAGCTCAGATTCACCTGATAGGCGCCGATATGCTGGGTGATGCCGCCGGCTTCGCCCGCCGCGACATCGGTCTTGCGCAGCGCGTCGAGCAGCGAGGTCTTGCCGTGGTCGACATGGCCCATGACGGTGACAACAGGCGCACGCGGCTGCTTCACCTCGTCGATATCCGCCTCACCAACAAGGCCTTCCTCGACGTCCGATTCAGCAACGCGCTTGACCGTGTGACCGAGTTCCTCAGCGACCAGCTGGGCCGTGTCGCTGTCGATCACGTCGGTGATCTTCAGCATGATACCCTGCTTCATCAGGATCTTCATCACATCGACCGCACGCTCCGCCATGCGGTTGGCCAGTTCCTGAATGGTGATGACTTCCGGGATCACGACTTCGCGGATAATCTTCTGCGGGGCATCCTGGATGCCCATATGCTTCTTGCGCTCGCGCTCGACGCGGCGGCGCATCGAGGCCAGCGAGCGCTGGCGATCGCCTTCATCATCGAAAGCCTTGGTGATGGTCAGCTTGCCGCGCCGGCGCTCTTCGGTGCGGCGCGCAACCGGCGGCTTCGCCGGCGTATGGCCGGGACCGCGCTTCGGCTTGTCGTCATCCTCGGCTTCGTCGCCCTTCAGGTCCTTCGCCGTGGCGCGGCCGGCCGGCGCATCCGTGTCGAGGCGGCGCTTTGCTTCCTCGGCGGCGCGGGAACGCGTCGTCTGTTCGGCCGCAAGCCGGGTCGCTTCCTCGGCCGCACGTGCGGCGGCCTCGGCACGCTCGCGTTCGCGACGCGCGTCTTCGTCGGCAAAGCGGCGTGCTTCCTCTTCGGCGCGGCGGCGATCCTCGCCTTCGCGCTCGCGGGCGCTGTCGAGCGCCAGCGCACGGGCCTGCTTTTCTTCCTCGGTCAGCGTGCGCAGCACGACGCCCGACCGGGCGCGGCTTGCGGGCTTTTCCTTCGCGGCCGGCGCCGCGGTCGCGGCGGCCTTTGCCGGTTTTTCAGCCTTGGTCTCGACGGCGGCAGGCGCCGGCTCCTCGGCCGCTTTCGCGACCGGCGCGGGGGCCTTTTGCGGCTTTGACGGCTCTTCGGCGGCGGCCGCAGCGGTTTTCAGCGTGCGGCTCTTCTTCTTCTCGACGACCACCGTCTTGGTGCGGCCATGCGAGAAGTTCTGGCGCACATGGCCAGACTCGACCGTCCGCTTCAGGCTCAGCGTCTTGCCGCCCGTCTTCGGTTTACGTTCGCTCGTATCGGCCTGATCGGTCATTCCGGTCCTTCAATTACCCACTCACCCGTCGCGCCTCGAGGGCCCGAGCGGGCGTTTTCCGGGCGGTCCTTCCGCCCATAGCGCTCCAGTCTGGCAAGATCCGCCAAGACTTTCGCCTGCATGCCTCCCTGGATCAGGGCTGCATGTATCACATTTCCGCGCCCCAATGCCAAACCCATTTCGTCCGCCCAAAGGGGGCTCAAAACGGGCACATCACCCAGAATTCCAAGCTCTTTGGCCACCCGAAGGCGCTGTTCGAGCTTGCGCCGGCCATCCTCGGCACCGTCACGGGCCTCGATCAGGCCGGCGATCCGGCCCTTCTCGATGGCCGTCGTCACCTTCTCGAATCCGGCCACCAGCGCACCTGCCTTGCGCGCCAAACCCAGCGCATCGGCAGCACGGCGCGCCAGCAGATGCTCGACCAGATCGGCCAGCCCTTCATCGGCCCGGGCCGACGCCTTGGCGGCACGGGCAAAAAGTCCCCTGGCCACCGCTCTCGCCACCGCTTCGCGGCTCGCCGAAACCCAGAGTCCGCGGCCGGGCAGGCGCCCGGCCAGATCCGGCACCACACGGCCCTCCGGGTCCAGCACGAAGCGGATCAGCGCCGCCTTCGAGCCGCTTTCACCGGTGACGATGCAGCGGCGGGCGCTTTCCTCGTCCTCTTTATGCTTCTTCACCGACCTCGCCCGCTTCCTCAGCCGGCTCGGCAGGCGCAAGATCGGCCTCGGTGATCCAGCCGGCGCGCAGGCGCGCCTGCATGATCATGTCGTTGGCCTCCTCGGACGACACGTCGAAATCCTCGAGAATGCCCTTCTGATGCTTGCGCTCGCCGTTGACCGTCTCGTTCCAGCCGATCAGATCGTCGGTGGCGCAGCCCGCCAGATCCTCGACCGTCCTGATTTCGCTCTCGCCGAAAGACACGAGCATCTTCGGGGTGACACCCGGCACTTCGCCAAGCTCGTCGGCGACGCCCAGTGCACGGCGCTTCTCGTCAAATTCAGCATTCTGACGTTCGATATATTCAAGCGCGCGATTCTGGATTTCCTGCGCAGTATCCTCGTCGAAGCCTTCGATGCCGGCGATCTCGTCGATATCGACATAGGCCACCTCCTCGACCGAGGCAAAACCCTCGGACGCCAGCAGCTGGGCGATCATCTCGTCGACGTCCAGCGCCTCGGCGAAGGTCGCGCTGCGGCTCTGGAATTCGGCCTGACGGCGTTCGCTTTCTTCCGCCTCGGTCAGGATGTCGATGTCCCAGCCGGTCAGCTGCGAGGCGAGGCGAACATTCTGGCCGCGCCGGCCGATGGCCAGCGACAGCTGATCGTCCGGTACCACGACTTCGATGCGCTGGGCGTCTTCGTCGAGCACGACCTTGGCGACTTCCGCCGGCGCCAGGGCGTTGACGATGAAGGTTGCCGCATCGGGCGACCACTGGATGATATCGATCTTCTCGCCCTGCAATTCGTTGACGACCGCCTGGACGCGGCTGCCGCGCATACCGACGCAGGCGCCGACAGGATCGATCGAGGAGTCGTTCGACAGCACCGCGATCTTGGCACGGCTGCCCGGATCGCGGGCCACTGCCTTGATCTCGATGATGCCGTCATAGATTTCCGGCACTTCCTGCGCGAAGAGCTTGGCCATGAACTGCGGATGCGAGCGCGAGAGGAAAATCTGCGGGCCGCGCTGCTCGCGGCGCACATCGTAGATATAGGCACGCACGCGGTCGCCGTTGCGGAAGGTCTCGCGCGGCAGAAGTTCGTCGCGGCGAACGATCGCTTCGCCACGGCCGAGATCGACGATGACATTGCCGTATTCGACGCGCTTGACGATGCCATTGATGACCTCGCCGATACGGTCGCGATATTCGTCATACTGCCGTTCGCGTTCGGCATCGCGCACCTTCTGCACGATGACCTGCTTGGCGGTCTGTGCGGCGATGCGGCCGAAATCGACCGGCGGCAGTTCATCCTCGATCAGATCGCCGAGCTGAGCGGCCGGATTGCGGCGCTGCGCCGACTTGATGTCGATCTGAATGGCGTCGTTGTCGACGGCGTCCACCACTTCGAGCAGCCGCACCAGGCGAATTTCGCCGGTCTGCGGATTGATGCGGGCGCGGATCTCGTTCTCGGCGCCGTAACGCGAGCGGGCCGCCTTCTGGATCGCCTCCGCCATCGCTTCGATGACGACCTCGCGGTCGATCGACTTTTCACGCGCGACCGCATCTGCGATCTGCAACAGTTCAAGCCGGTTGGCGCTAACTGCCGTTGCCATTTTCTCTATTCTCCGTCGGAGGGGCTATCGGGAGCGGATGCCGCCCGGCCCTGTCTTTTGAGACTTTCCCTGATGAGGTCGTCGCTCATGATGAGCTTGGCCTCGCTTAACTGCCGGAACGGCAGGCCGAGCACCTGCGGTTCCGAAAATCCCTCGATCTCGCATTCGACGAGAACCTCGCCGTCCTCGACGCCCTGAAGGAGACCGCGAAACCTCTTGCGCCCGTCGATCGGCTCGGTCAGTTCGATCTTGGCTTCGAAGCCCGCCCAGCGTTCGAAATCCTTGGGCCGGGTCAGCGGGCGATCGATGCCGGGCGAGGAAATCTCGAGATTGTATTCGCCCGGAATCGGATCCTCGACGTCGAGCAGCGCCGAGATGGTGCGCGACAGCTCCTCGCAATCGGCCACACACATCGTGCCGTCGGGACGTTCGGCCATGATCTGCAGCGTATGGCCGTCCTGAAGGCCGAAACGCACGCGCACGATCTCGAAGCCGATCCCCTCGGCAGGTCCGCGCAGCAATTCGAAGATGCGACGCGCCGGCCCCGGGCTCGCGACAAGCGGCGTATCGAGCACGGTATCCGCCGTCTCGTTCGCCGCTTTCCTGTCCAGACCGATGGTCGCCAAGGCGTTCTCCGAAATCGCGGCCCCAAGAAACAAAAAAAGCGGGCCCCCGTTTCCGGAGACAGCCCACTCTCGAGAGCATCGCTGACTAATTGGGCCCTATATAGACCCTTTTCAGGCTGCGGGGCAAGGGCTGCGGCGTCACAGACGCCGGAAGGCCAGATAGGCCGGAATCCGGCCCTCGCGGATGGCCTTGGCTTCGTAGCGGGTGCCGGGCCAGTCTTCATAAGGGGTACGCCAGTCGGCGGCCTTTTCGGCGGTCCAGCAGAAAGCCTCGCCGTTCTGCCGGTTGAATTTGGCGATATGGGCCAGCGTCCAGGCAATATAATCAGGGATGTCGCTCGCAAAGCGCAGTTCGCCGCCGTGGCGCAGGGCGGTGGCCAGAAGCCCGAGCGTCTCCTCGTTGACGAAGCGACGCTTGTTATGACGCTTTTTCGGCCAGGGGTCGGGATAGAGAATACTGACGCGCGACAGCGATGCCGGCGTCAGGCGCTCCAGCAGGAAGCGTGCATCGTCGGCAAGTATCCGGACATTGGCGAGCGCGCGCTCATCGATTTCGGCGACGAGCTTGGCAACGCCGTTGATGAAGGGCTCGCAGCCCAGAAAACCGACGCGCGGATGACGCACCGCATGGTGGACGAGATGTTCGCCGCCGCCGAAGCCGACTTCGAGCCAGACCTCATCGACCTCTTCAAAGAGGCTTCGGGGATCGATGGCAGCGCTGCCAAGCGAAATGGAGACCCCGGGAAACAGGGTCTCCATCAAATTCGCCTGACGGGGCTTCAGCGTCTTGCCCTTGGTCCGCCCGTAGACGTGACGGCGGGGCTCGTCGCCCGCGCCGTCGCGCATGGCTGCCTTTGCAGGGCTCAGCGGATTTCCGCTTTCAGCTTGTCGGCCAGATCGGTCTTTTCCCACGAGAAACCGCCATCTGCATCCGGCGTACGGCCGAAATGTCCATAGGCGGCCGTGCGTTCATAGATCGGCCTGTTGAGGCCGAGATGCTCGCGAATGCCGCGCGGCGAGAGGTCCATGCATTTGGCGACCGCCTTCTCGACCGCCTCTTCCTCGACCTTGCCGGTGCCATGCAGATCGACATAGATCGAGAGCGGCTTCGAAACACCGATCGCATAGGAAAGCTGGATCGTGCAACGCTCGGAAAGGCCCGCTGCGACAACGTTTTTCGCGAGATAGCGCGCGGCATAGGCGGCGGAGCGGTCGACCTTCGTCGGATCCTTGCCGGAGAAAGCGCCGCCGCCATGGGGCGCCGCGCCGCCATAGGTGTCGACGATGATCTTGCGGCCGGTCAGACCGGCATCGCCGTCGGGGCCACCGATAACGAACTTGCCCGTGGGATTGACATAGAATTCCTCATCCGGCGGAAACCAGCCATCCGGCAACACTTCCTCGACATAGGCGCGCACCAGTTCGCGCAGCTTTTCCTGCGTGACGCCTTCCTTGTGCTGTGTCGAGACGACGACCGAGGTGACGCCGACCGGCTTGCCGTTTTCGTATTTCAGCGTGACCTGGCTTTTGGCATCGGGCTCGAACTCGGGGCGCTTGCCCGAATGGCGATCCTCGGCCATGCGCTTCAGGATGCGATGCGAATAGATGATCGGCGCGGGCATCAGCACATCGGTTTCGGTGCAGGCATAGCCGAACATGATGCCCTGGTCGCCGGCACCTTCGTCCTTGTTGCCGGCTGCATCGACGCCCTGGGCGATATCGGCCGACTGCGCGTGGAGCAGCACGTCGACGCTGGCATTCTTCCAGTGGAAGCCGGCCTGTTCGTAGCCGATCGCCTTCACGGCCTGACGCGCCGTTTCCTCGATCTGCTCCTTGGTGATCGAAGCCGGGCCGCGCACTTCGCCGGCCAACACGATCTTGTTGGTCGTGGTCAGCGTTTCACACGCGACCCGCGAGAAGGGGTCGCCCGCCAGATAGAGGTCGACGACAGCGTCGGAGATCCGGTCGCATACCTTGTCGGGGTGGCCCTCTGAAACGGATTCGCTCGTGAACAGGAAATTCGACCGCGCCAATTTGATCTCCCTCATGGGTTTGAGATGAGTTTTGTGCCCGAAATGCCCGTGCGGCTGATCCGGCGACAAGGTTTTTGCAAGGATCGGGTGCGGGGTCAACAGTCCGGCGCAAAAAGATATGCACATAAGTGCATATCTATAGTATTTCGCCATAATACAAGGCGCTGTGCCGGCCGCGAAACGCGTTGCCCGGTCTCAGCAGGGGCTCCAGGCGCTAGCGTTTCAACGGCGCGCGCCCGAACGATGCGGCAAGGGCCGTCGCGATCAGCAACAGGACCAGGAAACCGTCACCGAGCCGGGCATAGAGCGTGGGCGGCAGCGCTGCGGGCAAGGCGGCGTCGATGACGCCCTGGGTGTCGAGCGGCAGACTCTCAACCAGCCGGCCATAAGGATCGATCAGGGCCGAAATGCCGCTATTGGCCGAACGAACCAGCGGCAACCCCTGTTCGACGGCGCGGAGGCGGGCCTGCGACAAATGCTGATGCGGTCCGATCGAGCCGCCGAACCAGGCGTCGTTGGTGATGTTGACCAACCATTGCGGCCTGCGGTCCGGCGCGACGATGCCGCCCGGAAAGATCACCTCGTAGCAAATCAGCGGACTGACGGATGGCATGCCCGGCAGGTCGAGCGTCACCGGCCCCGGCCCGACATCAAAGCTGCCCTGAAACTGCACCAGCTGGCGCAGACCGAGACGGCCGAGCAGATGGCGCAACGGCACATATTCGCCGAAGGGCACAAGATGATGCTTGTCATAGGTAGCGGCAATCGCACCGGTGGCGTCGACGACATAGAGGCTGTTGTAGAAGACGCGCAGGTGATTGGCCGGACCATCCGGCGCCGGCTCGCCGCGATTGGAGCCGACAATGACCTGCGCGCCGGGCGGCAGCGCACGGCCGATCGCCGAGAGCACATAGGGTTCGCGCGCCAGCAGAACGGGCACGGCATTTTCCGGCCAGACAACGACCGTGTTGCCATCGATGCCCTGCGGGCGTTCCGGCGTCGGCTCGCGCGACATGCGCAGCAACTGACCGATGATCGCGACGATGCGTCCCTCGTCGTCCCACTTGTCGGCGAACGGCGTGTTGGGATGAACGATGCGGATCGATGTGCCGGTTGCCTCGGGCGCGGCGATGTCCGCGGCCGAGAGGCGCGCAACCCCGGCCAGCCAGACAAGCGCAAGGCCGGCCAGGGCGATTGCCGGCGCCGCCAGCAGTTCCATGCCGGAACCGCGACGTGCCGCGTGAACGCGGCTGTCGAAGGTTGCGGGCGCGGTCACGATCAGCAGCGCGATGAAGGAAAGTCCATAGGCGCCAACCATGGCACCCGCCTGCAGCAGCGCGTCGGACGCACTGAAACTCTGACCGATCAGGTTCCAGGGAAAGCCGGTCAATACATGGCCGCGCAACCACTCGAAGATCGTCCATGCGACCGCAAAAACGGCGATGCGGCGGTAGCCGCGGTACCAGAAGAGACGCGCCAGCGCAGCGGCAGCGGCCGTGAAGAGTGCCAGTCCCGCCGGCAGCAGCGTCACGGCGAGCGGCAGGAGAAAGGCGAACTTGTCCGCCTCAACCAGAAAGGCGTGGCCGATCCAGTAGAGACCCAGAAAGAAATAGCCGAATCCGAACCACCAGCCGAGTAAACCGGCGCGCCACATCACGCGGCGCCGTCGCGAGCGCGTCGGCTCGCCGACGCCGTCAAGCAGCCAGACCAGGACCGGAAAAGTCAGGAAGAGGATCGGGAAGAAATCATAGGGCGGCAGCGACAGCGTGCTCAGCGCACCGGCGAGAAAGGCGGCAGCGAGACGACGCCAGCCGCGAAGCTCGGCAAGTTCGGCCGCTATCCGCTCGACATGGTAGACGGCGGCCGAAAGACCGTTCTCGAACCGCACGCGTCAGCTCGCCGCGGTCGTCGAGGGGGCCGCCTCGCCGGCGCAGCCGGCCGCGGGCAGAAGATGAACGCGCATGCGCTTGATACGGCGCGGATCGACGTCCTTGACCTCGAATTCAAGTCCGGCCGGATGACGCACCATTTCGCCGCGCAGAGGCACGCGACCGAGAAGCGAGGACACCAACCCACCCAGCGTGTCGACATCGTCCTCGTCGCCGCTTTCGATCAACCGGAGGCCCGTCATCTCTTCGAGTTCCTCGATCGGGCAGCGCGCGTCGGCATCGATGGTGCCATCTTCGCGTCGCACAAGGGCCGGTCCCTCATCCGTATCGTGTTCATCCTCGATCTCGCCAACGATCTGTTCGACCAGATCCTCGATCGAAACCAGACCGTCCGTGCCGCCATACTCGTCGATCACCAAAGCAAGATGGATGCGGGTCGCCTGCATCTTGACCAGAAGATCGAGCGCCGGCATCGACGGCGGCGCAAACAGCACCTCACGACGGATCGATCTGAGCGTGAATGGCGGACGCATGTCGACCGTGCCATCCAGCGGCGCCAGGCACCCCATGACATCCTTGATGTGCACCATGCCGATCGGATCGTCCAGCGTCTCGCGATAGATCGGCATGCGCGAATGCGCCGATTCGCGATAGAGACGCAGGACTTCCTCCAGCGATGCATTTTCCTCCACCGCAATCACATCGGCGCGCGGAACCATGACATCGTCGACGCGCAACTGGCCGAAGCTCAGGATATTGACCAGCATGTGGCGCTCCTGATCGGTCAGACTGCGCCGCGTTCCATCATGCTCCTCGATTACCTCCTCGAGGCTTTCGCGCAGCGTGTTGTCGCCATTGCCTGCGCCCAGCAATGCGCGCAGCCAGCCGAAACGCGTCCGCGGCGATGCGGCGGGAGAAGAGGATGGTCGGTCGGTCGTATCGGTCATCGTCGTTCAGGGCTCACGGGGCAAGGCGATCGGCATCGTAGGGATCGGCGATACCGAGATCTTCCAGAATTCTGCGCTCGAGCGCTTCCATGGCTTCCGCCTCTGCTTCGTCTTCGTGATCGTGGCCGAGCAGGTGCAGGACGCCATGGATTATGAGATGCGCGAGGTGATCGACAAAGCTCTTTCCCTGAGCTTCGGCCTCACGGACAATCGTGTCGCGCGCCAGCACGACATCGCCCAGAAGCGCGGCTTCCGCAGCCGGCATTTCGGCGGCCGGAAAGGAGAGCACATTGGTCGGTCCGCTCCTGCCCCGCCAGGCCTTGTTCAGATCGGCAATCTGCGCGTCGTCCGTCAGCACCACAGAGAGTTCGGCCGGCGCCCTTCCCCGCAGCGTGCCATAGGCCTGCGCCGCTGCCTGGCGGACGCATTCCTCGTCGGTCGCGCTCCAGTCACCGGCCTCGCGCAGAATGTCGATCATCAGGCCGGTGCCCGAATCCGGGTGCGCGACGGCATGGCCGGTATGACCCGATGCTCTGGCCACCGTCATTTGGACCCGTCGCCGATCAGGCCGCGGTCGCGGCTGTTATAGGCCTTGACGACGCGCGTCACCAGCGGATGGCGTACCACATCCGCATCGGTGAAATGCACGGTTGCAACGCCCTCGACCCCGTCCAGAACCTCGAGCGCATCCCTCAGACCCGATTTCGCACCAAGTGGCAGATCGACCTGGCTTGGATCGCCGGTAATCGCCATGCGGCTGTTCTCGCCGAGCCGTGTCAGAAACATCTTCATCTGGACCGGCGTACAGTTCTGGGCCTCGTCGAGAATGACGAAAGCGTTGGCCAGCGTGCGGCCGCGCATGAAGGCAAGCGGCGCCACTTCGATTTCGCCGGATTCGATGCCCTTCATCGCCTGCTCGCCGGGCAGGGTGTCGTAGAGCGCGTCGTAAAGCGGACGCAGATAGGGATCGATCTTCTCTTTCAGATCGCCCGGCAAAAAGCCGAGACGCTCGCCGGCCTCGACGGCCGGGCGCGACAGGATGATGCGATCGACGCGTTTCTGCAGCAGCATCGAGACCGCGACGGCAACAGCGAGATAGGTCTTGCCGGTGCCGGCCGGGCCGATGCCGAAAACGAGTTCATGGTTCATCAGCGCATCGATATAGGCACCCTGCGTCTGCGAACGCGGCCCGATGACGCGGCGCTTGGTCTGGATGCGGTGACCGCTTGTGCCGCCTTGCGGCTTCGCCAGGTCCGCGTCGGGTGCGGTTGCCATGCGGATCGCCCCGTCGACCTCGCCGGCATTGACTTCCTCGCCCGATTTCAAACGGGCATAGAGATCCTTGAACACGCGATCGGCCTGATTGCGCGCATGCGCGGTACCGGTAATGACCAGCTTGTTGCCGCGCGACGTCGCCAGCACGCCAAGACCCTGCTCGATCCGCGCCAGATGCCGGTCATTGGCGCCGAACAGTTCGGTCAACAGCCGGTTGTCGTCGAAGGCAATCACGAGGCTGTCGGCACTCTCCACCGTCTTGCTCCCATCCGCTGCACTCAACTGCACCCTGTCCTTTCACCGTATCGACCTTGCGACAGCGACGTTGCGGTCATGCCGGGACCGTTTCGTGCGCGCGGAGATGCCCGCGCAGGCTGTTGCGATAGCCCTCTTCGATCTCGACATCGACGAGCTTCCCGAAGAGATGGGCCGGCGCGTTCTCGATATGGACCGACTGAAGATAGGGGCTCCGCCCGACGAGCTGCGTTTCTTCCCGGCCGCGGCGGTCGAACAGCACCGGCATGATGCGGCCCGCACAGGATGCATTGAAGGCAAGCTGCTGTTCACCGAGAAGTGCCTGAAGGCGCTGCAGACGCTCGCTCTTCACCTCGTCGGAAAGCTGATCTTCCTCGCTTGCCGCCGGCGTGCCGGGACGGGCGCTGTACTTGAAGCTGTAGGCTTGCGCATAACCGACCGCCCGGACCAGCGACAGCGTTGCCTCAAAATCGCTTTCGGACTCGCCGGGAAAGCCGACGATGAAGTCCGACGACAATGCGATATCGGGACGGGCGGCGCGAATACGGTCGATCAGCCGCAAATAATCTTCCGCCGTATGGCGGCGATTCATCGCCGCAAGGATGCGATCCGAGCCCGATTGCACAGGCAGATGCAGATAGGGCATCAATGCCGGTACGTCGGCATGCGCTGCGATCAATTCGTCATCCATGTCGCGCGGATGACTTGTCGTGTAACGCAACCGCGCCAGCCCGTCGATCTCCGCAAGCGCGCGAACGAGACGGCCGAGGGTCGCCGGACGGCCATGCGCGTCCTCACCATGCCAGGCATTCACATTCTGACCGAGCAGCGTGATTTCGCGAACGCCGGCACCGACCAGGGCGCGCGCCTCGTCGACTATGCGGGCGAGGGGACGGGAAAACTCCGAACCGCGCGTATAGGGCACGACACAGAAGGTGCAGAACTTGTCACAACCCTCCTGAATGGTCAGGAATGCGGTTGCCCCGCGCGCCAGGGTCTTCTTGCGCTCGGGGGCCGGCAGGCTTTCGAACTTGTCGTCGGCGGGAAACTCGGTTTCGACGATCGCCGGTCCGCCATTGGCAAGGCGCGCGACATATTCGGGCAGGCGATGATAGGTCTGCGGTCCGACGATCAGATCGACCATGGGTGCGCGACGCCGCATCTCTTCGCCTTCGGCCTGGGCCACGCAGCCGGCGACGCCGATCAGCAGGCTTTCGCCGCGATCGGATTTTTCCTTTTTCAGCGCGCGCAGGCGGCCAAGCTCCGAATAGACCTTCTCGGCTGCCTTTTCGCGAATATGGCAGGTGTTCAGAAGGATGATGTCGGCGTCGTCGGGCGTGGCGGACTCGACATAGCCTTCAGGCGCCATGACGTCGACCATGCGCGCCGAGTCATAGACGTTCATCTGGCAGCCATAGGTCTTGACGAAGATTTTCTTGCGCGGCGCGCGGGGTTGCGCTTCGGTCATCGAAGCCTGACCCGGCGCGGCAGGACGGGGTGGCACTGTGTCATTGGGCAATATGTGCGCTCGTCTCCTTCGGACGCTCTCTCGTTTCGATCACACGGCCGGACGGCCGGGCTCAGGCGAACCCTATCATGGAATGGGCGGCGGCAGGGAGGGACATCTAGCCGCCCGCCCCGGCAAGTCGCCGGACCGCGCCCTCCGCGGCGGCAAGTGCGGCACCGTCGGCGGCGGGCTCGGCCAGACGCCCTGTCAGGGCCCGGGTCTGGCCCTCCCGGCAGCAGCTCTCGCAATAGGCGGCCAGCGCCTTGCGATTGCCGATTTCGCGGATCGTCACCGGCTTGTGGTATTCGACGACCACCTCGATGGGGCCGAGCGAAAAGGCCTCCCAGAGATGCGGGAACAGCTCCATGTCGCCGTACCAGGCAAAAAACGGCCGGAAATAGCGTCCCATCGGCAGTCCATGCAGGCGCACATAGGTGACCGACATCGGCTGGACGACAAGATCGGCCTCGCGATCCTCGTCGCCGTTAACGATAGTCAGCTGGGCCACGCTCATCAGCGCGCTCTTGAAGGTCAGCACGCGATTGCCGTCCGACGAGGTCCCTTCCGGGAACAGCACCAGCCGGTCGCCGGCCGCGATGCGGGCATGAATCTCGTTGCGCGAATGGACGGTACGGGTGCGCCGCTCGCGCTCGACAAATACCGTCCGCTGCAACCGGGCCAGGGTCCCGAAGAACGGCCAACCGGCCACTTCGCTCTTGGCAACAAAGGAGCAGGGCTCGAGCGAAGCGATGACCGGAATGTCGAGCCAGGAGGTGTGATTGGCGGCAATCAGGCAGGCACTGCCCTGATGCGGCACGCCGCGGCGGGTCACCCGGATGCCGATCATGCGGCAGAGAAAACGGTGATAGCGATTGGGCAGCGTGCTGGCATAGGACAGACCGAATTTCAGCCCGAGCCATTGCAGCGGCATCAACAGAATCGCCGAGGAAATGAAGCCTGCCAGAAGAATGGCGGCGCGAGCGGTTGCCATATGCGTCTCCCTGCCCGCTCAGCGACGGCGGCGCCTTACGCCTTGTTGCCCTTGCTGTCCGGTTTCCGGCCGCGGTTGAGCGGAACGCCATAGAGTTCGAGGCGATGATCGACCAGTTCGAAGCCAAGTTCGCGCGCAATGATCTGTTGCAGGCGCTCGATCTCGTCATTGTGGAATTCGATCACCGCGCCCGACTGAAGATCGATCAGATGATCGTGATGATCTTCCGTCACCTGCTCGTAGCGCGAGCGGCCGTCCCGGAAATCGTGGCGCTCCAGAATACCGGCCTCTTCGAAGAGGCGCACGGTACGGTAGACGGTCGCAATCGAAATCTTGCTGTCGACATCGGATGCGCGCCGATAGACCTCTTCGACATCGGGATGGTCGTGCGCAACCGAAAGCACGCGCGCGATAACGCGGCGCTGATCGGTCATGCGCATGCCTTTCTCGACGCAGAGATTCTCGATCCGGTCGGGATCGCTGGGCACATCTTCCGGGCGCAAGGCCGCGGTCATGGTTGTCTTGTCGCTCATTGGAAGCATCATAGGCCAACAGGCGCCTTGTTGTCATCTCCGTGCGGCAGACCGGCCGGCTCCGCCCGCCCGATATGACCCCTCAAAGATCAAGGATTTACGACGGTGCGGCGGCGGCCAGATCGAGCCGCAGAACGAGTGCCGCCACGCGTGCATCTGGCCGCGCATAATAGGCCGGACGCCGGCCGACTTCATCAAAGCCGAGGCGGCCGTAGAGAGCACGCGCCGCGTCATTGTCCTCGGCCACTTCGAGAAAGAGCGCCGTCGCGCCGCCCGCAAGCGCTGACGCGGCGACAGCCTCCATCAGGCGGCGGCCGAGACCCCGGCCGCGGGACGCCGGATCGACCGCCAATGTCAGGATCTCCGCCTCGCCCGCCGCGATCCGGGCAAGGACGAAACCCGCAAGCGGGTTTTCACCAACACCAAGCGCGAATGTGCCCGGCGCCGCAACCAGCCGGGTCAGCGCCGGTTCATCCCAGGCTTCGTCGAAACAACGCGCATGAAGCGCGGCCGCGGCGGTCATTTCGCCGGCGTCGAGGGTGCGGATCGCGGTCGCGTTCACGCTGCCGCGTCCGGATCGCGGCCGCCCGGCAGTTTCGCGTCGGGCGCGCGGATATAGAGCGGCGCCGGGGCGCGGCGGAACGCCTCGTGCCCTTCGGCTTCGAGACGGCGGCCAGCCAGCCACGCCACCGTCTCGGCACGGGGTTGAGCCGGCGCATCGGCAAGGCGCCGCACAAAGCCGTGCAGCGCCTCGTCGAGCAGCGTGGCGCCGGTTCCGACCAGCAGCAGCTTGCGGTGCGGCGGCAGGTGGCGCGATGCTTCCGCAACAGCCACCAGCATGGGTTCGGTCAAGGGCACAAGTGCCGCGTCGAAGGCCTGGAGATAGATTTCGCCGCGGCGCGCGTCGAAAGCCGCGACGATGGCCTCGTCCGGCTCGGCGGCCACGTCGCCCGCGACCGCCTCGAGCGTCGTGATGCCGACAAGCGGCAGCCCCTGCGCCAGCGCGATCCCGCGCGCCGCCGCAAGGCCGACGCGAAGCCCGGTAAAGGTGCCCGGCCCGATGGTCACGGCCAGCGCATCGAGATCGCCGAAACCCAGCGCGGATTCGGCCAGCACCGTCTCGATCATCGGCAGGAGTTCCTCGGCATGACCGCGCGCCCGCAATTCGAACGCCGAGGCAAGTACTCCCTCGCCGTCATGGATGGCGGCCGAAAGCGCGCCTTGCGCGGTGTCGAATGCGAGAACGATCAAGGGCGCTCCGTGGTCAGATGATCTTGCAGGCGTCGTCGAAGGGCAGACGCGGGCTGCGCGGAAAGAGCGCCGAGGGATCGCCATGGCCGAGATTGCAGAGGAAATTCGACTTGACCGTGGTACCGTTGAAAAATGCCTCGTCGACCTTCTTCATGTCGAAGCCCGACATCGGCCCGCAGTCGAGGCCGAGCGCACGCGCCGCAATCATGAAATAGGCGCCTTGCAGCGAACCATTGCGAAAGGCCGTCATTTCCGCCCATTCGGCCGACCAGTTGAACCAGGTCTTCGCATTCGGCTCGTGCGGAAACAATTCGGGCAGGCGTTCGTAAAACTCGACATCATAGCCGATGATGGCGGTAACGGGCGCCGCCATGGTCTTCTTCAGGTTGCCTTCCGAGAGTGCCGGTGCGAGCTTCTCCTTCGCTTCCTTCGATTTCACGAAGACGATGCGGGCGGGCGAACAATTGGCGCTGGTCGGGCCCCATTTCATCAGATCGTAAAGCTCTTTCAGCCTGGCGTCGGAAACGGGCTCGTCCTTCCACGCATTGTGGGTGCGCGCATTGCGGAAGATCGTGTCGAGCGCGTCGTCGCCGATCATGGTCATGGCCGTGGGTCCTCCGGATGAGATGACTGGGATGCGGCAGACACGATAGCGCGTTCGCCGGGACGCGCCAGCCCCGAAGCCGCGAAGTGACCACGCGTCAGGCGCGGTGTCAGACCTGGCGGACTTCGACGATCTCGGGGATGTAATGCTTCAACATGTTCTCGACGCCACGCTTCAGCGTTACCGTGGACGAGGGACAGCCTGCGCAGGCGCCCTGCATGTTGAGGAACACGATACCGTCCTCATATCCCTGAAAGGTGATGTCGCCACCGTCCTGCGCCACGGCGGGGCGGACACGGGTATCGAGAATTTCCTTGATCTCGCGGACGATCTCGCCGTTCTCGCCATTGCCATCCGCATGCGCACTTTCCTCTGCGGAGGCAAAGAGGATCGGCGCGCCGCCGGTGAAGTGTTCCATGATCGCGCCAAGCAATGCCGGCTTCAGATGCTGCCACTCGCCGCCCGATTTGGTGACGGTGATGAAATCCGAACCGAAGAAGACGCCGGCGACATTCTCGACCGCGAAAAGACGCATGGCGAGCGGCGAGCGTTCCGCCGCCTCGCGGGTCGGGAAATCGGCAGCGCGACCTTCGCCCAGAACCTCGCGGCCCGGAAGAAATTTCAAGGTCGCCGGATTCGGCGTCGCCTCGGTCTGGATAAACATGACAAGACCCTGTTGAGATCGTGGGTTTGCGGCGCATCGCCGCTCTCGGGCTATAGATGGACTGCCCGGTCCGCAGAATCAAGCCAGAGCGCGGATCGCCTCTTCGGTCAGGTTGCCTGGCACGACCGTCACCGGAATCGGAAAGGCCTTGTCGCTGGTTCCGGCAACCATCGTGACCAGCGGCCCCGGTCCCTCCTTGCCGGTGCCGGCGGCCAGCACCAGGATCGCGATGTCGCGATCCTCCTCGATCAGCTGCTTGACTTCCTCCAGCCGGCGGCCCTCGCGGATCACCAGTTCCGGGACGATGCCCGCATACTCGTTGACATGCGCGGCAAGACGATGAAGCAGTTCCTCGGCTTCGGCCCGTGCTTCCTCGCGCATGATGTTCTGGACGCCGAGCCATTGCTGCGAGGCCTCGCCGGGCTCGATCACAGCCAGCAGCGTGACGACGCCATTGGTATGCGTCGCGCGCAGGCTGGCGAAATGAATGGCGACTTCCGATTCCGGCGTGCCGTCGACGACGACGAGAAACTTGCGCCGCTTGGTGGTCGCCTTGCCGGTCCGGTCTGTCTTCTGATCGTTCATGGGCGCGATGCTGCCACCGCCGACGGCGCGGAGCAAGCGCCAGAACGAAGCCCCTATTTCAGCAGGATATTGCTGATCTCGCGCAGCTGCGTGCGCGCGCGCAACAGGTAGAAGCCCTGGGTTGCCAGGTGGTTCGGCTGAAACTGGGCGTCGGGTCTGCCGTTCATGATCACCAGCGGATCGAGAAGTGCTGCCTTGCGGAAGGTTGCGATCATCTCGTCCCAGGGCTTCTGCAGATTGCGCTCCTTGATGACCGGCGCGAAATCGCTGCCGAGCGCATTCAGGATCATGTAGTAGCCGTAGAGCTTGCCCTTGGTCGTGTAGAAGACATCGTCGGCGCCGGTATCGATCCAGCCGCCCGCATTCTCCGCGATGTGCCTGTCGATCATGGCCGATGACGAACCGATATCGGCCGCAAAACGGTCTATGGTCGCCAGCAGATTGTCGGAACGAATGTCGAAATTGGCGGTGCCGCGGGCAAGGCGGTTGTTGTAGCCGAGCAGATGCGCGCGCGCGTCGCGATATTGCGACTCGGAACTGGCGCGCGGCACCAGCGAAACGGTCGGGTTCCAGATCCAGACATTGCCCGGATATTGCAGAAGACCGGCGGCGCGCTGCAGATCGGGATCGGCCTCCGAGGATCCGCGCGAACGGCCAAGCTGATCGGTCAGTTCGAAACCGAAGCGCGCCAGCGCCGACATGATGCCCTGCTGATAGTTGGGCATGTTGTCGAGCAGCGTGCCCGGCATGAAGAAGGGATCGTTGGCAACCCAGCTGTGGCGATTGACCTCGCGATCGATCAGGGCCGCGGCCATCGCGACCGCCGCACTGCCTTCGGGCACGAAGTCGGCGGCATCGGGCACGAAGTCCGGATCGTCGTCGACCGCATGAACCCAGATCATGCCGATCGGATAGTAGAGCAGGATGAAAACCACGAGCGCGGCCGCCGTGCGGCGCAGAATGCCGCCCATGCCGGGCCGGTCGAGCGCGGCGGAGAGGCCGGCAAGCGAAGGGCCTTTTGTGCCGGACGCGGCTGCGGGCGACGCCGTGCCGTCGCCGCGCCGATACATCCAGCGGTGACGCAGCCTGTCCCACAGGGCGGCAAGGCGTTCGCGGAAGGGCATGGGCAAAGCTCCGTCGGGCACGGGTTGCGGGCGCGGTCCAGTCTAGATGGGGCCGGCGCCCCGCGGGATCAAGTTGTTCGGCCTCTAGATGAAACCGACGATCTCCTTGACGCGGTTCATGATCGGATCGGCGATGGCGCGGGCGCGCACCGCGCCGTCGGCCAGCACCTTGTCGATATAGGCCGGATCGGCCATCAGCCGCTTCATTTCATCGGTGATCGGCGACAGTTTCTCGACCGCGAGATCGGCCAGCGCCGGCTTGAAGACCGAGAATTGCGCGCCCGGAAAGCGTTCGAGCACCTCGGTCTTCGAGAGACCGGCCAGCGCCGCATAGATGCCGACCAGATTGTCGGCGCCGGCGCGGCCCTTGAGGCCTTCGACCGTTTCGGGCAGCGGATCGGGATCGGTCTGGGCCTTGCGAATCTTCTTCGCGATGTCGTCGGCGCTGTCGCGCATGGTGATGCGCGAGAGATCGGAGGGATCCGACTTCGACATTTTCTTCGTGCCGTCGCGCAAGCTCATCACCCGCGTCGCCGGACCCATGATCAACGGTTCGGGCAGCGGGAAGAAATCGGGCGCGGCGAAATCATTGTTGAATTTCTGCGCCGTGTCGCGGGCCAGTTCCAGATGCTGTTTCTGGTCTTCGCCGACCGGCACATGGGTGGCGCGATAGGCCAGAATGTCCGCTGCCATCAGCACCGGATAGGCATAAAGACCCACGCTCGCCTTCTCGCGATCCTTGCCGGCCTTGTCCTTGAACTGGGTCATGCGGTTGAGCCAGCCGATGCGGGCGACGCAGTTCAGGACCCAGGCGAGCTCGGCATGGGCCGAGACCTTCGACTGGTTGAAAATAATGTTCGTGGACGGATCGATGCCCGATGCGATATAGGCCGCAACAACCTCGCGCGTGTTCGCGGCCAGTTCCTGCGGTTCCTGCCAGACCGTGATCGCATGCATGTCGACCACGCAATAGATGCATTCATGCGTTTCCTGCAGCGGCACGAAATTGCGGATCGCGCCGAGATAATTGCCGAGATGCAGGTTGCCGGTGGGCTGCACGCCTGAAAAGACGCGGTTCTGGGGCTGTTCCATCAATCGAATCCGTGAGCTCCGCACACCCCTGAAGCGGGCGCGCGGGGGGTTTATGCGGCGGACGGGAAGTGAAGGCAATCCCCCCGACAGACAGCAGGGATTCACAGAAAACCCCCCCTCTGTCACGGAACTGTCACAAAACTGTCATAAAGGGCCCGGGCAGCGATTTGTCCCCGGGTTTATCCCCGGGCGCAGACCGGGGACAAGTCCGACTTGTCCCCGCTTCGGGGCAGCATGACTGCCCTAAATAAAGTAATCCCCGGTCTGGCGCGCCGCGCCTTGCTCAGAAGGCGATTCGCAGTTCCGCCCGCAGGCCATGGTCGCGGGCGTCGGAGGCGAGTTCGCCGGTGTAGCCGAAGGTGAAGGTCGTCTGCGCATCGAGCCTCGCGTCGATGGCGGCCTCGAGGGCCAGCGCGTTTCTGGCGATCGGCACACCCCGGACCGCGAAGGTGGTGGCCGGCGCCGAAGCGAAGGCCATGCGCGAGGCGGTATCGATGTCGCCGAAGGCGTGGCGCCAGGCGAGCGAACCCGAAAGCCCGAGATGACCCGCTTCGCGCCGCGCGCGCAGGCCGAGCGTCGAGACGCCGACGGTGTCGCTGGCGCCGGCAACCGTCAGTGCGGCAGCGCCGCCGGTTTCGGTGAAGCCGTCGGTCGCGGCATGGATGACGGCGAGGCCGGCAAAGGGCGTCAGCATGACGGGACCGGCATCGAGAGCGAGGCCGGCCTCAATGGCGGCCTCGAAAAGCGATGCGTCGTAATCCGCCGTCAGCCGGTTCGTCAGTCCACCGACGGTTGCGGTGCGCCCGGTCTCGACCGCGCCATGGCTCCAGGCGACGACGCCCTTCAGCGCGAGCGCGCCGCGCTTCGTGCCGGCATAGCCGGCGATGTGGAAATTCTCGCTGTCGCCCGACGACATACGCGCATCGACATCGAAACCCGAACGGCTGTAGCCGAGCGCGATGCCGGCGCGGCTTGCGGCGCCGAATTCGCGGTCGATGCCGGCAATGAAACCCGCCCCGTCGCGATCGACCGCGGCATGATTGCCGTCGCTGTCGGCCGAGCCCCAGGCACCGAAGACATGAGCCCAGACGCCGATGCCGAGCGGCGCAATGGCGCTGGCCGTCGCTGCGCCAGACGCTTTGCCCGGCAGCGCCGAACGCAGCCGCATCAGGACCGCTTCGCGAATCTGGCGCATGACATGGAAGGCGTTGAGCCGCGCCGTCGCATGGACCTCGCCCGAGAGCGCATCGAAAGCGGCACGCGCATCGGCTTCGGTCATCGGCACGATCGCGTCATAGAGCGGATTGCCCGCGCCGAGGGCATCAGCCGCGCCGGCCGTGTTGAACTGGTTCGGTGTGCGCGCCGCATCCTGGAAGGCCGCCGAGGAGAGGAGCGTCAGATAGACGTTCAGCGCGTCATAGGAGAGCGCGGCATCCAGAAAGGCAAAGCTGTCGGTGACGCCGCCGAAGGTGCCGGCGACGCCGCCATCGGCGGTCAGGATCGTGTAGACGGTGCCGGGCGTGTAGGTCGATCCGTCATCGGTGCCGTTTTCGGGCCGCACCGTCACCATGGCGGCGCTGTCGATGGTGGCGATGCCGGTTGCGTGGATCCGATCATTGTTGACGCCGGGCGTGTTGCCGCCATCATCGACCTCGACTTCGTAGGTCGCGCCGGCGGCAAAATCGAGATTGCCGACAACGCTCAGTGTGCCGATCGAATTGCCGGGCGCGATGGTGGCGCCATTGCCGAGCACGGTCTGGCCGACCGTGCCCGAACCGCCAAGCCGCGCATTGCCAACGCTCAACGCGCCGCCGAGCTGGCCGTTGACAATCAGCGTTCCGGCATCAACCGAAGTGGCGCCGGCAAAGGCGATGCTGTTGCCGGTGAAAGTCGTCGTGCCGGTGCCGAGATGGTTGAAATCGCCATTGCCCGTCATCACGCCGCTGTAGGTGTGGTCGTTCGAACGGTCGATTGCGAAGATGCCGTTGTTGAGGAGATCGCCTGAAAGCGCGCCCGTGGTGCCGCCATTGCCGGCCTGCAGCGTGCCGCCCGAGATTGTCGTGCCGCCGGTGTGGCCGGCCGACGCGGTCAACACGGTGACGCCGTTCTCGACCGTGACGGCGCCGGCGCCGGAAATGCCGGTGCCGAAAGCGAGGCCGAGGCCGGTGTGATTGAACACGAGTTCGCCGGTACCGGCGCCGAAGACGATGGAGGCGGCATCGAGCGTGCCGGCGGCCGCCGCCGCAGCGCCCGAGGCGGCACCGATATTGAGCGTGCCGGTCGACCCGCCGGCGCCGGCAACCGTCACCGTGCCGGCACCGCCATCGACCGTGACCGTTGCGCCATCGGCGACGGTCAACTCACCCGATCCGGCCTGACCGACCGCGAGATTGCCGCCGAGGGTCCATGCGGAACCCGCGCCCGCGACCGTGGCGGTGCCGGCCCCGGCCGCAAAGGTGCCGATGCTGCCGCCGGTGCTGGTGACGACGCCGCCCGCCGTGACATCGAGCGTGCCGATGCCGCTGCGGCCGACATGGAGGTCGCCATTGTTCGTCCAGAGCGAGCCGGCGCCATCGACGGTCGCGGCGCCGGTGCTGCCGGGGCCGAAGGCGATGAAGCCGCTGGAATTGCCGGCCGTGCCGCCATCGGCGATGGTGAGCGCGCCGTCGCCCTCCTCGCCGACATAGATGAAATTCACGCCCGTCCAGCTCGAGCCCGCGCCATCGATGTTGACGATGCCGGTGCTGCCGGCCACGAGACCGAGATAAGCAATGCCGCCACTCGCCGAACCACCATCGAGAATATCGACCGTGCCATGGCCGAAGACGCCGGCAATCAGATCGCCGGTGTTGGCGAGCGTTGCGCCGGTGCCATCGACGGTGAGGGTGCCGATGCCGGTGGCGGCCTGTCCGAGACGGGTCGAGAAGGAATTGACGGTGGCGCCGGCATCGACGGTCAGCGCGCCGGTGCCGGCATTGCCGATATGGATGATGCTGCCATTGGTCCAGGTGCCCGCACCGCTGACGGCGAGGGCGCCGCTATTGCCGACGGTCAGGCCGATTTCAGCTTCGTTCGATACCGCGCCCGGCGCGGCGATCGTCGCGGTTCCGGCATTGTCGATATTGACGGTGTCGCCGGCGCCCGGCACGCCCACGGGATCCCAGTTACCGCCGACAAACCAGTCGGCCGGACCGGGCACATCCCAATCGGCGGCGGCGGCGGGCGCTGCCGACCACAGCATCGGCAGGGAGGCCAGCGCGACAGCGGCCCGGCGCGATCGGCGGCGTGGCCGTGTGCAGACGGTTTTCGACGACATGCGGCGCCCCCCCAAGCTCCGTCGCGCCGGATTTCCAGCGCGCGCACCAAATCACGGGCTGGACGCTAAGTGGCCGCCTTCCTATTGCGAACTTCATATTCATCATGGAAGCTATTCGCGACATGAATATACGCAATCTCGACCTCAATCTGCTTCGGGTCTTCGACGCGGTCTATGCAGCACGCAATATCAGCCGCGCGGCCGAGCATCTGGGGCTCAGCCAGCCGGCGACCAGCCATGCGCTGAAGCGGCTGCGCGAACATCTGGGCGATCCGCTGTTCGTGCGCTCGGGCAGCGGGCTCGCGGCGACGACACGGGCCGAACAGCTGATCGGGCCGGTGCGCGAGGCGCTGGATGCGATCCGGGTGGCGGTCGAGGGGGTGCGCTTCGACCCGGCCTCGCTCCAACGCAAATTCCGCATCGTGATGCACGACCCGCTGGAGCCGGTGCTGATGCCGCCGCTGATCGCCAGGCTGATGCGCGAGGCGCCGGGTGCCTCGCTGGAGCTGCTGCCGATCTACGGCCTCGATGCGATGGACGAACTCAACAACCGGCGCATCGATCTCGCCTTTCCGCTTTATGTCGCCGAACATCCGCAAATATGCAGCGCCCAGTTCGGCACCATCGAATTCGTCTGCATCGCGCGGCACGGCCATCCCGAAATCGGCGCGACACTGGAACGGTCGGATTTCGACCGGCTGGGCCATGTCGTGCTGATCCCCTCGCTGCGGGCCAAGTCCGGGATCGAGGAAATCCTGGTTTCGCAGGGATGCCAGCGGCGGACCGTCGTCGAGGTTTCCAAATTGTGGTCGGTGCTGACGCTGGTGGCGGCGTCCGATCTGATCTCGATCGTGCCGCGCATGATGGCCATGTCGATGCAGGAGAAGCTCGGCCTCGACATCTTCCCCATGCCCTATGACATGCCGCGCGTCTCGCTCAGCATGTCGTGGCATATCAGCGACGAAGCCGATCCGGGACATGCCTGGCTGCGCCGCGTCATCGGCGAAACGATCGCGGCCGGGATGCCGGGGGACGCGACCTCCGACGCCGGGTGACAGCGGGGCGTCAGGCCGGCTATCGCTTCTCAGAACTCGAAACGGAGTTCCGCCCTGAGCCCGTGGTCGCGGGCATCAGACGCGTATTCGCCGGCATAGCCGAAGGTGAGGGTTGTGCGATCGGCCAGTCTGAGGTCGACAGCGGTTTCGAGGGCCAGCGTGTTCTCCGCGATCGGCGCGCCGCGCACGGTGAAGGGGTTGGCAGGCGCCGAGGCGAAGGCGGCGCGCGAGGCGGGTTCGACATCGCCGAAGGCATGGCGCCAGGCGAGCGACCCTGTCATGCCGACGCTGCCGGCCTGGCGGCGGGCCCGCAGGCCGAGGGTCGAGACGCCGGTGGTGTTGCCCTGCGCGGCGAAGGTCAGCGCGGCGGGACCGCCGGTCTCGGTGAAGCCTTCGGTTTCGACATGGATGGCGGCGAGACCGGCAAACGGCGTCAGTACGACGGGGCCGAGATCGAGATCGTACCCCGCGTCGATCGATGCCTGGAAGGTATGCGCGCCATAGCTGGCGGACAGATCGCTCGTGACGCCACCCACCACGACGTTTCGTTGCGCTTCGGTGTGGCCGTAGCTGTAGGACAGCGCGCCTTTGACATGCGCCTGTCCAAATTGCCTGCCGGCATAACCGGCGATGTGAAAATTGTCGCTGTCGCCCGAGGATGCGAGGCCGCGCACGTCGTAGGAGCCGCGGCTGTAACCGAAAGCGACGCCTGCCTGAAGACCATCGCCGATCTCGCGGTCGATGCCGCCGACGAATCCGTAACTGTTGCGGGCGAGCGCGGCGTTGTTGACATTGCCATCGGTCCGGCCCCACGACCCGAAGAGCTGACCCCAGACGGACGCGGCACCGGGAACCGCATCGCCCGCAGCCGGCGCACCGGCCAGCACCACGCCGCCGGTGCCGCCTGAACCGAAGTTGCCGCCGAAGAGATTGGCAAGCCGCGCAAGAATCTGCTGCCTGATCTGCTGCGCGCCGAGAAAGGCGGTCGCCGGCGAATTGGCGTGGGACTCACCCGACAGCGCCCGGAAGGCCGCGCGGGCCTGCGTATCCGTCATGCCCAGGATGACGTCGTAGAGCAGATTGCCGGCACCCAGCATCTGCAGCGCCTGGGCGACGCCCTTCTGGTTCGGGGTCTGCGCGACATCCTCGAAATCGGCGGCATGAAGCAGGCTCAGATAGACGGTGTTGACGTCGTAAGAGAGTTCCGGGCTCAGAAAGGCCATGTCGGTGCCGACCGAGCCGAAAGTGCCCGTGATGCCGCCATTTGCCTCGATGATGGCGTAGACGAGACCGGGCGTGTAGGTCGAGCCGTCATCGGTACCGTTCCGGGGCGTAACCCAGACGGAAGCACCGCTGTCGATCGTCAGCGAGCCGCCGATGTCGATGAAGTCGTTGTTGACGCCGGACGTGTCGCCGCCGTCATTCACCTCGACTTCATAGATCGAGAGCGCGTCGAAGGCGAAGTCGCCGGAGACGTTCAGTGTACCGATGGAATTGCCAGGCGCGACGGTGGCGCCGGCGCCGAGCGTCGTCGCACCGACCGTGCCGGAACCGCCGAGCAGGGCACCGGTGACGTTCAGCGTGCCGCCGAGAATGCCGTTGACGATCAGCATGCCGGCCTCGACGAAGATCGAGCCGGCGAAAGCCGAACTGTCGCCGGTGAGCGTCGTCGCGCCTGTGCCCGTCTGGCGGAAGTCGCCCGACCCGGACATCACGCCGGCATAAGTGTAGGCATTGGAACGGTCGATGGCGAAGGTGCCGTCATTGACCAGGTCGCCCGCGAGCGCGCCCGCGGTGCCGCCATTGCCGAGTTGCAGCGTGCCGCCCGAGATCGCCGTGCCGCCGGTATGCGTGGCGGCGGCGGTGAGGATCGTCTCGCCGCTTTCGACCCGCACTTCGCCGGCGCCGGAAATGGCGGCGCCGAAGAGGTAATCGGTGCCGGTGTGGTTGAAGACCAGTGTGCCCGTGCCCGCGCCGAAGGCGAGGGAGGCCGCGTCGAGCGTGCCCGCGCCTGCCGCCGCATCACCCGCCGCCGCACCGATGTTCAGCGTGCCGGTGGAGGAGGCGTTGCTGGCGATGGTGACGGTGCCTGCCTCGACCGCGCCGCCCGCGGCAAGCGTCAACGTGCCGGTGCCGGAATCGCCGACATAGAGGGTGCTTGAGCTGGTCCAGGTCGATCCCGCGCCCGAGACCGTGACTTCGCCGTCGCCGGTCGCGTGGCGGCCGATATAGCCGGTGGTGTTCGAGACCGCGCCGCCATCGGCGATGTCGAGCGTGGCGCCGCCCCAGACGCCGATGGTGAGTTCGCCGGAATTGCTCCAGATCGCGCCCGCACCATCGACCGTGACCGCGCTGCTGCCGGCCGCGAAATAGCCGACCAGCGCGTCGACATTCGAGACCGCGCCGCCGCCCGAAATGGCGAGCGTCGCATCGCCGGAATTGCCGACGGCCAGATTGCCGCTCAGGTTCCATTCCGAGCCCGCGCCATCGACCGCGACGTCGCCGGAGCTTCCCGCCTGATTGGCGATATAGCCATTGGTATTCGAGACCACGCCGCCGTCGAGGATGTCGAGCGCGCCGGAGCCGCGGTCGCCGATATAGAGTTCGCCGCTGTTGGTCCAGATCGAATTCGCGCCATCGACCGTGGCGCTGCCAGTGCTGCCGCCTTGTCTGCCGATATATCCGGCCGTACCCGAAACCGATCCGCCATCCGAAATGTCGAGTGTCGCCGTCCCGAACCATCCGATAACCAGGCTATGCCCGCTATTGATCCAGGACGATCCCGAACCGCCGACCGCGACGGTTCCTTCACCTGCGGCGAGGTCTCCAACATAGCCGCTTGCATTGGAAACCGTTCCTCCGCCCGTGATGTTCAATCCGGCCGTGCCAGACGAACCGACGACGAGATCCCCGCTATTGGTCCACTGCGAGTCCGCGCCATCGACCGTGACTTCGCCGATGCCGCCAGCATTGCTGCCGATCGTGCCCGCGGTGTTCGAGACCGCGCCGCCACCGGAGATTTCGAGCGTGCCTTCGCCAGCGCCGCCTATCGTGAGCTGGCCGCCGTTCGTCCATGTCGAGCCCACGCCGTCGATCGTTGCCGTGCCGCTGCCGGTCGCGGTGTTGCCGAGGGCGCCATTGTGGTTGGAGACCGCGCCGCCATCGGTGACGTCGAGCGTGCCGGTGCCGGAGTTGCCGACATAGAGCGTGTTGCCGATGGTCCAGGTGGAGCCCGCGCCGTCGATCGCGACGGCGCCGCTGTTGCCCGCCGTTTCGCCGGCCGAACCGATGCCGGAGACGGCGCCCGCCGCGCCGATCTGTGCGGTGCCGCCATTGTTGACGATGGCGGTGTCGCCGGCATCGGGGACGCCCGCCGTCCAGTTGCCGGGGTCGAACCAGTCGCCCGCGCCACCACTCCAGAAGGATTGGGCATGGGCGGCATCCACGACCGACAGGGCGCAAAGGGCGGTGCCGGCCAACAAGGCCGCCTTGCGGCGGGCGGCCGTACGGTTGCGCGCGAACATGGGTCCCCCTCTTCGTGCGGACACGGAGTCGAGCCGATTTTCGGGGGGCGGCGGGGCGCGCGACAGATGTACAGATGTACAGGTGCCATTAACCACGGCCATGGATAGGATCGTCCGAAGGTGGCATCAGGGGGCAGACGCGCTTGACCGCAGAACGCATCATCGTGGCCGACGACCATCCGGTGTTCCGGATGGGGATGCGGCATATCCTGGCGCGCATTTCGCCCGGCGCGACGATCGAGGAGGCCGGCACTTTCGAGGAGGTGCTGGCCCTGGCGGAGAGCGGCGCGGCGCCCGAGATGTTCGTGCTCGACCTGGTCTTTCCGGGCTTTGCCGCCGAGAGTTCGATCGCGACGCTGCGGCGGCGGTTCCCCCGCGCGACGCTCGCCGTTGTTTCGATGGCGGACGATGCCGAGACGGTCGATCTCGCGATGGCGGCCGGCGCCGACGGCTTTGTCGGCAAGTCGATCCCGCCCGACGAAATCGCCGTGGCGCTGTCGGCGATCCGCGACGGCGAGATCGTGGTGCGAACGGCGGCGCCCGATCTGCCCTCGGCGCCGGAACGGGCTTCGGCGCCCGGCGACGACGTGCAGCTTTCGCCGCGCCAGCGCGAGGTGCTGAAGCTCGTCGCCACCGGCATGACCAACAAGGAGATCGGGCGGCAGCTCGGCATCTCGCCGGTGACGGCACGGATGCATGTGTCGGCGCTGCTCCGGACACTCGGCGTCGGCAGCCGCGCGGCGGCGGCGGCGGTGGCCGACAGACTGCTCTGAAGCCGGCAGCTAGAACGCGGTTTCGTCCAAGGCCACGCCGCCGGCGCCGAGCGCAAGACCGGTCAGCATCGCGCGCAGCTCCGCCGGATGCACGGGCTTGCGCAACAGCGGCACGCCGGCCTGCGCAAGGCGCGTCAATGTTTCCGGCTCGGAGCGGCCGGACAGAATGACCGCCGGCACCTCCCAGCCTTCAAGTGCGCGAACGGATGCAATCGCATCGAGGCCGTCGCCGGCCGGACCGAGATCGAAATCCGAAACGATGGCGTCGCAGCCGAGCGGGCTTGCGGGCGGGTGCGAAAAGGCCGCGACCTCGCAGCCCCAGCGGCGCAGCAGCATGGTGCTGGCGGAGAGCACGGCGGCGTCGTCGTCGATCAGGCAGACGGTGAGGCCGGTCAGCGGATGCTGGCGGCGCGCGCGCGAAACGGTGGCGGCGACCGGCGCGACCGGGCGCAGGCCCGAAATGCGCAACCGCGTGCCGCGGCCGGGCACGGAGGCGATCGACACGTCGAGGCTCATCAAGGCGCCGAGGCGGCGCACGATCGCAAGGCCGAGACCGAGACCCTCCGAGGCGCGAACGGCCGGGGTGCCGGCACGGTAGAACTCGTCGAAGATGCGGGCGAGGTCGGCTTCGGGAATGCCGGGGCCTGTGTCGGCAATTTCGACCGCCAGGGTTTCGCCGGCGCGGCGGATGCCGAGCACGACGCGCGCGCCCGGCGCATATTTGAGCGCGTTCGACAGAAGGTTCTGCACCATGGAGGAAAGCAGCGCCGGATCGGCCTCGACCCAGTGCGACGAGGAAACGACGCGCACCTCGCAGCCGCTTTCCGCCGCAAGCTCGGCGTTCTGCCGCACGATGCCCCGGAGCAACTCGCCGAGCGCAACCGGCTCGGGCTGGGGCACGATCCCGCCGACATCGAGACGCGATATGTCGAGCAGCGAGCCCAGGAGACCGCTGACCGAACGGGCCGCACCGTCGACGCTGCCGACAAGCTGTGCCGCCTCGGGCCCGAGATCGAGATCGCGCAGGCAAGCGGCAAAGAGTCCGATGGCGTGGATCGGCTGGCGCAGGTCGTGGCTCGCATGGGCGAGAAAACGCGACTTCGAGAGATTGGCCTCGACGGCCTCGGCGCGGGCCTGTTCAAGTTCATTCGCCATCTGCGTCAGTTCGGCGAGGCGCGCATCAAGCGAACGGGTGAGGGTGACGTTCATGCGCATGAAGCGCAACATGCGAACGGCGAGGATCGAGAGGATGGCGGCGTAGAGCAGCACCATCGCCATGACGACGACACCGAAATAGGCCGGGTCGTGGAAGAGATGCGCGGCGCCCAGCAAGGGCACCGAGGTCCAGAGGCTGACGAAGCAGGAGCGCGGCAGCACATGCTGCGAGGAAACCGCGCCCAGCGCCGTACCGCCAAGCGCCAGAGAATAGATCAGCAGGCTTTCGAAATCGCCCGTCGCCGCGCCGAAGGCACCGAGACCCCAAGCCATGCCGACAAGGAAAGTGAGGCTTGTGTGCGCGACGCCGAAACGCCGCGCCGCATCGTCGTCCGCCGGCGGACGGCGCACATAGAAACGCGCCAGCAGCGAAAGCGAGAGGGACAGCAGGACCATCGCACCGCCCCAGATGAGCGGCCAGGCGGCATCGGGATGAACCCGGATCAGCACAACCACCGTCGCTGCGACGACGCCGATATGGACCAGCCAGGCCTGAAAGCCAAGGTCGAAAAGACGATCGAGCTGCCAGCGCTCGGCACGAAAATAGACCCGGACCCGCTCAAGTGCTCCCACACACCCCTCCCCGGCTGCCGGCCGCACACCCGGTGGCTATCACGATGTGGCAGCGGCGCGATGTCAAGAGCGGATGCCTAGCGGCGCAGCGCACGGCGCAGGTCGGAGAGGCGTGCGGCGCCGGTCACCTGGCAGAGGAAGAAATAGACCAGCATGCCGCCGACAATCAGTCCAAGGAGGGTTGCGAGCGCGCCCGGCAGCGGCAGGGCGAGGAAGGACGCCAGTGCCTGCAGGCCGAACCAGAGCGCCGCGCCCATGCCGATGGCGGCGAGGACGACGAGGGGCAGGGTGCGGGCAAGCTGCGCATCGGCGGCGAAGTCGCCGCGTTGCCAGAGCCGCAGCACCAGCTGGCCGACATTCACCCAGGCGGCCAGCACCGTGCCGACCGCGATGCCGACATAGCCGATGAACTGGAAGAGGATAATACTCGTCACGATGTTGACGACGATCGAGATGGCGGCGAAGCGCAAGGGCGTCTTCGTGTCCTCGCGGGCGAAATAGGCGGGCTGGAATATCTTGATCAGCACGAAGGCCGGCAGGCCCGCCGCATAGACGATCAGGGCGAGCGCGGTCGCCTGCGTGTCGGCGGCGGTGAAGGCGCCGCGCTCGAAGAGGATGCGGATGATCTCGAAGGCCAGCACGCCGATGCCGATGGCGGCCGGCACGGTCAGCAGCATGCCGAATTCGATGGCGCGGTTCTGCGCGGCCATGACGCCCGGCCCGTCGCCGGCGCGCAAGCGGCGCGAGAGATCGGGCAGCAGCACGACGCCGATGGCGATGCCGATGACGGCCAGCGGCAGCTGGTAGATGCGGTCGGCATAGTAAAGCCAGGAGACGGCGCCGGCCTGCAGCGAGGCGATGATGGTGCCGATGGTCAGGTTGACTTGCGTGATGCCGCCGGCGACGACACCCGGCACGCCGAGGCGGAAGAGGCGGCGCACATCGGGCGTCAGTTTCGGCAGGCGCAGGCGCAGCACGAAGCCGGCGCGCCAGAGCGAGACGGCCAGCCAGAGGAACTGCACGACGCCCGCCGCCGCGACGCCCCAGGACAGCGCGACGCCCGGATTGTCCGTCAACGGGATCAGAAAGAGGATCGCCAGGATCAGCGTCACGTTGAGCATCACCGGGGCGGCGGCGCCGGGAAAGAAGCGCCCGAGCGAATTCAGGATCGCCGATTGCAGGGCGGTCAGCGAAATGAACAGCAGATAGGGAAAGGCGATGCGGGTGAACTGCACCGCCCAGTCGAATTTCTGCGGGTCCGCGGTGAAGCCCGGCGCGAAGGCGCGCATGATCCAGGGCATGGCGAGTTCGGCCGCAACGGTCAGCAGCAGCAGCCCGACAAGCAGCACCGACATCGCATCCTCGGCGAAGCGGCGCGCCGCCGCCCTGCCCTCGCCTTCGAGGCGCTTGGCAAAGAGCGGCACGAAGGCCGCGTTGAAGGCGCCCTCGGCAAAGATCGAACGGAACATGTTGGGAAAGCGGAAGGCGACGAAGAAGGCGTCGGCGATCGGGCCGGTGCCCAGCGCCGCCGCCATCATCACGTCGCGCAGGAAGCCCAGGAGACGGCTTGCCATGGTGGTGCCGCCGATGGTGGCGGCGGAACGGGCGATGCTGGCGGGTTTCGGGGCCGGGTTCTGGGTCATGGGAGGCGGCAGCTCGCCGGTTGGGGTTGATGAGAATCTCTAGCCTTGTTCGCGGGAAATGGCGACCGGGGAAAGGGCTTCCGCAATCATGGCCTCGGAAAATCGTGAAAAGCTACTATTCCTGCTTCGTTCAGCAACGCCGGAAGACATGACCATGAGCCACCGGATCTATACCGACTGCGCCGCCACCATCGGCGAACTCAGAGCCAATCCGGCCCGTCCCATCAGGGAAGCAGGCGGCCCGGTCGTGATTCTCAACCACAACAGACCGGCGTTCTATTGCGTCCCTGCCGAAGACTACGAAGTGATGATGAAGCGGCTTGAGGATTTCGAGCTCGCCGAGATTGCGCGGGCACGGCTCGCCGATGGCGAGGCGGCGGAAAGACGTGCTTGATTGTCCGTGTGAGACGGGCGCGCCGGAAAAGGACAGAGCGAAGAGTCTTTGCGAAGGAAGACGCCGCGTGCCGCGGCTTCCGGATTGCCGGGTCAAGCCCGGCAAAGACGCGTTTGGGACAGGACCATCCCTTATTCCGCCGCCGCCATTTCGTCGCGTTTGGCGCGTTTGGCGGGTCTTGCCTTTTTCATCGGGTCGGTCAGCGCTTCGAGCAGGTGGCGCTCGACCGCCTTCTTCTTGTTGGCGTTGGTCACCTTGTGGCCGATCACGTCCTTGACATAGAAGACGTCGACCGCGCGTTCGCCATAGGTCGCGATATGGGCCGAGCCGATGGTGAGGCCGAGATGAAAGAGCGCGCGGGTCAGCGCATGGACCAGGCCCGGCCGGTCGAGACCGTTGACCTCGATCACCGTGTAGTGGTCGGAGGCGTCATTGTCGATGAAGACCTGGGGCGCGACCGAGAAGGCCTCGGCGCGGCGTTCGCGGCGGCTGCGGCTCTCGATCGCGTCGGGCGGCAGGATCTCGCCGGCCAGCACCTTGCGGATGGTTTCCTCCAGGCGTTGCAGGCGGCGCGGTTCGGCGATGGCGCCGCCAGCCGCGTCCTGGACCCAGAGCATGTCGAGGGCCATGCCGTCGCGGGTGGTGAAGATCTTGGCATCGACGATGTTCATGCCCAGCACCGCACAGGCGCCGGCGAAGCGCGCGAAGAGACCCGGATGGTCCTGGGTGTAGAGCGTCAGTTGCGTCACGTCGCGGTCGGGCTCGGGATCGGCGGCGATGGTCAGCGGCGCGTCCTTCGCGCCCTCGATCAGGCGGGCATGGCGTTCCAGCGTCTCGACATCGAGCGAAAGCCAGTAGCCGCCCGCATGGCGGGTGAAATAGCGTTCGCGCGCGGCCTTCGACCAGTCGGCGAGGCGATGGCCGAGCGCTGCCTTGGCTTCGGCGATGCGCTGCTGGCGGTTCAGCGCGCTGTTGCCGCCCTGCAGCACGGCCTCGGTCTCGAAATAGAGCTGGCGCAGGAGCTGCGCCTTCCAGCCGTTCCAGACGCCCGGGCCAACCGCCTTGATGTCGACAACCGTCAGCACAAAGAGCATCTTCAGACGTTCGGGGCTCTGCACCAGATCGGCGAAATCGCGCACGGTGCGCGGATCGGCGATGTCGCGGCGCTGGGCGACATCGGACATCACGAGATGGTTCTTCACCAGCCAGGCGACCGATTCCGTGTCGCCGGGGCCCATGCCGAGACGCGGGCAGAGACGGCGGGCGATGGCGGCGCCGGCATCGGAATGGTCCTCGTCGCGGCCCTTGGCGATGTCGTGCAGGAAGACCGCCATGTAGACGACGTGGCGGCCCTTGATCTTGCCCATCAGCTCATGGGCCTTGGGATATTCCTCGGCATTCACGCCGCGTTCGACTTCCGACAGGATGCCGATGGCGCGCAGCAGATGCTCGTCGGCGGTGTAGTGGTGATACATGTTGAACTGCATCAGCGCGACGATGCGGCCGAAATCGGGCACGAAGCGGCCGAGCACGCCGGCCTCGTTCATCAGGCGCAGCGTGCCTTCCGGGTCCTTGCGCGAGGTCAGGATCTCGAGGAAGAGGCGGTTGGCCTCCTCGCTCTTGCGCAGGCCCGCATCGACCAGCTTCAGCGAGCGCGTCAGCAGCTTCAGCGCATCGGGGTGAATGTCGAGTCCGTGCTGGTCGGCGACGTGGAAGAGGCGGATGATGTTGACCGGGTCCTTCTCGAAGAAGTTTTCCCGCGTGACCGCGAGGCGGCCGGCCTCGACCGTGAAGCCGCGAATGACCTTCTTGCGGCGCAGGGCCTGCATGAAGCGGCCGATCGAGGGCCGCTTCTTCTTTTCCTCTTCCTCGAGCACGGCACAGAAGATGCGCGTCAGATCGCCGACATCCTTGGCGATCAGGAAATAGTGCTTCATGAAGCGTTCGACCGCCTTCAGGCCGCGATGGGTGTGGTAGCCGAGGCGGCGGGCCATCTCGGATTGCAGGTCGAAGGTGATGCGCTCCTCGGCGCGGCCGGTCAGGAAGTGCAGCTCGCAGCGCACCGCCCAGAGAAAATTCTCGGCCTTGCGGAAGGTCTGGTATTCCTCCCTGGTGAAGACGCCTTCCTTGACCAGATCGGAAGGCTGCTTGACGCGGTAGACATATTTGGCGATCCAGAACAGCGTGTTGAGATCGCGCAAGCCCCCCTTGCCTTCCTTGACATTGGGTTCGACCAGATAGCGGCTTTCGCCGGCACGCGTGTGGCGCTGGTCGCGCTCGGCCAGTTTCGCCTCGACGAATTCATTGGCCGTGCCCTTGACCACTTCGGCATCGAAACGCTTTTCGAGGTCGTCGTAAAGGGCGCGGTCGCCATAGATGTAGCGGGCCTCCAGCAGCGCGGTGCGGATGGTGAAATCGGCGCGGGCCAGACGCAGGCAATCGTCGACCGAGCGCGTCGCGTGGCCGACCTTGAGGCCCAGATCCCAGAGCACATAGAGCATGTATTCGACCACGCTCTCGCCCCAGGGGGTCTGCTTGTAGGGCAGCAGGAACAGCAGGTCGACATCGGAGCCCGGCGCCAGCGTGCCGCGGCCATAACCGCCGACCGCGGCAATGGCGATGCGCTCGGCTTCGCTCGGGTTCGAGGCCGTGAAGACATGGGTGGTCGCGAAGCGATAGAGCTCCTCGATGATCCGGTCCTGCAGATAGGAGAGGCTTTCGGCGCAGGCGCGGCCGCGATGGGCGCCCTGCTCCAGCCGTTCGCGCGCCTTGGCGCGGCCGGATGCCAGTACCGTCTTCAGCAACTCGACAACGGCGCGCTGCTGCGCCACGCCGTCGATGCCGATGCGGGCGGCGACCGCGTCGAGATCGCCGCGGATACGCTCCGGATCGGCGATTTCCAGCAGGCTCGGCATCGTGCGGCCCATGGGGCGGCTCCTCGTTCGGCTTGGCAGCAAACTTCCCGGCGGGAAACGGGCAAGGCTTATCACATCATCCCATGGCAGCTAAATCATTACGAAGTTTTCAGATTTCCGGATTTCGCCGCCAGATTTTCGCCATTTTTCATTTCCATCTCGGTGCCAGGCGCGGATGCCCGCTGCGTCCGCGCAGCCACCGCGAAGAAGAGGAGGAAATCATGCGCAAATCCGTTCCCGATCCCGCCATTGCCGGGCTTGCGGCGGCGCTTGCGATCGTCGCCGCCCTGGCTTTCGCACCGGCCGCCCAGGCCCAGCCGGCGCCGGGCGACCTCGACAATGCCACCTGTGCGCGGCTCGACCAGCAATTCAACTTCGTGGCGCGCTTCAAGGACGGCCTGCCCTATACCGAGGATGCGCGCGAGATTCGCGCTGCGGCGCGGGCCGAATGCCGCACCGGCGACACAGAGGCGGGCGCGGCGCAGTTCCGCGAAGCGCTGCGCACACTGCTGGTCGAACCGGCCGCCTGAGTTTTCGCCACTGCTGAGCGCATGGGGCGGCGGCTCGGCCGCCCCGTGCGCCCCGGCGGGCAATCCACCCTGCAGACCGGGGAGACCCCCATGCGAGCGATCATGACCGTTCTTGCCGCCGCAGCAGCGACCGGCCTTGCGGCGCTGCCGGCGCCGGCGGACGAGGCAACGACAGACAAGGCGACGGCCCTTTGCACGCAGCGCGATCTCCAGTTCCAGTTCGCCTTCAAGTTCCGCGCGAGTTTTCCGCAGGCCAAGGCCGCACAGGCGCTGCATCGCGACGGCGTGGCGCAATGCGACAGCGGCAATCCCGAAGCCGGCGCGGCGGCGCTGGCCGAAGCGCTGCGCAAGATCAATGTCGAACCCGCCGGGCCGTGAGGCGGCCGCGCCGGGCCCGGCAAACTTGACAAGCATTTCCGGAGGCCGACATTGTGGCCCGCGACGGGGCCGGCCCGTCCCCAGCAGCGGACGGACAGCTTGACGCCAGAGACAAAAATCGACCGACGCAAGGTCATCAGCCGCATGATCCAGGGCTGGTGGAAGGATCGCGGCCAGTTTTCGCGCAAGAAGATCAAGCGGGACTGCCCGGTTTGCGGCTATCACGGCATCTTCCTGTCGGTCGGGCGGCCGTCGCGCTGGGACACGCGCTGCCCCAATTGCGGCTCGCGCGAGCGGCACCGGCTGATCCAGCTCTATCTCGACCAGCACGGCATCGACCTGACGACCAAGAAGATCCTGCAGTTCGGCCCCGAGAAATGGCTGATGCGGGCGATGAAGAACAATCCGGATTACGAGCCGGCCGATCTCTATGCGCCGATCGCCAAGTTCCGGCTCGACATCACCGAAATCGACCGGCCCGACAATTTCTTCGACGTGGTGATCGCCAATCACGTGTTCGAGCATGTCGACGACGACAAGGCGGCGATGCGCGAAATGTTCCGTGTACTGAAGCCCGGCGGCTATGGCTTCTTTTCGGTGCCGATCAATCTCAGCCGCGACGAAACCTACGAGAACCCGGCGATCACCGACCCGGATGAGCGCTTTGCGCATTTCGGCGGCACCGACCACAAGCGCTATTACGGACGCGATTTCGCCAAGAAGCTCGAGGCGGCCGGCTTCGTGTCGGTCGAAGCCTATCGGCGCCAGCCGGAGGAAGAAGTGAAGTGGGGATTGCTGCGCGACGAATGCATTTACGTGGCGCGGAAGTAGCGTCGTTTCCGTTACCCTATTCGTCATGACCCGCTTCATGCGGGTCATCCACGTCTTCCTTTTTCAATTGCGCCAAGACGTGGATGGCCCGGACAAGCCGGGCCATGACGTTCTAGACGAGAGCGGAAGATTACTCACCGTCCTTCACCAGACCCTTCAACGCGTAAACCAGATCGAGCGCTTCCTTCGGCGTCAATGCGTCGGGGTTGACCGCTTTCAATTCCTCTTCGACGGCGCTTGTCTTGACGACGGGCGCGGGCCTGGCGCTGGCGCTGAAGAGCGGCAGGTCGTCGATCAGCCTTGCGGTCTTCGTACCCTCGCCGCTTTTTTCGAGCGCGGCGAGAACGGCCTGCGCGCGGGCGATGACGGGCGCCGGCAGGCCCGCCAGTTTCGCCACCTGGATGCCGTAGGAGCGGTCGGCGGCGCCGGGACCGACCTCATGCAGGAAGACGACATCGCCCTGCCATTCGCGGACGCGCATGGTGGCGTTGGCCAGATGCGGCAGCTTTGCGGTGAGCGCGGTCAGCTCGTGGTAATGCGTCGCGAAGAGGGCGCGCGAACGGTTGACCTCGTGCAGATGTTCGACCGCGGCCCAGGCGATCGAGAGGCCGTCATAGGTCGCGGTGCCGCGGCCGATCTCGTCGAGGATCACCAGCGCTTGCGGGCCCGCCTGGTTGAGGATCGCCGCCGTCTCGACCATTTCGACCATGAAGGTCGAGCGGCCGCGGGCCAGATCGTCGGCGGCGCCGACGCGCGAAAAGAGCCGGTCGACGACGCCGATATGGGCTTCTTCCGCCGGCACGAAGCTGCCCATCTGCGCCATGACCGCGATCAATGCGTTCTGCCTGAGAAAGGTCGATTTGCCGGCCATGTTGGGGCCGGTCAGCAACCAGATGTGCTTGTTGTCCTTCTCTCCCGCCGAGAGATCGCAGTCGTTGGGCACGAATTGCTGGCCGCTCTGCGCCAGCGCGGCCTCGACGACCGGGTGACGGCCGCCCCTGATGTCGAAGGCGAGGCTCGCATCGACGCAGGGACGCGCATAGCGGCGCTCGACCGCCAGTTCGGCCAGGGCGGCGGCGACGTCGAGCGCGGCCAGCGCCGATGCGGCCGCCGCAATCGTTCCGGCCTCGGCCATGACGGCGGCGGCGAGTTCGTCGAACAATTGCAGTTCGATTTCGAGCGCGCGGCCGGCCGCCTCGGCAATGCGGCTTGCGAGGCCCGCCAGTTCCGGCGTGGTGAAGCGCATCGCGTTGGCCATGGTCTGGCGATGAATGAAGCTTCCGGAGAAGGGCGGCGCGGTGAGCTTTTCGCCGTGGCGCGGCGGCACCTCGATGTAATAGCCGAGCACATTGTTGTGGCGGATCTTCAGCGCCGCGATGCCGGTTTCGTCGGCATATTTCGCCTGCAGGCCGGCGATCAGGCGGCGCGCGTCGTCGCGCAGGCTGCGGGTTTCGTCGAGCGCCGGGTCATGACCCTTGGCGATGAAGCCGCCATCGCGGGCCTGCAGCGGCAGTTCCGCGGCCAGGGCGGCCGCGAGCCGTGCCTTGAGCGGGGCGGCGGCGCCGCGCAGGGCATCCGCCGCCGCGGCGATCTCGTCCGGCGGCGGCAGCAGCGCCGGCGGCGCCGCGTCGAGGGCCGCGGCCAGCGCATGGGCGGCGGCAAGCCCGCCTGCCACCGCGGCCAGATCGCGCGGGCCGCCGCGGCCGAGCGAGAGGCGCGACAGCGCACGCGCCATGTCGGGTGCCGATTTGAGGCTGCGGCGCGCCTCGTGGCGGAGATCGCGGCTTTCGACGAACCATTCGACCGCGTCGAGACGGGCGGCGATGGCGGCGGGGTCGGTCAGCGGCGCGGCGAGGCGGGCGGCCAGTTCGCGCGCGCCGGCGCCCGTCACCGTGCGGTCGATCACGCAGAGCAGCGCGCCTTCGGTTTCGCCCTGCAGGGTCTTCACCAGTTCGAGATTGGTGCGGGTCGCCGCATCGATCGACATGGCGTCGGTGGCGGCGACGCGGCGCGGCGGCTGCAGCGCCGGCAGGCGGCCGACCTGGGTCAGTTCGACATAGTCGAGCAGCGCGCCCATGGCGCCCTGTTCGGCACGGCTGAAGGCGCCGAAGGCGTCGAGCGCGGCGACGCCGAGATGCGCCTTCAACCGGCGTTCGGCGGCGGTGCTGTCGAAACGCGCCGGCGGCAGCAGGGTCAGCACGGTGCCGGCGCGGGCGATGGCAGGGTCGGCCTCCATGCCCTCGGCGACCAGCAATTCGCCGGGGGCGAGGCGGGCCAGCTCGGCGGCCAGGGACGCCGGTTCGAGCGCCATGGTCTCGAAGCGGCCGGTCGAGACGTCGAGCCAGGCCAGACCCAGCGTTGCCTCGGCGCCGGTGCGGGCCAGCGCAGCCAGATAATTATGAGCGCGGGCATCGAGCAGCGTGTCCTCGGTCAGCGTGCCCGGGGTCACCAGCCTTGTGACGGCGCGGGCGACGACCGATCTGGCGCCGCGCTTCTTCGCCTCGGCCGGGTCCTCGACCTGCTCGCAGACCGCGACCTTGAAGCCCTTGCGGATCAGCCTTTCGAGATAGGCCTCGTGGCTGTGGACCGGCACGCCGCACATCGGGATGTCGGCGCCGGCATGCTTGCCGCGCTTCGTCAGCGCGATGTCGAGGGCGGCGGCGGCGGCGACAGCGTCGTCGAAGAAGAGCTCGTAGAAATCGCCCATGCGATAGAAGAGCAGCGCGCCGGGGTGGCCCGCCTTGATCGCCAGATATTGCGCCATCATGGGGGTCGCGTCCGGCGCGGGGGGCGGCCCCGCCAGCGCAGGCGCGGCGGCTTCCGGCTCGGGAGCATGGGCGGCGGGTTCGGACATGGGGGCCGAGACTAGAGCGCGGACCACCCGCAGGAAAGGGGCGGCGCGGCCGAAAATCGGGCCGAATCAACGGTGGCGGCTTGTTATTGGCGGGTCGCCAGCCTACAAAGCGGGCTTCCGGGGCAGGCCCCCCGGGGGGGCGCGCTCCCCGGCGCGGCCTTCCGCGCCTGCCCTGCCCGACATTCCGGATGTTCGATCGCATGAGCAAAAAGCGGCGCCAGTTTACCGACGAGGAAGCGCTCCTCTTCCATTCCCAGGGCAAGCCCGGGAAACTCGAAATCAACGCGACCAAGCCGATGGCGACGCAGCGGGACCTCTCGCTGGCCTACAGCCCCGGCGTGGCGGCGCCGGTGCGCGCCATCGCCGAAAACCCGGATGCCGCCTATGACTACACCTCGAAGGGCAATTTCGTCGCCGTGATCTCCAACGGCACGGCGATCCTCGGCCTCGGCGATCTGGGCGCGCTGGCCTCCAAGCCGGTGATGGAGGGCAAGGCGGTGCTGTTCAAGCGCTTTGCCGATGTCGACTCGATCGATCTCGAGGTCGACACCAAGGATGTCGATGCCTTCGTCAATTCGGTGCGCTATCTCGGCCCCTCCTTCGGCGGCATCAACCTGGAAGACATCTCGGCGCCGGACTGCTTCGTCATCGAAAGCCGGCTGCGCGAGATGATGGACATTCCGGTTTTCCATGACGACCAGCACGGCACCGCGATCATCACCGCGGCCGGCCTGATCAACGCTCTGTTCCTGACCGGACGCGACATCAAGGACATCAAGGTCGTGGTCAATGGCGCGGGCTCGGCCGGCATCGCCTGCCTCGAACTCATCAAGGCGATGGGGCTGCCGCATGACAATGCGATCCTCTGCGACACCAAGGGCGTCATCTACAAGGGCCGCACCGAAGGCATGAACCAGTGGAAGTCGGCGCATGCGGCGGTGACCGATGCGCGCACGCTGGAAGAGGCAATGGTCGGCTGCGACGTCTTTCTCGGCCTTTCGGCCAAGGGCGCGATCAACCAGAAGATGGTCGCCTCGATGGCGCCGAAGCCGATCATCTTCGCGATGGCCAATCCCGATCCCGAGATCACACCCGAAGAAGTGCTGCAGGTGCGCGACGATGCGATCATCGCCACCGGGCGTTCGGACTATCCGAACCAGGTCAACAATGTGCTCGGCTTCCCCTACATCTTCCGCGGGGCGCTCGACGTGCGCGCCAGCGCCATCAACGAGGAGATGAAGATCGCCTGCGCGCAGGCGCTGGCCAAGCTGGCGCGGGAAGACGTGCCGGACGAAGTGGCCGCCGCCTATCAAGACGAGCGCCCGCGCTTCGGGCCCGGCTATATCATTCCGGTGCCGTTCGATCCGCGCCTGATCCGCGAGATCCCGCCGGCCGTCGCCAAGGCGGCGATGGATTCAGGCGTCGCGCGGCTGCCGATCGTCGACATGGAAGCCTACAAGAACCGGCTTTCGGCGCGGCTCAACCCGACGGCCGGCACGCTGCAGGTCATCATGGACAAGGTGCGGCGCGACCCCAAGCGCGTCGTCTTTGCCGAGGGCGAGGAAGAGCGCGTCATCCGCGCCGCGCTGGCCTTTCGCGACAACGGGCTCGGCCTGCCGATCCTGGTCGGGCGCGAGGAGCAGATCCGTCAGACGCTGGCCAATATGGGCCTCGACCCGAAGACCGATCTCGAAATCCGCAATGCGCGGACCTCGGCGAAAGTCGATGAATATGCCGATTTTCTCTACAACAAGCTGCAGCGGCAGGGCTTTCTCTATCGCGACTGTCACCGGCTGACCAGCAACGACCGCAACATCTTTTCGGCGCTGATGCTGGAGCGGGGCGATGCCGATGCGATGGTGACCGGTGTCACGCGCACCTATTCGGTGGCGCTGGAAGATGTGCGGCGCGTCATCGATGCGGTGGACGGGCGCAAGCCGATCGGCGTGACGCTGGTGGTGGCGGGCGGCCGCACGGTGCTGGTCGCCGACACCAATGTCCATGAAATGCCGACGGCGCACGAGCTGGCCGACATCGCGACGCAGGCCGCCGAAGTCGCGCGCCGTCTCGGCTACGAGCCGCGCGTGGCGATGCTCGCCAATTCGAGCTTCGGCACGCATACGCATGAGCGGCCGGCGACCGTGCGCGACGCGGTGCGCATTCTCGACGCGCGGAACGTCAATTTCGAGTATGACGGCGAGATGGCGGCCGATGTCGCGCTCAATCGCGAGACGATGTCGCTCTATCCGTTCTGCCGCCTCAGCGACGCGGCCAATGTGCTGATCATGCCGGCGATCCATGCCGCGTCGATCTCGACCAAGCTGCTCAGGGTGCTGGGCGGGTCGACGCTGATCGGGCCGCTGCTGGTCGGCCTCGAAAAGCCGGTGCAGATCGTGCCGATGACGGCGAATGTCTCCGATCTCGTCAACATGGCGGCGCTGGCGGCCTACAATCTCGACCGCTAGAGTCGTTCACCGTTTCATAGAAACGATGAACGACTCTAAATCATTGTTTTGGCGCGTTTTCGAACCGCAAAACCGGTAGCCACTTTTGCTGAAAACGCTCCAGGTCGCGTCAGGCACCGCCGCGGGGCGTGCCGTATTTGGCGCCGAATTTCGTCAGATAGCGGTCGGAGATCTGCGCGACCGGAAAGAGGATCAGCACATCGGTGGTGCCGAACTGGCGGTCGACCACCGCGCCTTCGCCGATGTAGCAGCCGGCCCGGAGATAGCCCTTGATCATGGGCGGCAGGGCGCGCAGCGCCTCGCGCGGATCGACATCTTCTTTCGGAATAAGGTTCATTTCCTCGTAGCATCCGGGAAGGGCGCGCACGTGCCAGTCGGGCGGCGCGGCATGGAAATGATGCAGATAGGAAAGCGGCATGGCCAGCGCTTCCGGATCGGTGCCTTCGAAACTGGCGCAGCCGAACATCACATCGAGATTGTGCGCCGTCACATAATGCATGATGCCGTGCCAGAGCAGCTCGACGGTCGGCCTGGTGCGATAGGGCTTCAACACGCAGGAGCGGCCGAGCTCCAGAAAATCGAGATCGGCGTGGCGCGCCAGCAGCGGCGCAATGTCGTATTCGCCGGCGGTGTAGAAACCGCCATGGCGCTCGGCCACGTCCTGACGCAACAGGCGGTAGCAACCGACGACCTTCTTCAGGCTTTCGGACTCGCCCTTCTGCTCCCCCTCTTCGCCCGGGACCAGCGCGTGATCGAGCACCAGCAGATGGTCGCAGATCGCATCGAAGCGGTCGGCGTCGCGGCGGCGCGCGCGCGTCTCGGCATCGGGGATCGCCGACATTTCCTCGTAGAAGACCCGATAGCGAATGGCCTGGGCCGCATCGATCTCGCGCGGCGAACGGGCCAGACGCACCTCGAGATCGCCGCGGCGGCCGTAGCTCAGTCCCGCAGCCGCCGAGCGGGCAGCCGTCGTACCGGGCGAGCCGCCGCCTTCGTCCGTTTTTGTCGTCGGCATCACTCCGGACCCCACACCCAGATATTCTACTTCACCGCGGCCCCCCGCAGGCATGACGCCACGACACCACATGCCGCCGTGCGCCGGGCGTCCTGCGATCACGTCATCATCCTTTCATTATAGACAGCCGCTCACAAGGCAAGCCGCATTTGCCGACGGCTTCTTGTCGCGGTTTTGTGCGACACAAAAATGTCGGGGCTACGCCGTTGTTTTTGCTTCTGTTTTTCTCCGGTGCGCCATCACCAGCAAAATCAGCAGAATGGCGGGCACGCCCATCAGCGCGGTCGAGATGAAGAAGGGGACATAGCCGACCGTGGCGGGCGTCAGACCGGGCGCGGCGCCGACCAGAAACTCCGCAATGCCGGGGCGCAGCGCATACCAGTCGACCATGACGCCTGACATGCCGCCCAAAAGCTTGCCCGGCAGCGCGAAGGCGGAACTGAACAGCGCATATTGCGTTGCCGCGAACTGGTGGTTCACCAGGCTCGACATGTAGGCGATCAGACAGGTGCCGGCGAAACCGCCGGAAAAATTCTCGGCACTGATCGTGATCGCAAGTGCCGTGACATCGGCGCCGCGCATCGCCAGCCAGACAAAGACCAGATTGGTCAGCGTCGCGACCAGTGCGCCGACCAGCAGGGTGCGCAGGATACCGAAACGGGCCACCGCCAGACCGCCGACAATGGCGCCGGCGATCGTCATCCAGACGCCATAGACCTTGACCACGGTGGCAATGGTGGAGAGCGAGAAGCCGATGTCGATATAGAGCGGATTGGCCATCACCCCCATTACGAAATCGGGCACCCGGTAGAGCCCGATCAGGGCCAGCATCGCCAGCGACCACCAGCCATAGCGGCCGAAGAAGTCGACAAAGGGCGCGGCGACCGCGCGGTACAGCCAGGCAAAGATCCCCTCGAGCGGACCGCGCATGTGGAAGCGATGCACGATTTCGGCCATCGCTTCGGCGCCGATGATCGGCGCCTCGATCTCGGGCAGCCGCGGCGCCAGCAGCGCCGCGCCGATGCCGACCAGCATCAGCGCCGCCATTGCGAGATAGGCCGCCTGCCAGGACACGAAGTCGGCGATGTAGAGCGCGCCGGCGCCCGAGCCGATCAGCGCGAAACGGTAGCCGAGCTGATAGACGGCGGCCATCGCGCCCTGCTTTTCCTCGGATGCCGCCTCGATGCGCCAGGCGTCGATCGCAATGTCCTGGGTCGCCGAGGCGAAGGCAAGCACCAGCGCACCGAAGACGACCGGGAGCAGAGAGGCTGCCGGATCACTCATCGAGATGACAACCAGCGCGCCGGCGGCCACGGCCTGCGCGAAGATCATCCAGGCGCGGCGCTTGCCCAGCAGCCGGTCGAGCAGGGGCAGACGAATGCGGTCGAGCAGCGGCGCCCAGAGAAACTTGATCGTGTAGGCAAGGCCGACATAGCTCAGCAGGCCGATTTCGGTGCGGGTGATGCCGACCTCGCGCAGCCAGGCCGACAGCGTCGAAAAGACCAGCAGATAGGGCAGGCCGGCCGAGAAGCCCAGCAGCAGCATGATCAGGATGCGCGGCTCGGCATAGACCTTCCACAATTCGGCGAAGCTCATCCGGCCATCGCCCCTGCCCGCCAGCGCCATCGCTCCGCTCCCGCCCGGTTGCCGCGGCGCCGGCTCATCCGGCGCAAACGCGCTTCACTTTAGGCAAGATTCGTCTTTTCGCCAGCACGCGTTCCGTGCACCGAGCGACGGCCGGCCCAGGCGGCCAGGGCCTTGTTGAGCGCATCGGCGGCAACGGGCTTCGACAGGTAATCGTCCATCGCCGCGTCGAGACAGGCCTGGCGGTCCTCGGCCATGGCATTGGCCGTCAGGGCGATGACGGGCAGGCTTGCATGATGGCTGTCAAAGGCGCGGATGCGCGCCGTTGCCTCGAAGCCGTCCATGCCCGGCATGTGGAGATCCATCAGCACGAGATCGATTTCGTCATCTGCATCGGCCTCGAGCGCGGCCACGGCTTCGACGCCGTTGCGGGCCAGCCGCACGCTGTGGCCGGTATGTTCGAGCAGCGTGCGCGTCAGCAGCGCATTGATCTCGTTGTCTTCGGCCACCAGCACACAAAGCGAGAGAGCCGGCGCGACGGCGGCCTCGCGCGGTGCGGGTTCGGCCGGCGCTTCTTCCCCGGTCGCGAAATCGGGTGCATAGGGTGCGCCGACATTGCCGGCCCAGCCGCGCACCCGCAGACTGCGCAGACGATCGAGCAGCGAGGCGGCGCGCACCGGACGGACCAGATAGCCGTCAAAGGGTGCGTCAGCGCCCCCGGTCAGACGATCGAGGCGGTCGCGATCCTGCGGGCGCAGCAGGACCAGCGTGCCGATGCCGGGCTGCAGGCGGCGCGCCTCGCCGGCAAGCGATGCGCCGTCGCCGGCCGGTCCGTCGGACGGACAGATGAAGACATCGGCGGGCGCCGCGCCGAGCGCTTCGAGCAGCGCTGCCCGGTCGGCGACAAGTTGCGTTTCGGCGCCGGCGGCGGCCGCCGCACGGGCCAGTGCCGATGGCAGCAGCGGGCGATCGTTGAGGATCAGCACCCGCAAACCCTCGAGTGCCGACAGCGTCGCCACGCCCGGTGCGGCTTCGGCAATGCGCAGCGGCAGGTGGACGCGGAAGATCGAACCCCGTCCGCGCGTGCTCTCGACCTCGATGCGGCCGCCCATGGCGAGTACCAGGCGGCGCGTGATGGCGAGACCGAGACCCGTGCCTTCATATTGCCGCGCATGCGTCTGATCGGCCTGGGCGAAATCGTCGAAGATGCGCTCAAGGCTCGCCTGATCCATGCCGATGCCGGTGTCCTCGATCTCGAGCCGCAACGCGGCCTGGTCGCCGACATGCGGATCGACGCGCGACAGCCGCAGCGCGACGCCGCCCGCACCGGTGAACTTGATCGCATTGCCGAGCAGATTGATCAGGATCTGGCGGATACGCGCCTCATCGCCGATGAGACGGCGCGGCACGGCGACCGCGATGTCGGTGACGATCTCGAGGCCCTTGTCGATGGCGCGCGGCGCCAGCAGCTCGGCCACGCTTTCGAGCACATGGCGCGGATCGAAGGGGGCCTCGTCGAGCGTGACCTTGCCCGCCTCGATCTTCGAATAGTCGAGAATGTCGTTGATGATGTTGAGCAGCGCCTCGCCGGAGGCGCGCACCGCTTCGGCATAGGAGCGCTGCGACGGCGACAGGCTGGTGTCGAGAAGCAGCTGCGTCATGCCGATGACGCCGTTCATCGGCGTACGGATTTCATGGCTCATCGTGGCGAGGAAGAGGCTCTTGGCCCGGTTGGCCGCTTCCGCCTGCTGCAGTGCCTCGGCCAGCCTTTCCTCGGCCTGCTTGCGGTCGGTGACGTCGCGGCCCACCGACTGGATCTCGATCAGCTTGCCATCATCGTCGCGAATGGCGAATTCTTCCCAGGCGATCCAGCGGGGGCCGCGCGTCGTGACGACGCGCTCGTCGAAACGAATGCGCCAGGGCGGCGTCGCAAGGCCGGCGAAACTCGCCAGCATGCGGGGCGCATCGCCTTCGGGGACTTCCGGCAGGAATGGACGGCCGATCACTTCCGCGCGGGTCTTGCCGAAAGTGTCGCAGAAGACATCGTTGACCCAGGTCAGGCGGGCCTGCAGATCCTTGCGGATGATGACGTCGCCTTGCGCGCGCAGGAGATCGGCCAGTCGCGTTTCGCGTTCGGCGATTTCCCATTTCTCGTCGCGCAGCGTCTCGATGCGCGCCTGCAGTATCTCGATTTCGACGAGATGCGCGGCGGCGCGCGCCGAGGCACGGCGCCAGGCCTCGACGCCCAGAAACAGGACGGCGGCAAGCCCGAGCAGAAAGAGGGGCATCTGGTCGAAGGCAAAAACGGGCATGCGGGTTCCGCGGCTGCCGGCCATACGGCCGGACATGTCGACAAGATCCGACTTTGCCTGCCCCTCACTTGAGAAAGCGCTAAGGCTTATGGTTAGCGAAAGGTAAAGAGGCCCGCATCATGCCGCAGCGCCGAGCCGTCCCGCAACCGTCTCGCGATAGGCAAGCGCCTCGGCGACATGGATGCGCCGGACGCCCTCCTCGCCTTCGAGATCGGCCAGCGTGCGGGCGACGCGCAGGACGCGGTGATAGCCGCGCGCGGTCAGGCCCATGCGCTCCGACGCCTCGACCAGCAGGCGCTTGCCCGGATCGTCCGGCGTTGCGATGCGGTCGAGCCGTTCGCCCTCGACATGGGCGTTCAGCAGCATGGATTGCGGACCGACCAGTTCGGTGAAGCGCTGTTCCTGGATTTCGCGGGCGGCAGCGACGCGGGCGGCAACCTCGGCCGAGCCTTCGGCGGGCGGCGGCAGCGCCAGATCGACATGGGCGACGGGCGGCACCTCGATATGGATGTCGATGCGGTCGAGCATCGGACCCGAGAGTTTCGCCTGATAGTCGGCCATGCAGCGGGGCACGCGCGGACAGGCGCGCGCCGCATCGCCGGCATGGCCGCAGCGGCAGGGGTTCATCGCTGCGACCAGCTGAAAGCGGGCCGGGAAGGTCACATGCGCATTGGCGCGGGCGACGACGGCCTCGCCCGATTCCAGCGGCTGGCGCAGACTGTCGAGCACCTGACGCGGAAACTCCGGCATTATGTATTAAATGGGACTAGGATTCGCTGGCTGCGGGCGCGTTGCCAGAAAATCCGTGGCCAGATAAGTTCCCCTATTACGTTTGGGGGGACTTATGGAAGTCACGCTTTGGCATGGCCTCGAGTATGAGGTCGAAGAGCCCGTTGCGATTGAAGATCTGATTAAGTCACTTGAGGCGAATGCGCGCCTACTGAGACAGACTTCAACGCTGCTGTCCGATCTCGTGCCGGGCATTTCGCTTGAGCCAAAACGGATATCTGTCAGCAGACTGTCTCAAGAAAGCCCCCTCAGGGAGCTATTGGCGTATACAGTCGTTCTCGCATTCCAAAAGGACTTGGAAAAGGAAGTGCCCCCGTTAATAGAGCAAATTACAGGTGTCGAAGTGGGGGGCGATTACGACACGCTTGTAACCGTGCTAGTTATGATTATCGCGATCTACGGCATATCTAAAGCATTTGATCGCGTTTTCCCGGGGCGAGATAAAGCGCCCCTAGAGGCCACTCAGAAGACGCTGCTTGAGCAAGCCGCGCGCCTGCTAGGTGTTGCTGTCCAGCGCATTCTAGATGCGGTTTCGGTCCTTTTTACAGGGAAGCAAACGCGCTCGCTCATCACCGCTTCCCAGAGAGTGTTCGCCCCCACTCGCGGCCAGTCGCGGCCCAGCATACGTGCACGAGATGGGGCAGTTCTCATGCCACATGAGGCCGTTTCTTTGGCACAGGCGGCATCCGGCATCCCTTATGAGACCGAAGAAGACGAGAGCGCGCCCAAGATCGAGTCCGAGTTCCACTATGGCGTACGCATAATCCTTCATGCGATGGACCGGGATCGAAAGAGGGTTGGCTGGGCAGGCCATGTGCCCAGTCTGTTCGATGATCGCATACCGATGCACCTAGAGAAGTCGATGAAACCGGAGGCAATCTTCGGCAAAAGCGAAATCACGGGCGACATTCTTTTGACGAAAGAAGAAGACGAGAACGGGGACCTGCAGCCCAAAGAGTTCTTGCTAGTCAGAGGCAATCTGGGCTGATTTTGCCCCTATCGCCACGAGGCATTGAACGAAAAAGACAGCCGTGAAACCGCCGCGGCTGATCTTGTTTTTGATGTTCAATTCGGTCTCTTGGACGCCGATTTCCTCAAGTTTTTCAGCTAGTTGCTTGTAACTCAGGTTTCGCCGCTTGAGTTCCGATTTCAGGATGCCCTTAACGCGATCCTGCCATTCCTTATCCGCCATGCCGTAGCCTCCGATTTAGCGTCGAAAGTCATCATATTCGATGCTTTTGGCATTGACAATAGCTACTATGGTATCCATATTTAGGTGCATAAGCATCGAATATGGATACCTCAGATGGCACAGCACTTTCTCCTCTCCAAAGAAGCCCGCACTCTCTCGCTCGCCAAGGTCATGCGCCTTTCGGACGCTGAGGCTTTCGAGACGTTCAAGCGCATCCGCTGGGCCGACAACGGCGGGGAAGCCTATTGCCCCAAGTGCGGCGGCACCCGCGTTTACAGCCTGACCGACAACGGCCGGTTCAAGTGCGCCGCCTGCCTGCACAAGTTTTCGGTCACGTCCGGGACGATCTTTGCCAGCCGGAAAATGAGCATCCGCAACCTGCTCGCCGCCATTGCGATCTTCGTCAACGGCGCGAAGGGCATGAGCGCCCTGCAACTGAGCCGCGACCTTGATTGCCAGTACAAGACGGCTTTCGTGCTGGCCCACAAGCTTCGTGAAGCGATGGGCGCTGAATTGAAGGACCGCAAGCTGTCCGGCCATGTGGAAGTGGATGGCGCTTACTTCGGCGGCTATGTGAAGCCGGAGAACCGGAAGGAAGATCGGAAGGACCGCCGCCTGAAAGAGAACCAGACCGGCAAGCGCCGCGTCGTCGTCATCGTCCGGGAGCGCGGCGGCAAGTCCTACCCCGAGGTTTTCCGTTCCGAAGACCAGTCGGTTGAAATGATCCGCTCGCGCGTCGAGGCCGGAACCACGGTGTACGCGGACGAGGCCTCAAGCTGGGACGCGCTGCACGGCTCCTATGACACGAAGCGCGTCAATCACTCGATCAACTTCAAGGACGAAGACGCCTGCACGAACCAAGCGGAAAGCTATTTCTCGCGCCTGCGTCGTGCCGAGATTGGAACGCATCACCTGATTTCGGGCCGCTACCTTGTCGCCTATGCCCGCGAAATGGCGTGGCGCGAAGACAACCGCCGCGTCTCCAATGGCGAGCAATTCCTGATGGCCGCCGGTGCCGCGCTGGCCCACCCCGTTAGCCGCCAGTGGAAGGGCTATTGGCAGCGCCGGGCGGCATGACGTTGATAGCCAATCCCGGGTTGTTGCTTTGTTAATCGCCGATTCGGGCGCCGATCCCACCAGATATCGCGGCCATGAATGCCTGTCCCGCCTACATCTTGTGACGAGTGCTTGACGTAGGGGCGTGGGATGTGTCGAATCCGGACGCGGACCGATTCTCTCAATTATGGGGGTTGGTCAGCTTCACTATGGCGTTCCGGCAAGCTGTCGCAATCGAGGCGAGCGGGCCGGTGGAGGCAGGCAGCGTTAGCACCAGCTCGCCGTCTATGGAGCCAAACGTCAGGGCTGACAGCCTTGCTCGCGCGTCTTCATAGTCTCTTGCTGGGAGCTTAAAGCCCCACTCCGCTCCGTCATAGCGGTAGCGAACTAGGAACGTCTTGTTCTCATCGTCAAACATGAAAGGTACCAAGACGATGTATTACGAGATGTACAAGGACGTGAGTGGTTACTGGCGGTGGCGTCTTATTGCCGCCAATGGCCGTATCGTCGCCGATTCCGGCGAAGGTTATCACAACAGGGCGGACTGCCTTCATGGCATCAGCCTTGTGAAGTCGGCGTACAACGCCCCGGTACGGGAACGCTGACGCCTTCTTCAAGTCTACCCAACTTGGCGGTCCCTTCGGGGGCCGCTTTTTTTATGGCCACATCTTGTGATTTCCAGCAAAGGGCGTCAAGCATCTTGTGTCTGCCAATTGACCGACAAATGGCCGTCTTTCGGCGGGCGAAAACCGGGTAAGATGTATTTATGGCCAACAAAAAGCTGGAAGTCCGGCTTCCGCGGATCATGCATGCCTACCTTCAAGACTTGGCCGATGTCGGATACGGCAACGGAAAAACCGGTGTTGCCCGGCGGTTCATTGAAAATGCAGTCACAAAGGCGCTGGAAACCGGGATCATTGAAAAGCGAAAGGCGCAAGACTTCGAAGGTGCTGACGATGAGGAGTAGGCGCTTTTGGTGCCGATGATTTTTGTAGGCCTTGGCTTCCTGACCGTCGCCGCCGGTGCGCTGTTCATGCGCTCCCGTGACCGTCCGGGACGGATCGTCATGGTAGCCGGGGCAACGCTCATGCTGGCCGGAATGATATGGCAGACGTTCGGGTGGCTGTTCTAGGCCAGCGTCCAAGCCTTGTAATCCCCGCCGGTCACGGTCCCTATCACCTTCCCGTCTAGCTTGAGCCCGTTAAGACAGGCCCCTATGCGCTTACGGATCAGGACAAAGGTTGCATCGTCGGCGCGAAGGCCCCGGTCCTTGACCCATGCTTCGGTTATGTCGCGGGACGTGACCGGCCCCTTGGCGTCCCGAAGGAACGTCAGGACGAAGCGCCTCACATGGCCGTGGCGGGCGCGGTGCTTGGTGGCGTAACGCTGTATGGCTTCCGGGGTGTTGGCCGGATCGAATAGCGCAATGCAGGCGTCCAGATGGTCTATGTCGCATGTGACCTTGCGGTTCTCAGCGTCCAGATGCTTCCGGAGTTTCAGCAGTTCATCGCGCTTGGCCATAAGGCCAGCGACCGTGTTGGGGCGTTCGGTTTCAGTCATTCCCGGAAAATACCGGCAAAACCCGCCAAATCCCGCTATTCTCTAGTCCCGTTTGCTACCTAATGCCGGGAAACTCGGGCAATTCGTCGAGAAACAGCACACCGCGATGGGCCAGCGAAATCTCGCCCGGCTTGACGCGCAGGCCGCCGCCGACCAGCGCCGGCATCGAGGCCGAGTGATGCGGCGCGCGATAGGGACGGCGGCGGCCGAGGCCGGTCTTCAGCAGTTCGCCGGCCAGCGACGAGACCATCGAGACCTCGAGCATCTCGCGTGGGGCGAGCGGGGGCAGGATGCCGGGCAGGCGTGCGGCCAGCATCGACTTGCCGGAGCCGGGCGGACCGACCATCAGCATGTTGTGGCCGCCGGCCGCGGCGATCTCGAGCGCGCGCTTGGCCGATTCCTGTCCCTTGATGTCGCGCAGATCGGGCACGGGCCCCGCTTCGACCGCCTTCATCGGCGCCGGTTCGGAGAGGACCTGGCTGCCGCGGAAATGATTGACCAGCGCGATGATCGAACGCGGCGCCAGCACGCCGCCGGGATTTGCCGCATCCATGCCGGCCCATGCGGCTTCGGGTCCGCAGGCTTCCGGACAGATCAGCCCCTTGCCGCGCGCATTGGCGGCAACCGCCGCCGGCAGCGCGCCGGCGACCGGGTTGATGGTGCCGTCAAGCGACAATTCGCCGATGGCGACGAAGCGCTCGAGCTCCTGCGCCGGCAGCACGCCCATGACGACCAGCAGGCCGAGCGCGATGGGGAGATCGTAATGGCTGCCTTCCTTGGGCAGATCGGCGGGGGCGAGATTGACCGTGATGCGTTTGGCGGGGAGACCGAGACCGATGGCGTGGAGGGCGGCGCGAACCCGCTCGCGGCTTTCGGCCACCGCCTTGTCGCCAAGGCCGACCACCGAAAACATCACCGTGCCGCTGCCAAGATGGACCTGCACATCGACGGGCCGCGCCTCGACGCCCTGAAAGGCTACCGTCTCGATATGCGCGACCATGCTGCCCCGCCCTGCCCGGTTATCGGGAAAGGCTAGCGCAATGGCACATCAGGTCAAGAACAAATTGAGAACATATGCTTATTTGCGCGCTGCCTCGGCCGCGTCCATGACGCGCATCAGGTTTTCGCCCCAGAGCTTGCCGATCTCTTCTTCGGTGTAGCCGCGGCGGACCAGTTCGGCGGTCACGTTCAGGGTTTCGCCGGCATGCGACCAGCCTTCGATGCCGCCGCCGCCCTGAAAATCCGACGAAATGCCGACATGGTCGATGCCGATCAGATTCACCGCATGGTCGATATGGTCGGCCAGCGTCGCGACTGTCGCACGGGGCCATTTGACGTCGAGGGCGGCAACGCCTTCGGCGAATTTGCGCTTCGTCTCCTCGCTCGCGCCGAAGAAGGCGTCAAGCGATGTCAGACCGAGCGAAGCAGCCAGTTCGCGCCGCGCCGTGACCTTTTCCTCCGGCACCTCGTGCAGATAGGCATCGAAGGCGACGATCTGGATGACGCCGCCTTTTGCGGCCAGCGCCTTCAGTTCCTCATCCGTCATGTTGCGCGGATGGGCGGCCAGCGCATGAACCGCCGAATGCGAGGCGATGACCGGCGCGCGCGACAGTTCGATCGCCTCAAGCGCGGCGGCCTTCGAGGCGTGGCTGACATCGACCATCAGGCCGTGATCATTGGCGCGGGCGATCATGGCGCGGCCGAGCGCCGACAGGCCGCCATGTTCGCCGCCTTCCGCGTCGGTGCGGTCGCCGAACTTCTCCTGCGGCAGGGCGCTGTCGGCGATATCGTTGTGGCCGTTGTGAACGAGGCCGAGATAGCGCGCGCCCAGACCGTAATAGACATCGAGCAATTCGGGCGAACGGCCGGCGACATAGGCATTCTCGATGCCGATCAGTGCGACGCGCTTGCCCTCGCCATGGAGACGGCGAATGTCGGCCGAGGAGCGGGCGAGGCCGATTTCATCCGGATACAGATTATCCGTCATACGGCGAATGGCGGCGAATTTTGCAAAGGCCTCGGCGGCGGCCCCTGCATGACCCGCATCGTCGCGCGCGCCCTGCCCCGCATAGACGACGAAGAAGACCGCGTCGAGCCCGCCTTCGCGCATGCGCGGCAGATCGACCTGCACCGGGTATGCGCCCGGCTTGCCGGGATCATAGATTTCGGTCGCGAAGGTCGAGGGGATATCGACATGTGTGTCGATGGTAATGACGCTTGCATGGATGCGCGCCGCCGTTTCCGCCAGCGTCGGCGGCGGTGTCTCGGCGACGAAGACCGGGCGCAACGTCCAGATGGCGCCGATGATCAGCGCCAGGGCGGTGGCCAGAATGCCGTATCGCACCCATTTCATCTTCACCTTGCCCGGCATTTTCAGGCCTCCCCTTTCAAGCGCCGCGGCGCGCCTCGATCGCGTCCCAGACAAGGCCTGCCAGATTGGCGTTGTCGAAACGGTCGATCTCCTGGATGCCAGTCGGCGAGGTGACGTTGATCTCGGTCAGGAAGTCGCCGATGACGTCGATGCCGACGAAGATCAGGCCGCGCTTCTTCAGCTCCGGTCCGATCATCTCGCAGATTTCGCGTTCGCGCTTCGTCAGCGACCATTTTTCGGGGCGGCCGCCGACATGCATGTTGGAGCGCGACTCGCCCTCGGCCGGCACGCGGTTGATGGCGCCGACGGGGCGCCCCTCGACCAGGATGATGCGCTTGTCGCCCTGCCGCACTTCGGGGAGATATTTCTGCACGATCACCGGCTCGCGATTCATCTGGCCGAAGATTTCCAGGAGCGAATTGAGGTTTTCATCGCCTTCGCGGATGCGGAAGACGCCGATGCCGCCATTGCCGAACAGCGGCTTGACGATGATGTCACCGAATTCACGGCGAAAGGCGCGGATCTCCTCCGGATCGCGGCTGATCAGCGTCGGCGGCAGCAGACCCTTGAAGCGCACCGCAAAAAGCTTTTCCGGCGCGTTCCTGACCTCGGCCGGATCGTTCACGACCAGCGTTTTCGGATGCACGGTCTCGAGAATATGCGTCGCCGTGATGTAGCTCATGTCGAAAGGCGGGTCCTGGCGCATCAACACCACGTCGAGATCCTCGAGGAAGGTCCTTTCGAGGCTGCCCAAGGTCGAATGATTGCCGATCTCGCGGCGCAGCGTCATCGGCCGCATGCGCGCATAGGCGCGGCCGTCGCGCATCGAGAGATCCTTAGGCTCGTAGTAAAAGAGGCGGTGGCCGCGACGCTGCGCCTCCAGCCCCAGCGCAAAGGTCGAGTCGGCATTGATGTTGATCTGATGGACCGGATCCATCTGGATGGCGACGGCAAGGCTCATGCTCATTTCTCGCATTCATTCGCTGGCAGGCATTCGCAGGCAGGGCCCGCGCGGGCTCGGGGAAAGATGGGGGGAGCGCTCCGGCTTTGCGAGAAAAAAATCAGTTGAGGCGGGTCTTGAGGCGACGCAGGGCCTCTTCGGCCATGCCGGCAATGCGAATTTCGCCGAGATCGGCCGCCATGTCGCGGCAGGCTTCGAAGGCATGGGCGGCGGCACCCATGTGGCCGGCATGCACCTCGAGGCGGCCGAGTTCGAAACGCAGGCCGGCCCGCTGCGGCGCCAGCCAGATCATGCGCAGCACGATCTCGCGGGCCCGGACAAAGTCGCCGGCCTTGACGGCGCGGCCCAGAATGTTGTTTTCGAGCCTGAGCAGAATGTCGCGTGGGCCGACCGGCTCGCAGGCCTCGGGCGTCAGCCGCGCATCGGGCCCCTCGACACCGCGCAGCAGCGTCAGCAGGTCGGCGGCGGTCAGGGCGCGGCCGCCATTGAACGGATCGAGTACCGTTGCCTCGCCGGCACTGCGCAGCCTGAGCACGAAATGGCCCGGGAAATTCAGGCCGCTCAGATCGAGACCCAGCTTCGTGCCGACATGAAGATAGAGAATGCCCAGCGTGACCGGCAGACCCTTGCGGCGATCGATCACGTCGGCGAGGTTGGCATTGCGCGGATCGTCATAGGTTTCGGTATCGCCGAGATAGCGATAACGGCCGGCAACAACGCCGGCCAGTGCGCCCGCGACGATGCCGGGCGGCGCATCCCGCACGTCGCCCGAAAGGGTGTCGGCGGCCACCGCGGCCAGTTCGTCGAGATGCGCGAGATAGGGAGCGGGTTCGAATTCGGGCCGATCGAGCGCCGCCAGCGTCAGCGCCAGTCGTGCAAGGTCGAGTTTGTCGTCGGGCATCGCGCCCGCCCGCTGCAACTCGCCTTCCATGCTGCCCATCGTTCCGTCCATGCGCCGATCATGACGCGGGACGGGCCGGGGATGCAAGTGCGCGCAGGCCCACGCCCTCAGCGCCTGCCGACCTCGACATAGGAAACGACGTTCCGGACGCCCGAAACGCTGCGCGCATGAGCGATGACGCGATCGAGCTCGGCGCGGTCGCGCGCCGTGCCCATCAGATAGACGGTCCCGCGCACGGTCTCGATCGAATAGTTGATGCCGCTGACATTGCTGTCGCCGGTCAGGCGCGCCCGCAGCTTGGTCGTGATTGCCGTGTCGCTCATCGCCTGCATGAAGCCGGCGCTCTCGCCAACCTGCAATTCGTTGATGACCTCCCTGACGCCACCGATCGTCCAGACGATGCGCGTCACCGTCACGCGATCTTCGGGCTTCGGCACGATGCCCGACAACAACACGCGGCCGTTGCGAACCTGGGTGGCGACGCCCTTGTAGAGATTGCCGTCTTCGGCCAGAAGCTTGCGGTTGATTTCAAAGGATATTTCATTGTCGTCGAGCGCCTGTTCGAGGCCGCGATCCTGGGCCGCACCGACCGCCGCCGCACCGCCCGCGCCGACGACCAGCGGCACACAACCGCCCAGGGTCAGCAGGGCCAGAACCAGAGCCGCCAAAGACATTCGCATATCAAACCTCCAGATCGGGTGCCCCGGACTCGCGGCTGCAGATGGCCTGACCGCTGCGGCAAGATTAAGGCCGCCATGCATCCACGAGATGACGCGGCAGCCGGCGTGGCGCAACCAGAACCAGATCGAAACGGATATCGAGCCCGGCCAGGACCGGACGCATGGCCAGCAGGTGATCGGCCGCGCGCACCAGGCGCTGCTGCTGACGCGGCAACAGCGCTTCGACCGCGCGCTCGCCGGCCATCCCGTTTCTTGCGCTGGCCTTGACCTCGACAATGACCAGTGTCCGGCCGCGACGGGCGACCATGTCGATCTCCCCGGCCCGGGTTTTCAGGCGGCGCTCCAGAATGTGGTAGCCCTTGAGGCGCAGCCAGAAGGCGGCCAGGGTTTCGGCGCGCAAGCCGAGGCTGTGGGCGGCGCGGCCACGCGCGGAATTGCCCTTTCTTGTCCCGCCTTCAATCCTTCGCATCCGCAATTTCCAGGGCGCGGGCATAGATCTCGCGGCGCGGCAGTCCGGTCATCGAGACGACTTCGGCGACCGCATCCTTGAGACTTGCACGGCGCAGGGCGTTTTCAAGCATTGCGTCGATCTCGTGCGCGCAAAGCGCGGCGCGCTTTTCCGGCGGTCCGACCACGATGACGATCTCACCCCGGGGCGGGCCCGCATCCACATAATGGGCCGCCAGTTCGCTCAGCGTTCCGCGCCGCACTTCCTCGAATTTCTTGGTCAGTTCGCGGGCCACCGCCGCTGCGCGGGGACCGAGCGCCGCCGCCATGTCATCGAGCGAGGCCGCCAGACGGTTGGCGCTTTCAAGAAAGACCAGCGTTGCCGGGATGGCCGCCAGTTCGGTCAGCTCCTTGCGCCGCGCTTCCTGTTTCGCGCTCAGGAAGCCGCCGAAGAAAAAGCGGTCGGTCGGCAGGCCCGCCAGGGTCAACGCCGCCAGCACCGAGGAGGCACCCGGCAGCGTCGTCACCGCGTGCCCGGCCGCCACCGCCTCGCGCACCAGCTTGAGACCCGGATCGGAGACCAGCGGCGTGCCTGCATCCGAGACCAGCGCAATCGCCTCGCCGGCCTCCAGCCGCTTCAGGATGCGCGGACGCATCTCGGCCGCGTTGTGGTCGTGATAGGGCGCGGTGCGCGCCTCGATATGGTGAATGGCAAAGAGCTTGGCGGTGACCCGTGTGTCCTCGCACAGAACCAGATCGGCGCGGGCCAGCACATCGAGCGCGCGCAGCGTGATGTCACCGGCATTGCCGATCGGCGTCGCCGTGACATAGAGACCGGGCGCAAGGCGGCCGGCGGCGGATACAGGTCTTGCGGGTTTTTCATTCATCGCGGGCGACCTTGCGCCCGGAAGGGACTTTTTGGCAAGACGGGGCGCCGGCGCCGCGGCGCGCCCGGTTTACTTGGCGGGGCGCGGACAGTACCCTTTGCCGACGCCACCCTTTTGTTCGTTCAAGGAAAATTCCCGGTGACAGACGCCCGCCCCTTGTGTTCCGGCCATTTGCGTTCCGGCCTTCGGGCGTTGGCTGTTCTCGGTCTCGGCCTGATGCTGGCCGGCTGCAACGGCCTTGGCGGCCGAACGGCACCCCCCGTGGTGGTCGCGCCGCCGCCCACCGTCCAGGTCCAGCCGCCGCCGCGCGTCGATGTGCCGGCCATGCGCGATCCCGCACGCTTCTACACGCCGGCGCATATGGCCGGCGCGCAGCCGATCCGGGTCGCGCTGCTGCTGCCCTTCAATTCGCCGCGCGACAATGTGCGGACGCTTTCCAATGCAATCTACAATGCGGCGCAGCTGGCGTTGTTCGAGTTCGACAACCGGCAGATCATGCTGATCCCCAAGGCGACCGGCGGTACGTCCGGCGGTGCACAGCGCGCCGCTCAGGAAGCGCTGGGTGCCGGCGCCGACCTCATTCTCGGTCCGCTCTTTGCCGAAGAGGTGACTGCCGTCGCGCCGCTTGCCGCCGGCGCCCGCGTGCCGGTCGTCGCCTTCTCCTCCGACAGTTCGGTCGCCGGCAACGGCGTCTACCTGCTCTCCTTCCCGCTCGACCAGGACATCGAGCGGATCGTCGAATTCGCAACCCTGCAGGGCCTGCAGCGCTTCGGTGCGCTGTACCCGCAAGGCACCTATGGCGACCGGGCGCGGAGCGCGTTCGAACAGGCCGTTGCCGCAAGGGCCGGCCTGGTCGTCGCCGCGACTTCCTATCCGGCGGATTCGGACGGCATGTACGAGCCGGCCCGGCGCATTGCCGCCAGCTATGGCGAGGGAAGCTTCCAGGCCCTGTTCCTTCCCGAAGGCGGCGCGCAGCTCAAAACGATTTCTCCGCTGCTCCCCTATTACGATCTCGACCCGCGGCAGGTGAAGTTTCTCGGCACCGGGCTCTGGGACGATCCGTCGCTGGCGCTTGAGCCGCCGCTTCACGGCGCGTGGTTTCCGGCACCGCCACCCGAAGGCCATGCGCAGTTCCTGACCCGCTACAAGCGCGCCTATGGCAGCACCACACCGCCGCGCATCGCCAGTCTCGGCTATGACGCGGCAAGCCTTGCGGTTGCGCTGGCAACGCGGCCGGCCGGCGAGCGCTTCAGCGCCGAAGCGTTGACCGACCCGGACGGCTTTGCAGGCGTCGATGGCATTTTCCGGTTCATGCCGGACGGGCGGACCGAACGCGGTCTTGCAGTGATGGAAATCCGGGCTGGCGGTGCGGTGGTCGTCGATCCGGCACCGACCAGTTTCCGTCCCCCGCTCTTCTAGGCCAGCAGGCGCGCCAGCAACGCATCGAGGACGAGGCGACCTTCGGCGCTGGCGCGGATATGGTCGCCGTCGCGGATCAGCAAGCCGTCCGCCGCGAGGCTTTCAATGCGGGCAGCATCGAGCGGACGGCCGGCGAGGCGTTCATAGCGCGCGCAGGAGACGCCCTCCTCGAGACGCAGTCCCATCAGCATCAGTTCGTCGCCCTGCTCGGCCGGCGAAATCTCTTCGGCCGCCTCGAGGCCATGACCCGATCGTTCGGCCGCCTCGATCCACGCCCCGGGCGTACGCAACGTTCGGGTCGCCAGATGGCGCGCACCGGACCGGATGCGGCCATGCGCACCGGGACCGACACCGGCATAATCGCCATATCGCCAATAGACGAGATTGTGCCGGCATTCGGCGCCGCGCCGCGCATAGTTCGAAACCTCATAGGCCGTCATCCCGGCCTCGGCGCAGATTGCGCCGGTCAATTCGTAAAGTGCGGCCGCGTCTTCCTCGGCCGGCAACGCGAATGCACCCTTCTCGTAAAGACGCGCAAAGGCCGTTTCGGGCTCGATGGTCAGTTGATAGAGCGAGAGGTGGTCGGCGGCATGCGCCAGCGCCCCGCGCAGTTCCCTTTCCCAGGCCGCGCGTGTCTGGCCGGGGCGCGCATAGATCAGATCGAAGGAAAGGCGCGGGAAGGTTTCGCGGGCCAGCGCGATGGCGCGGAGCGCCTCGTCGGCGGTGTGCAGGCGGCCGAGAAACCTCAGTTGCGCGTCATCAAGCGACTGCACGCCCAGCGAGAGACGATTGACGCCGGCCGATGCATAGCCGCGAAAACGTGTCGCCTCGACGCTGGTCGGATTGGCTTCAAGCGTGATCTCGAGATCGTCATCGACGGGCCAGAGCGCATGGATGCGCTGCAGCACAGCATCGACCGTCGGCACTTCCATCAGCGAGGGCGTGCCGCCGCCGAAGAAGATCGAACGGACGCGGCGGGGGCCCGTCAGCCCGCGCATGTGCTCGAGTTCGCGCGTCAGCGCGGCGGCCCAGCGCGCCTGATCGACCGAGGCGACAACATGGGAATTGAAGTCGCAATAGGGGCATTTCGACTGACAGAAGGGCCAGTGCACGTAAATGCCGAAGCACGGCGCCGATTCCTGACCGTCCGCCGACGGATCAATTTGCGGTGAAGCAGGCATCGACAAGCTGACGGAAGGCATGGGCACGATGCGAGATCGCATGCTTCTTCTCCGGCTCCATTTCGCCGAAGGTGATGTCATGGCCGTCGGCGACGAATATCGGATCGTAGCCGAAGCCCTTTTCGCCGCGCGGCGGCCAGACGAGTTCGCCGTCCACCCTGCCCTCGAAATATTCGACATGCCCGTCGGGCCAGGCCAGCGCCAGGCCGCAGATGAAATGCGCCCGCGTGTCATGCGGGCCGGCTTCGACCATGCCGCGACGGAGCTTTTCCATCGCGAAGTCGAAATCCTTTGTCGGCCCCGCCCAGCGCGCCGAATGGATGCCGGGGGCGCCCGACAGGGCTTCGACGCAAAGGCCGGAATCGTCGGCCAGCGCCGGCAGGTTGGCGGCACGGGCCGCAGCCAGCGCCTTCAGTTCGGCATTCTCGCGAAAGCTGGCGCCGGTTTCTTCGGGTTCGGGCAGTCCGAGTTCGCCGGCCGAGACGGTTTCGACCGCGAAAGGCGCCAGCAGATCGCCGATCTCGCGCACCTTGCCCGGATTGTGGCTTGCGACCACCAGGCGGCCGCCCCCGAAGCGGCGCGTCATCCCGCGACCGCCGCCTTCTGCCGGATCACGAGATCGGCGATGGCCGATTTCGCCAGCCCGAGAAGCTTCGAGAGTTCGTCCTCGCTGAAAGGCTCGCCTTCGGCCGTGCCCTGCACTTCGCAGATGCCGCCCTTGCCGGTAATGACGAAATTGGCGTCGGTATCGGCTTCGGAATCCTCGGCATAGTCGAGATCGACCACCGGCACGCCGTTGTAGATGCCGCAGGAGATCGCTGCGACATGGTCCTTCAGCACCGGGCCCGACAGCATCGAGCGGGCGCGCATCCACTCGATGCATTGATGGAGCGCCACCCAGGCACCGGTGATCGAGGCGGTGCGGGTGCCGCCATCGGCCTGCAGCACGTCGCAATCGACCGAAATCTGACGCTCGCCCAGCGCACGGAGATCGACGATGGTGCGCAGCGAGCGGCCGATCAGGCGCTGGATTTCCTGCGTGCGGCCCGATTGCTTGCCGGTCGAGGCCTCGCGGCGCATCCGTTCATGGGTCGAGCGCGGCAGCATGCCGTATTCGGCCGTCACCCAGCCCTTGCCGCCGCCCTTGAGGAAAGGCGGGACGCGCTCTTCGAGGCTGGCCGTGCACAGCACATGGGTGTCGCCGAAGCGGACCAGGCAGGAGCCCTCGGCGTGCTTGGCGACGCCCGGTTCGAAGGTGACCTGACGCATTTCATGGGGCTGACGGCCGGAAGGGCGCATTGTCGGGATTCCGATCTCTGTCTCGAATGGTTGGCGGCTGTTTTCGGGGGCCTTAGTACCCCGGCGCGGGCGAAGCGTAAAGGAAACCGGTCCATCAATTGACGCGGCGCCCCGCGCTACCTAGATTTGTCACCGCTTTCAGACACTTACGGAAAGGACAGGGACAGCACATGGTGGCCGTCAAGGATCTCAACGAGCGTTCGCGCGAGATCCTGCGTCGCGTGGTGGAGAGCTATCTCGAAACCGGCGAGCCGGTCGGCTCGCGCATCCTGTCGCGGCAGCTTCCGATCTCGCTCTCTGCCGCCTCGATCCGCAATGTGATGTCGGATCTGGAGTCCCTGGGACTGATCTTTTCGCCACATACCAGCGCCGGCCGGCTGCCGACCGAGGCGGGCCTGCGGATGTTCGTCGACGGGTTGCTCGAGATCGGCGATCTCAGCGACGAGGAACGCAAGACGATCGAGCGGCAAGTGGCAGGCTCGCACAAGAATGTCGAGGATGTGCTGGACGAGGCGTCGAAGCTGTTGTCGGGCCTCAGCCATGCGGCCGGTTTCGTCGTCGCGCCGACCTATGACGCGGCGCTGAAACATCTCGAATTCGTGCCGATCGACGGAGAGCGGGCGCTGGTCGTCATCGTGACCGAGGGCGGCGCGGTCGAGAACCGGGTTATCGAGATCCCCAAGGGGCTGACGCCGTCGGCTCTGGCCGAGGCCACCAACTATCTCAATGCACAGTTGCGCGGCAAGACGCTGGACGAGGCCAAGACGCATCTTGCCCGCGACATGGAGACGCGCAAGGCCGAACTCAACGCGCTGACCGCCAAGGTCATCGAGGCCGGGCTTGCCACCTGGTCGGGCACGGGCGGCAGCAACGATCCGCTCAGCAAGTCGCTGATCGTGCGCGGACGCTCGCGGCTTCTCGAAGACGTGCATGCGATGGAGGATCTCGAGCGCATCCGGCTGCTTTTCGACGATCTCGAGAACAAGCGGGACCTGGTGCAGCTGCTGGGGCTGGCCGAGCAGGCCGACGGGGTGCGCATTTTCATCGGTTCCGAGAACAAGCTGTTCTCGCTGTCGGGTTCGTCGCTGATCGTCAGCCCCTATATGGATGCCCAGCAGCATGTGGTGGGGGTGCTGGGGGTGATCGGGCCGACGCGGCTCAATTACGCGCGCGTGATCCCGATGGTCGACTACACGGCGAAACTGGTCGGCCGGCTGATCAATTGACGCAGGCCGGCACCGGTCCGGACGGGTTGACATCTCGCGCCCCGGCGCGCACATGCACTCGCCGGAACAGCCCACAGAACTGACATGGACGCAAACGGTAGCCCCATGAGTGACGACAAGAACAAGAACGAAACTGAAACGCCGGAAACGGCCGAGAATCTGGCCGAGACGCTGGCGGCCGAGCCGGCCGGGCAGGGCGAGGCCCGTGACGCGGCAGGTCCCGATGCGGCGGCCGGACCGGATGCCGCCATGCTCGAGGCCGAGATTGCCGAACTCAAGGACCGGCTGCTGCGCGTTTCCGCCGAAATGGAAAACACCCGCAAACGCGCCGAGCGCGACAAGGCCGATGCGACACGCTATGCGGCCGCCAATTTCGCGCGCGACATGCTGCAGGTGGCCGACAATCTGCGCCGCGCCATCGGCACGCTGAAGGATGACGAGCGCGCAGCGGCGGCCGAGAGCGTCAAGGCGATGGTCGAGGGCGTCGAAATGACCGAACGCCAGCTGCTGTCGATTTTCGAGCGCCACGGCATCCGCGAAATCACGCCGCAGCCGGGCGAACGCTTCGATCCCAACCTGCATGAAGCGATGTTCGAAGTGCCGGGCACCGAGCATCCCGCCGGCACAGTGGTTCACGTGCTCGAGGGCGGCTACATGATTGGCGAACGCCTTCTGCGCGCGGCGCGGGTCGGTGTCGCCAAGGCCGAGGGTGCCGCGACCGGCGGCAATGTCGACACGACGGCCTGAGCACACTTGCCCCTTGTGCCGGGCGCCGCATCACGCCATGATCATAACGCTGTTATAACGCAGCGGCAGGCGGAGGAGGATGCGATGCTCGAACTTTGGGCGGCGGCGGCTTTTTTTCTGGCAATTCATCTGGTTGTGGCCGGCTCGGGCCTGCGCGACCGGATTGTCGGCACGATCGGCGAGAAACCTTATCTCGGCCTCTTCTCGCTGGTCTCGATTGGCGGCATCGTCTGGCTTTCCATGGCCTATAACGGGGCGCTCACCGGCCCCAATCCGCTCTACTGGGTCGCCCCGCTCTGGGCGCTGCATCTCTCGCCATTGATCATCCTTGTCGCCGCGCTCTTTGCCGTGATCGGCGTCACGACGGCCAACCCGACGGCGGTCGGCGCCGAAGCGCTCGCGACCAACCCCGACACGGTGCGGGGCATGCTGCGCATCACGCGGCATCCGTTTCTGTGGGGCGTTGCGATCTGGGCACTGTGGCATCTGCTGATCAATGGCGATCAGGCTTCGATCATCTTCTTCGGCACCTTCGCGCTGCTGGCCCTACTCGGCACTTTCTCGATCGACGACAAGCGCGAGCGAAAGATGGGAGAGGCCTGGCGCGACTTCGCCTCGAAGACCTCCAATCCGCCTTTTCTCGCCATTGTCGCCGGCCGCAACAGCCTGAAGCCCGGCGAACTTGGCTGGTGGCGAATCCTCGTCGCGCTGATTGTCTTCGGCGCCTTGTTTTACGGGCATTTGTGGGCTTTCGGCGTTTCGCCGGTGCCGGGCTGGTATCCGTACTGACGGATCTCAGCCGGGCCGGGTCACGCGGCGGAGCGTCAGGTTGATGCGGCCGCCGCCCGGGATCAGCCGCGAGGAACCGAAAACCAGCCGGTCGACGCCGTGAAAGCGCAGGCGCGACGGCCCGCCCATCACCAGCACATCGCCGGAAGAGAGTCTGAAGCTTTTCGATCTGTCGCTGCGGGCGAATCCGCCGACGCGGAAAATGCATGTGTCGCCCAGCGAGAGCGAGACCACCGGCGCATCAAGTGCCTGTTCATCCTCATCGCGGTGCAGACCCATGCGCGCGCCGGGATGGTCGTAGAGATTGACCAGGCAGCATTCGGGTGGCGCCGGATAGGCCGCGAGATCGTCCCAGAGCGCCAGTAGTGCTGCGGGTATGGCCGGCCAGGAGGCGTCGTTAACCTCGTTTTTCGGCGCATAGCCATAGCCGTCCGGCCGCGACACCCAGCCCAGCGGCCCGAAATTGGTCTGATGGATCGACCAGGGCTTGCCGGTGCGGGGCATGCGCGGGCGATAGGGCGGCGTCCCCTCGAAAGCCCGCATCAGCGCCGACACCAGCGCCTGCTGGGCGGCCTCGTCCAGCAGGCGCGGATAGAGCGCCAGACCTTCAAATCCCGTGTCGACCGGTTTCATGATTTTCAGTATAGCGGCAAAAGAGACTGCTCGATTTTTGACACTTGCAGTGTCATATTGCCCGCCGGCCGGACGAAAGGCGTCCGGCCTCATCCAGAGCGGAGGGGTGCGCGATGATGAGGGTGTTCGGGATATTTCTGGCTGCTGCCCTGCTTTCGGGCTGCGCAGCGGCCGTCATGCAGGGCGCAACGCGGGCGAGCGACAATGCCCGCATTCTCGCGAACGAGGATGCGGCCGCGGCAGGAGACGTCGAGGCTCAGATGAAGATGGGCGACAGCCATTGCTGCACCATCGCAGGCTCCACCGGCGTTCTCAACAACCAGAAGGCGACCGAATGGTACTGCAAGGCGGCGCGGCAGGGCGACCGGCGCGCCAAATACGAGCTCGGGCGCATCTATTCGGGCGATCTCGTGCGCGGCATGAATGCGCCAGCCAAGCTCGGCGCGCTGGTCACGACGCAGCGCGAGAACAAGCCGCTGGCGCTGATGTGGTTCAACCTCGCGGCCGAGGCCGGCGATGACGATGCGGCCCGGAAAGCGGCGCGGCTCAGCGAGGACATGACCGCGCCCGAGCGGTTGCAGGCCAGCGTTCGGCAGCAGGACTGGCGGAACCAGGCCTGCGAGTGGAATGCGGTCTATCCGGACAATCCGCTCTAGGCGTCCGGTCGGAACGGAAAGAGAGACGGACGGCGCTGGGGTACACGCCGTCCGTCTTGCATTCTGCTGCCGCCAGACGATCCGGGTTCCGAAAAGGAATGCGCTGTGATGGCCACTGAGTCCCAAATGCCGCGCTTCCTGTGGCCATATTGCCGCATCAACGCTTGCGGGGCGTGAAACCCAAACCTATATACAGCGCAACCGTTTCAACCCCCGTGCCGGGGATTTTGAGGGCCCGCCCCTGGGGAGCCCTTGAGCCCGCGGGACGGACAACCCCTTTTCAGGGGGCCGGTTTCGACCGGGAGCGTCCGCACGGGCGCCTCCTGGAACACCGCGGGCGCCAGATGTGGCCCGCCCGGCCCGCCGCAATGTGAGGACAAGGACAATGGCTAAAGTTATCGGTATCGACCTCGGCACGACCAATTCCTGCGTCGCCGTGATGGAAGGCAAGACCGCCAAGGTGATCGAGAACGCCGAAGGCGCCCGTACCACGCCCTCCATGGTCGCCTTTACCGCCGATGGCGAGCGCCTGGTCGGCCAGTCGGCCAAGCGGCAAGCCGTCACCAACCCGTCCAACACACTGTTCGCCATCAAGCGTCTTATCGGCCGCTCCTACGAAGACCCGACCACCCAGAAGGACAAGGGCATGGTGCCCTACAACATCGTCAAGGCGCCGAATGGCGACGCCTGGGTGGAAGCACATGGCGAGAAATATTCGCCTTCGCAGATTTCGGCCTTCATCCTGCAGAAGATGAAGGAAACAGCCGAAAGCTATCTCGGCGAAAAGGTCGAGAAGGCCGTCATCACGGTTCCCGCCTATTTCAACGACGCCCAGCGCCAGGCAACCAAGGACGCCGGCAAGATCGCGGGGCTTGAAGTGCTGCGCATCATCAACGAGCCGACGGCGGCCGCTCTCGCCTACGGGCTCGACAAGAAGGAAGGCGAGCTGATCGCGGTCTACGACCTTGGCGGCGGCACCTTCGACGTCTCGATCCTTGAAATCGGCGACGGCGTCTTCGAAGTCAAATCGACCAATGGCGACACGTTCCTTGGCGGCGAGGACTTCGACATGCGCCTGGTCAATTATCTCGCCGACGAATTCAAGAAAGAGAACGGCATCGACCTGCGGGGCGACAAGCTGGCGCTGCAGCGGCTGAAGGAAGCCGCCGAGAAGGCCAAGATCGAGCTTTCCTCGGCGACGCAGACCGAAGTCAACCTGCCTTTCATCACGGCAGACGCGTCGGGCCCGAAACATCTCACCATGAAGATTACCCGTGCCAAGCTCGAAGCGCTTGTCGAAGACCTGGTCCAGCGCACGATCGATCCCTGCAAGGCCGCATTGAAGGACGCCGGCGTCACGGCCGGGCAGATCAATGAAATCGTGCTGGTCGGCGGCCAGTCGCGCATGCCGAAGATCCGTGAAGCGGTAAAGCAGTTCTTCGGCAAAGAGCCGAACATGAGCGTCAACCCGGATGAAGTGGTCGCCATGGGCGCCGCGATCCAGGCCGGCGTGTTGCAGGGCGACGTCAAGGACGTGCTGCTGCTCGACGTGACGCCGCTGTCGCTCGGTATCGAGACGCTGGGCGGCGTGTTCACGCGTCTCATCGAACGCAACACGACGATCCCGACCAAGAAGGCACAGACTTTCTCGACGGCCGAGGACAACCAGTCGGCGGTGACGATCCGCGTCTTCCAGGGCGAGCGCGAGATGGCAGCCGACAACAAGCTGCTCGGTCAGTTCGACCTTGTCGGTATTCCGTCAGCGCCGCGCGGCGTGCCGCAGATCGAGGTTGCCTTCGACATCGACGCCAACGGCATCGTCAACGTGTCGGCCAAGGACAAGGCGACCAACAAGGAACAGACGATCCGCATCGAGGCGTCGGGCGGTCTGTCCGAAGCCGATATCGAAAAGATGGTCAAGGACGCCGAGGCGCATGCCGAGGAAGACCGGAAGCGGCGCGAAGAAGCCGAGACCCGCAACCACGGCGAAGCGCTAGCCAATTCAACCGAGAAGATGCTGGCCGAGAACGCCGACAAGGTTCCGGCCGATGTGAAGTCCGAAGTCGAAACCGCGCTGGAAGCCTTGAAGACCGCGCTCACGGGCGGCGACACTGCCGACATCAAGGCCAAGACCGATGCGTTGACACAGGTGTCGATGAAACTCGGCGAGGCGCTCTACAAGGCGGCCCAGGCCGAAGCCCAGACCGACGAGGCCGGCGGCGGTACGGATACCGATGGCGGGCGCGAAAATGTCGTCGATGCCGACTTCGAGGAAGTCGACGACGACAAGAAAGATCAGGACAAGTCCGCCTGATCAGGGGCCTTGAGATGATGCCCGTATTCTCCACACGATATGCCCGGCGGGTGCGCGCAAGCGCGTCCGCTGCGGCGTTACATTGTCTATGGTGACCTGCGATGTCGAAACGCGATTTCTACGACGTCCTGGGAGTCGGCCGCGATGCAAGCGCGGACGAATTGAAGAAGGCGTATCGTAATCTCGCCAAGAAGTATCACCCCGATCAGAATCAGGGCGACAAGGAGGCCGAGCAGCGCTTCAAGGAACTCAACGAAGCCTATGACGCGCTGAAGGACGATCAATCGCGTGCCGCCTATGACCAGTTCGGCCATGCCGCTTTCGATGGCGGCATGGGTGGGCGCGGCGGCGGGCGCGGCGGGTTTGGCGGCGGCGCCTCGATGTCGGACATCTTCGACGACCTCTTCGGCGAGTTCATGGGCGGAAGACGGGGCGGGCGCGGCGATGGCGGCCGCATGCGCGGACACGACCTTCGCTACAACATGGAAATCGACCTCGAAGAAGCCTTCGAGGGCAAGAAGGCGCAAATTCGCGTGCCGTCGTCGGTTGCCTGCGAGGCCTGCACCGGAACGGGCGCCGCACCCGGATCGAGCCCCATCACCTGCACGACCTGCCAGGGCCATGGCAAGGTGCGCGCCTCTCAGGGCTTTTTCACCATCGAGCGGACCTGTCCGACCTGCCACGGACGCGGACAGACCATCGACAAACCCTGTACGGCCTGTCATGGCCAGGGCCGCGTCGAAAAGGAGCGGACACTTTCGGTCAACATCCCGGCAGGCGTCGAAGACGGCACGCGCATCCGGCTGGCCGGCGAGGGCGAAGCCGGCATGCGGGGCGGACCGGCTGGCGATCTCTATATCTTTCTCTCGGTCCGGCCGCACCGGCTCTTCGAGCGCGACGGCGCGGATCTCTTCTGCCGGGTGCCGATCTCGATGGCAACGGCGGCCCTTGGCGGCGAAATAGAAGTGCCGACGCTGGGCGGCAAACGGGTCAAGGTGAAGGTGCCGGAGGGCGCGCAGACCGGCCGGCAATTCCGCCTCAAGGGCAAGGGGATGCCGGTCGTCAATTCGCGCGAGGCGGGCGATCTCTATATCCAGATCACGGTCGAGACGCCGGTTCATCTTACCAGGAAACAGAAGGAGTTGCTGCGGGAGTTCGAGACTTCGTCATCCGACAGCAACAGTCCGGAAAGCTCGGGCTTTTTCGCCAGGGTCAAGGAGTTCTGGGACGGATTCCAGAACTGACTGGATCGCGACGCAGCACTTTACGCTAGTCTGGGAGGGTCCCGCCGAAGCATCGGCGGGACCTTTTTCGACAGGCCTGCCCATAGATGCGAAACCATGTCCTGCCGGTGGCGCTGCTGATCGCCTCCAATCTCTTCATGACGGTGGCCTGGTACTGGCACCTCAAATACAAGCATCTGCCGATTGCGGCCGTCGTGCTGGTCAGCTGGGGCATCGCACTGATCGAGTATTCGCTCGCCGTTCCCGCCAACCGGATCGGATACGGTGTCTATACGGCGCATCAGCTCAAGACCCTTCAGGAAGTCATCACGCTGACGGTTTTCGTCGGTTTCTCGGCGTTCTATCTGGGGCAGGGGCCGACATGGAACACCGCGATCGGCTTTTCGCTGATCGCGCTGGGGGCTTATTTCGTCTTCCGGGGCTGAATAGGGGCTGCTATACCGCCCCAAACGCATGGAAGACCGACATGGCCGATGACATCAAGATTGCAGTGACGGGAGCGGGCGGCCGGATGGGCCGGACGCTGATCGGGCTCATCCATCAAACCGACGGGCTCGTGCTGACCGGCGGCATCGAGGCGGCGGGATCGGTCCATCTCGGCGCCGATCTGGGCACGCTTGCCGGGCTGGCACCGCTCGGCCTCGCGGCAACCGACGATGCCCTTGGCGTCGTCAAGGAGGCCGATGCGCTGATCGATTTTTCGGTACCGGCTGCGAGCGTCGAGCTGGCGGCGCTGGCCGCACAGGCGCGGATCGTTCATGTGATCGGCACAACCGGCTTTTCGGACGCCGATGAGGAACGGATCGCGGCGGCGGCGCGGCATGCGACCATCGTCAAGGCCGGCAATATGAGCCTCGGAGTCAATCTGCTGGCCGCCTTGGTCCGGCAGGCGGCCCGCGCACTCGATAGCGACTGGGATATCGAGATCGTCGAGATGCATCACCGTCACAAGGTCGATGCGCCGTCGGGCACAGCCCTGCTGCTCGGCGCGGCGGCCGCCGAGGGGCGCGGCATTGCGCTGAAGGAGAATTCCGAACGCGGGCGCGACGGACAGACCGGGGCGAGAAAGACGGGCGCCATCGGCTTTGCGAGTTTGCGCGGCGGTTCGGTCGTTGGCGACCATCAGGTGATCTTTGCCGGCGCACAGGAGCGCATCGTGCTTGGCCATGTGGCCGAGGACCGGGGTATCTTTGCGCGCGGCGCGCTGAAGGCGGCACAATGGGGGCAGGGCAAGGGGCCCGGCCTGTTCAGCATGGCCGACGTGCTGGGTATCGAATAATCTGTCTACGGATAAAACGCTGGAGTGAGCCTTGTCGAATCTGCTTGTGCTTGTCCGCCACGGACAAAGCGAATGGAACAAGAAGAACCTTTTTACCGGCTGGCGCGATCCTGGCCTGACCGAACAGGGCATTGCCGAGGCGCGCGAGGCGGGCCAGGCGATGAAGGCGCGCGGCCTCGTGTTCGATGTCGCCTTCACCTCGGCGCTCAGCCGCGCGCAGGAGACCAACCGGCTGATGCTCGAGGAGCTCGGCCAGACGGACATCGAGATCGTGAAGGATCAAGCGCTCAACGAGCGCGACTATGGCGATCTGTCGGGTCTCAACAAGGACGATGCGCGCCAGAAGTGGGGCGAGGAACAGGTGCATATCTGGCGCCGTTCCTACGACGTGCCGCCGCCCGGCGGCGAAAGCCTGAAGATGACCGCCGAGCGGGTGCTGCCCTATTACGAAAAGGAAATCCTGCCGCGCGTCCTCAAGGGCGAGCGCGTGCTTGTTGCGGCACATGGCAATTCGCTGCGGGCGCTGGTCATGCTGCTCGACAGGCTCAGCCAGGAAGAAGTGCTCGCGCTCAACATCGCGACCGGTGCGCCGATCGTCTATGAGCTCGACGACCGGGGAAATGTGCTGAAAAAGGAAATGCTGATCGAGCGCGAAGCGCATTGACCGGCCGTCAGGCCGGCCGCGCGGATTTGAGGCCGGCCAGCGCCGCTTCGAGCGCGCGGGCAAAATCGGCGCGCTCGGCTGGCGAGAGGAAGGATGCCACCTCCAGCCGCCGTCCGTGACTCAGCAAATGGAGATGGGTCGACTTGTCGGGGTTCTCCGTCAGCGAAAGGCGGACCCAATAGGGCTGGAAACTGAAGGCCCGGGCGCGCCCGCGTGCATCGACACGACGGATGCGCAATTCATCGTCCGACAATTGCACGGTTTCATGTGCCCGCGCGGCCCGGTAGTTGGCCCTGAACGCCAACCAGACCAGTGCGACCTCAAGACCGCAAAAGCCGAGAACCGGCCAGGCGCCCTTGGCCATGAAAAATGCGCCAGCGGTGAAATTGACCGCCGCAACGACCCCCATGACGATGAAGAAACCCCGGCGCGAAAGCGAACGATGCGGCGTCAGCAACGCATCGAAATGAAGCGGCGCGGACAGCGGCACCGCGTTCATGGCGGCGGCAGGGAAGGCGGCCAAGGCAGTCATGTGTGAAAGCTAGTGCAGGGCGGGCGCATGGGCAATGCGGCCTTGCAGCGCGGCGGCGTTATGGCAAAGTCTCTGCCATGCCAATGAAAAAACCCGAGATCGAAGAATTCTTCCGCCGCCTTTCGGCCAACCTCCCGGCACCCGAGACCGAGCTGAAATACAGCAACACCTATACGCTGCTGGTCGCGGTCGTGCTGTCGGCGCAGGCCACCGATGTCGGCGTCAACAAGGCCACCGAGAAACTCTTCAAGATCGCCGACAGTCCGCAGAAGATGCTGAAGCTCGGCGAGGCCGGCCTTGTCAGCCATATCAAGACGATCGGCCTCTATCGCAACAAGGCCAGGAACGTCATCGCGTTGTCGCGCCTGCTGATCGATCGACATGGCGGCGCGGTGCCGCGCGACCGCGCGGCGTTGCAGGCCCTGCCCGGCGTCGGCCGCAAGACGGCCAATGTGGTGCTCAATGTCGCCTTCGGCGAACCCACCATTGCCGTCGACACGCATATCTTCCGCGTTGCCAACCGGACCGGACTTGCGCCCGGCAAGGATGTGCTGGCGGTCGAACTGAAGCTCGAAAAGGTCGTGCCGGCCAAATATCGCCTGCATGCGCATCATTGGCTGATCCTGCATGGGCGCTATGTCTGCAAGGCGCGCAAGCCCGACTGTCCGGCCTGCAAGCTGGCCGATCTCTGCCAGTTCAAGGCCAAGACGACGCTGGCCTGAGCTTCAGGACACCGGCATGTTGCGGCGTGCCATCACCGATGACAGGCAGGCGGTCTTGTCGGCCGCGCCGCCCTCGAGCCTGCGCGCATCGACATGGCGTGCCGCGAGCACGCCGGAGGCGGTCTTGTAGAAATAGACGAAGAGACTGCAATCGCTGCCGGCATATTGCCAGACCTCGGCATCCGGTTCGCTGCGACGGAAATCGGGCGCGCCCAGACGCGCCGAAATGGCGGCAGGTGCCGCACCTGCAAGGCTCGCCGGGGTCAGCGCGCCGGCGCCAAGCGATGCCATCGCGCCGCCGCGCGCGTCGATGCCGCTACCCGGCGCCGTTTCGCAAGCGGCGAGGATCAAGGGCAGCAACAGAACCAGACGACGCTTCATGCAAAACTCTCCGGGGCGGCAAGCTTCTTGTAGGTATGGACCATCAGGATGGCGCCGAAAAGGGGCGCAAAGAGATTGAGGACCGGTACGGTCGCAAAGAGCGCCACAAGTACGCCGGCAGCCAGGACCCGGCCGCGGTGGCGGCGGCGGAGGGCCGTCGCATCTTTCGGCGCCCGATGGCGCAACGCCACCAGCTCGAAATATTCGCGGCCGAGGAGATAGCCGTTGACGGCCCAGAACAGAAAAACATTCACGATCGGGATCAGATAGAAGGGCAACACCAGCAGATTGACCGCAATCAGTACGGCCGTGAAGCGGATGGCAACGGCCACCGATTGCCAGAATGGCTGGTCCTGCCCCGGCGGATCGGAAGGATAAGACGTTTCCTCGACGCGCGCCGCGACGTTTTCGAGAAACAGGCCGGCGACCAGCGAAACGACCGGGTGAACCAGCGGGATCAACACGATGACGGCCAGGAAGCGCACTGCGTAGGCGAGGACGGTGTCGATCCAGCCAATGCCGAATTCGGGCAGCGCGGCGAGCGCCCATTGCAGGCCGGCGCCAAACAGCACCAGCAGGACCAGTGTCAGACCCAGGGACAGCCACATCACGCGGCGCAAGGGAGCGGAAAAGGTTTCGCGCAGGGCGCGCAGGGCGTCGGACAACATCCAGCATATCCTCGTCTGTTGCCGGTCGAAGCTGAAATGAAGAAAGGGCCGGCAGATGACAGAATGCCCGGCATGCGCCGCATGGTCGAGACATCATGTCGCATCCGAGAGGCGGCGAGCGCCCGATCTGATGCGGAAAGCCCCGTTTTTTGGACTTATGGAGCCGGTTGCCTATACTCCGGCCCGAACCCCTCCCCGAACTTCAATTGAATCCGAGGACCATGACCGATCTCAAATATGACGTTGCCGGCATCGGCAATGCGCTGGTGGATGTTATCGCCGACGCCGACGACAAATTCCTGATCGCCAACGACATCGAAAAAGGCTCGATGACGCTGATCGACGACAAGCGCGCCGACGAACTCTACGCACATATGGGCCAGGCGGTCGAAATGTCAGGCGGCTCCTGCGCCAACACGATCGCGGGGCTTGCCTCGCTGGGCGGCAAGGGTGCCTTTTTCGGCAAGGTGCGGAAGGACCAGCTCGGCGACGTCTTCATGCATGACATCAAGGCGCTCGGCGCCGATTTTCCGGCGAAGCCTGCAACATCCGGCGCGCCGACCGGGCGCTGCCTCATTCTGGTAACGCCGGACGCGCAGCGCAGCATGAACACCTTTCTGGGCGCTGCGCAGAAGCTCGGCCCGGACGACATCGACGAAGAAACGATCCGCGCTGCCGCCATCACCTACATGGAAGGCTATCTGTGGGACGAGCCCGGCGCCAAGCAGGCCTTTCTCAAGGCCGCGAAGATCGCGCATCAGGCCGGACGTCTGGTTTCGCTGACGCTGTCCGACAGTTTCTGCGTCAATCGCTACCGCGACGAATTCCGCCGTCTGGCAAAGGACGAAGTCGATCTGCTATTCGCCAACGAAGCAGAAATCCTGGCGCTTTATGAAACCGACGTCTTCGACGAGGCGCTTCAGAAAGTGCGGGCCGACTGCAAGTTCGCGGCGCTGACGCGCTCGGAAGCAGGCGCGGTCATCGTCGCCGATGGCGAGGTGCATGTGGTCGATGCCGACAAGGTTGCGAAGGTTGTCGATACGACGGGTGCGGGCGATCTCTTTGCGGCGGGATTTCTGTTCGGCCTGACCCGGGGGCGCGACCCGGTTACCTGTGGGCGGCTCGGCGCGATGGCGGCGGCCGAGGTGATCTCGCATTACGGACCCAGGCCGCAAGTCTCGCTGGCAAAGCTGGCGCAGACAAAAGGGCTGCTCTGAACGTCAGATCTTCCTGAGATACACGTCGCGAATGCGGTGGTCATCGCCCTTGCGCAGGATCAGGTCGGCACGCTGGCGCGTCGGCAGGACGTTGCGGTGGAGGTTGGCGAGGTTGATCGAGGTCCAGATCGCATCTGCCGTTTCGATCGCTTCGGCTTCGCTCAGCTTCGAATAGCGGTGGAAATAAGCGGCCGGGTCCTTGAATGAGGTGCGGCGCAAGCTCAGGAAACGCTCGATATACCAGCGCCGGATCGCTTCCTCGTCGGCGTCGAGATAGATCGAGAAGTCGAAGAAATCCGAAACGAAGGGTTGCGGGTCGTCGCCATCGGCAGGCTTCCAGGGCTGCAGCACGTTCAGGCCTTCGACGACAAGAATGTCGGGCTGGTCGACCATGACCGTTTCGCCCGCGAGAATGTCATAGGTGAAATGCGAATAGACCGGTGCTTCGACACGGCGTGAGCCGGCCTTCACATCGGAGAGGAAACGCAGCAGGCGCTTGATGTCGAAGCTTTCGGGGAAGCCCTTGCGCTGCATCAGGCCGCGTTCCTCGAGCACCTTGTTCGGATAGAGAAATCCGTCCGTCGTGATGAGGTCAACCTTCGGATGATTGGGCCAGCGCGCCAGCAAGGTGCGCAGAATGCGCGCCGTGGTCGACTTGCCGACCGCCACCGAGCCGGCCACACCGACGATATAGGGAACCTTGTCCTGCTCGCGGCCCAGAAAATCCGAGGTGACGCGATAGAGTTCCTGCATCTCGCCGACATAGAGATTGAGCAGGCGCGACAGCGGCAGAAAGATTTCCGACACCTCATCCAGTGAAATGCGCTCGCCGAAGCCGCGCAACTCCTCCAGTTCCGCTTCCGAAAGCGGCAAGGGCGTATCCTTGCGCAGACGGCCCCAGTCCTCCGAGGTGAAATGCCGAAAAGGCGACAGAAGCACCTTGTCGTCGGGGTCGCTCAGAGGCATGGGCCGGTTTCCACTGCGGTGGTCATGATGTCGGATCCCGTCTCAGTTCGAGCTTCGGGCAGCTTTTTCATCGAGACCGGAGCGCCCTTCGCGGCGCGCCAGTTCGGCATAGACATCGGCAGGATCGATCTCGAGGGCGGCCAGCAGCACCAGCCAGTGATAGAGCAGGTCGGCGCTTTCTGCGATGGTTGCCCCGGCATCGCCACGCGTAGCGGCGATCACCGTTTCGACCGCTTCCTCGCCAAGCTTCTGGGCGCAAAGCGGCGTGCCGCCAGCGAGCAGCCTGGCCGTGTAGGATGCCGCCGCATCCGTGCCCTTGCGGGCCGCAATCGTCGCGAACAATTGATCGAGCTGGCTGGCGTCGGCGGCCATGCGTGGCGGCTCCGGAAGCGTTGACATATCCGGCGGATGCCCGAAATGGCGCCGCACGGCGGCTTTGCGTAGCAGATTTGGGGCCGGGAAGCCAGCGGCGGCGCTGAAGGCCCGTCAGACCCGCGTCGAGAGGCTGGTGCCCGACAGTTCGCCGGTTTTTGCCCCATCCTGCGTTGCCTCCTTCAGATCGGCGCCCCGGAGATCGGCGCCCCGGAGATCGGCACCCAGAAGATTGGCCCGCAACAGGATCGCATTGGTGAAATCTGCGGCCGCGAGAAAGGCATTCTCAAAATTGACGTCGGCAAGGATCGTCTCGCGAAACACGGCGCCGGCCAGCACCGCACGCGAAAAATCGGTCCGCGACAGGTCCATGCGGGCGAAATCGGCGCGATGGCCCTTTTGTTGCCCGGTCTGAATCCAGAGCATGTGGTCGGCCAGAATCTTCGCCATGCGCTCCGGCCCGGGCGCTGTGCGCGGCTTCACGGCGCGCATCAGATCGCCGCGCGCCGAGGTCGCCTCATCCATGATGGCACGGCGAAAATCGGCATCGGCCAGATTGGCGCCCGACAGTTCGACGCCGCGCAGTTCGGCGCCAGCGAAGCTCGCCCCCCGCAGATCGGCACCCTGCAGGCTGGCGCCCGACATCGCCGCGCCTTCGAAATCGGCGTCCAGCAGTTTGCATTCGGCCATATTGGTGCCGAACATGCGCGCGCCGCGAAAGCTCGAATTCTCCTTGCCGACAGGCGCCGAAGCGCCGGTGCGAATGACCGCACCGCGGCGCAGATCGGCGCCGTCGAGGCGGGCGCCTTCAAGCTCGGCATTCTCGAATTGCGCCCCACGCAGATCGGCGCGGGTGAAATTCGTGCGCGTCAGATTGGCGCGATCGAACTGGGCACTGAAAAGATTGGCACCCGCAAACCGCGAGTCCTCGAGATTGGCACCGCTGAAATCACACCCGATGAAATGACCATGCGAGAAATTGAGATTGCGGAAGTCGAGACCTGACAGGTCGCACTCCTTCATGACGATGCACCAGCCATTGGGCACACCCCTCAAATACCGCTCATGAAGATCGTGAAGGCGCTTCAGCGCTTCCTGACTGATGCGGCGCCCGACAATGGCGTGCGGTTCGCCGGCCGATTTGCGCTCGGGCGCGGGCTCCAGCTCGATCGCAACCATTCGCGGTGCGGTACCTGAACTCTCGGACATTGACAGAAGACCCTAACGCACACTTTGCCGCGCAAAAGCGCGGTCACCAACCCGAAGCGCAAGCCTAGGTCGCAGCCTTTCACATTTGCTTAACAGGGGCACCCATGTCTGGTGCGATGGCGCCAGACAGATGTTCGCGCTCGAACGTCCCAACTTGAGACGCCATATGTACAGCCTGCGAGATCAGTCGCGCCAGAAGGGCTCGGCCTCGCGGAAGCGCCGCCACAGCCGGAGGGCGCCCTTCCAGTCCGCGGCGGCGCGCTTTTCGGACCATGCGAAAATGCGGGTTGCCGCACCGGCCGATCCCTCGTCGTTCGGCAGGGCGGCCAGCGGCCCGTCGAGGATCGCATGTGCGGTCGCCACATCGTTCAGGCCGCCGAATACGTCCTGAAGCTGCGAAAGATGCCTGATATAGGGTTTCGCCTTCCCGGCCTCGAAAAGAGACGAGAGAAAATGCAGGCCGTAGCGGAACTTTTTCAGACGCTTGCGTAGTTCATGGCGATCTTCGAGATCGAGCGTTTCGATGTCACGGCCAAGCTTGACGACGCTGGCGAGGCGGCGGTCGAGCGCCTCGACGGCGAAGTCACGCGCAAGCCGCGGCGCCTTGCGTTTGAGGCGCCAGCCGCGGCTGGCAAGAAACAATCCATATTCGAGGAGAAAGCGCGTATAGCGCCGCGACCCGAGTGCGGCCAGTGCCCGGTCCCAGGCCTCGTTCCGCGCCGCTGTCGCCCGCGCATGAAGACGCGACAGGGCCGCGTCGCGTGGCGTCACGGGCGCGACGATCTCCTCGACAAAGACATCGAAATCGCGCGCAGGCCCCAGTTCATTCGCCAGCCATTTCGCTTCCCCGGCAAGACGGTCGGCCATGCCGCCGCCGATCGCGGGGCGGAAAATCGCCAGAGCCGAACGCGCGCGCCGCAACGCCACCCGCATCTGATGCAGCGCCTCGGGAAGACGTGCTTCGACTGTGGCGGCTTCATTGGACGTCAGATGCACGAGGCAGTGACGCAATATGGTCGCGTAGGCGTCTTCCAGCGTCGTATCCGGCGCCAGCGCAAGCGTTTCCGCCTTGATCGCTGCCGGAACGCGCGGCCGCAGAAGCGCAAAGCCGCGTTCGGACTTGCTTTCGAAGCCGACGCGCAGATTTGCGATATCGCTGAGATCAAGCGCAAGCCGGTAGAGGCTTTCAGGCGATCCTTCCTTGAGTTCCAGTTCGATTTCGCTGACCGGAATCTCGCGTGCAGCGCCGGCGCGCAAGGCGCCCTTGTCGAGCGCCAGCTCGATGACATCGCCATCGGGCGTTTCGAGGCAATGAACGGTGCGGCGGATGTCGCTGACGAGGCGTGGTGAAATGGGGCTGCCGTTTGCGAGTTTCTGGATGCGCGACTTGAGGCCAGCCGGCAGCTTGTTGAGATCGGGTCCCTCGGCGCCGCGGGGCAAGCGCGCTTCGTATTCGCCAGTGTCGCGCGCCAGGGCGCCCGTCTTGTCGCCCGACAGGCCGCTGTCGGTCTTCAGCGTCTGCAGGCATGTGCGGCCCGATCGGCGCAGACGCAAGGCGAAACCATGATCGCCCAGCACCAGATCGTCGGTATCGAAATAGACCGAGTGCAGATGCCTGCCGCTGGCGCGACCGCGCTTCAGCCGCGCAATGGCCGGAGCGTGCCGTACCCGCTCCAGCTCGGCCGGCGTACAGACAAGTTTCAACTCGATTTCGCGGTCAGACATTCCGGGTCCGTTTCGCGCCATTCGCGGGGGGATCAAAGGGCCTCACTCGCAACCGGAGCGGGGCCATTCTGCCGGGCCGCCCCGTTGCGCGCAATCGCAACCGGATGGATGCGGCAAAACCTCACAGTCCGTAGCGTTTCCGGCGATTGGAACTACCAGCCCTAGCGTCTGATCGGCACGCCCGCCGCCGCCATATGCGCCTTGGCCTCGCCGATCGTGTATTCGCCGAAGTGGAAGATCGAGGCGGCGAGCACGGCGCTCGCATGTCCGTCGCGAATGCCCTCGACCAGATGGTCGAGATTGCCGACCCCGCCCGAGGCGATGACGGGCACCGGGACGGCGTCGGAGACCGCGCGTGTCAGCGCAATGTCGAAGCCCGACTTCGCGCCATCGCGATCCATCGAGGTCAGCAGGATTTCGCCGGCACCCAGCGCGGTGACCTTCACGGCATATTCGACCGCATCGATGCCGGTCGGCTTGCGCCCGCCATGCGTGAATATCTCCCATTTGCCGGGCGCGGTCTGCTTGGCGTCGATGGCGACGACGATGCATTGATTGCCGAATTTCTCGGACGCGGCGCGCACGAAATCCGGATCGAAGACGGCGGCCGTGTTGATCGAGACCTTGTCTGCACCGGCCAGCAGCAATTCGCGCACATCGGAGATCGCGCGCACCCCGCCGCCAACCGTCAGCGGCATGAAGCATTGCTCGGCGGTACGGCGCACCACGTCGAAAATGATCGCACGTTCCTCGTGGCTGGCCGTGATGTCGAGAAAGCAGAGTTCGTCGGCGCCGGCGGCATCATAGGCGCGCGCCGCTTCGACCGGATCGCCGGCGTCGCGCAGATCGACGAAGTTGACGCCCTTGACGACACGACCGTCCTTGACGTCGAGACAGGGAATGACGCGCGCTTTCAGCATCAGACGCGATCCTTCAGCAGCGCCAGCACTTCCTTCGGGTCGAGGCGGCCGTCATAGAGTGCGCGGCCCGAAATCGCCCCTTCGATATTGTCCGTGTCGGCGGCCAGAAGTTTCTTCACGTCGTCGATCGAGGAAAGGCCGCCCGACGCAATGACCGGAATCGAAATCGCGTTGGCGAGCGCCACCGTCGCCTCGATGTTCAAGCCCTCCAACGCGCCGTCGCGGTCGATATCGGTGTAGATGATGGCGGCGACGCCCACATCCTCGAAGCGCCGCGCCATGTCGAGTACGGTCAGATCGGAAACGTCAGCCCAGCCCTCGGTAGCGACGTAGCCGCCCCTGGCATCGAGGCCGACCGCAATGCGGCCGGGAAATCTCCTGCAGGCCTCGATCACCAGCGCCGGGTTCTTGACCGCCGACGTGCCGATGATGACGCGGGCGATGCCCTTGGCAAGCCACATTTCGATGGTCGCCAGATCGCGGATGCCGCCACCGAGCTGCGCCGGCATCGAGATCGCGGCAAGAATGCGCTCGACCGCCGCGGCGTTGACCGGCGTGCCGGCAAAGGCCCCGTTGAGATCGACGATGTGCAGATATTCGAAACCTGCCGCCTCGAAGGCGCGCGCCTGCGCGGCCGGATCGTCATTGAAGACGGTCGCCTTGTCCATCAACCCGTGGACCAGACGCACGCATTGCCCGTCTTTCAGATCGATCGCGGGAAAGAGGATCATTTCACTACCTTCAGGGACGCCATTTCAGGAAGTTGCCGATCAGCGCCAGACCGAGCGCCTGGCTTTTCTCGGGATGAAACTGCGCGCCGACCATATTGTCCTTCGCAACCATCGCCGTCACCGGCCCGCCGTAATCGGTGCGAGCCAGCATGTCGAGTTCGGAGACCGTGGCGAGAAAATAGGAATGGACGAAATAGGCATGCAGCCCATTCTCGCCGGTTTCGATATCGTCGAGCAGCCGGTGCGGTTTCGCCTGCGTCAACGTGTTCCAACCCATGTGCGGAATCTTCAGCGTCCGGTCGTCGGGGCGGATCATCACGACATCGCCTTCGATCCAGCCAAGACCTTCATGAATCCCATGCTCGATGCCGCGCGTCGCCATCAGTTGCATGCCGACGCAAATGCCGAAAAAGGGCTTCGCGTCGCGGTGCACCGCATCGGTCAGCGCCTCGACCATGCCGTTGACCGCCTGAAGCCCGGCGCGGCAGTCGCCGAAGGCCCCGACGCCGGGCAGCACGATGCGGTCGGCATCGCGCAGGGCGTCCGGATCGCTCGTCACCAGCACATCGGCGGCAATGGCATTGTCACGCGCCGCGCGTTCGAAGGCTTTCGCCGCCGAACGAAGATTGCCCGAGCCGTAATCGATGATCGCGATCTTCACCGGCGCCTAGCTCCCCGCTTTCGGAAAGAGACCGACAACGTCATCGGGCGTCGCTTCGGCGCGGCGCGGCCAGACCGGCCCGGGCGCCGCCACGCGGTCGAGGTGAAGAGGCCCCTCCCATTTGGCAAAGAAGGCCCGCTCGGCCTCTTCGAGATTGCCGCCCCCCGCCAGACCGACCATGCGATAGCGGTTCCGCTCCAGCGTCCAGCGGCGGATGTCGTTGGCCTCGAAGCCGAGCATCAGCTGCAGGACCAGCGAACAGACGGCAGCCGCTTCGGCCCCGAAAAGGTTCTGCGCGACCAGCGACACGGCAACGACCAGCAAGATCCAGAGCGCCAGCGCAATCCAGAGCCGGTGCCAGAGCAACCAGATCCATGAAAATGCAAAAGCCGGGAATGAGAAGCCTTCCTTGACCAGCACGATGCCTGCGCCGTCGAGCGGGGCGCCGGGAAGCTGGTGAACCGTATAGATGCGCATCGACATGAGGCCCGCTCGCAGCGGCGTTGCGTTCGGGCTCTATCTAGGCCAGACGGCGGCAAAAGGCCAGCGGCTCAGCTTCCCAGCACGCCCTTGGTCGAGGGGATGCGGGTCGCGGCGCGCGGATCGATCTCGATCGCCTCGCGCAGCGCCCGGGCCAGACCCTTGAAGCAGCTTTCGACGATGTGGTGATTGTTCTCGCCATAGATGTTTTCGATATGCAGCGTGATGCCGGCGTTCTGCGCGAAGGCCTGAAACCACTCCTTGAACAGCTCGGTATCCATATCGCCGAGCTTGGGCCTGGTGAAATCGACCTTCCAGACCAGATAGGGGCGCTGCGAGACATCGATCGAGACGCGGGTGCAGGTCTCGTCCATCGGGATGATGGCGGTTGCATAGCGGCGGATGCCCTTGAAATCGCCCAGAGCCTTTCGCACGGCTTCGCCGATCACGATGCCGGTGTCCTCGGTCGTGTGGTGGAAATCGATATGCAGATCGCCCTTGGCGCGCAGCTTCAGGTCGATCAGCGAATGACGCGACAGCTGCTCGAGCATGTGGTCGAGAAAACCGATGCCGGTCTCGACGTCATAATCGCCATTGCCATCGAGGTCGATCTCGACCGCGATCGAGGTCTCCTTGGTCTGGCGTTCGAGCCTGGCGGTGCGGGGCTTGCGGGTTTCGGACATCATAAGGTTCCGGCGGCGTGACTTTCAGCGGGCTTTTAGCAGGTGGCGCGGAAACCGGCCAGTGCCAAGCGGTCCGATTGCGCACCACCCAGGTTAAAGTGGCAATTCAATTTGAATCACAATGACTTAAAAGACGTTAACCAATTTACTTGGGCTTGTCTCAGATATTACTTTAAGAAATTCGATTTTTCCATGCGATATGAACGATAAGCTGTTGATTCAAATTGTAGCTGTTCATTTTTCCTAGTATTCGTCCAAGAGCTTGTCACAACATCTTGTTGGGCCGCGCCGCTGGTATCTATCCCGTCGACAACCATATGGGTGTTTACGCAATCCGATCGAGGACCCCCTGATGGCCTGGCAGACCCGCCTTACGCCCGAGCTCGCCCGTTTCGTCGCCGAGCAGGACCATTTCTATCTCGGCACCGCCAATGCGGCCGGAAGGCCCTATATCCAGCATCGCGGCGGTCCGAAGGGCTTTCTGAAGGTTCTGGGCGAAAACCGTCTCGGCTTTGCCGATTTCGCCGGCAATCAGCAGTTCGTCACGCTCGGACATCTGGCCGAGAACCCGCAGGCCTTCCTGTTTCTGATCGACTATCCGGCCCGGCGGCGCGTCAAGATCAGAGGGCAGGCCAGGGCTGTCGCCGACGATCCGGCGCTGGCCCGCTCGCTGGCCGATCCCGCCTATCCCGGCCGGGTCGAGCGGGCCATCCTGATCGATATCGACGAATGGGACGCCAACTGCCCGAGCCATATCCTGCCGCGCTGGGACGCCGCAGCCCTGACGCCAGCCTTCGAGCGTCTGGAGGCCCGCATCCGGGCGCTCGAGACCCAGGTCCGCGCGCTTGGCGGCGATCCGGGCGCATTCGACATGCCGGCCTGAGGCGCCCCCGGCCGGCCGGTCAATAGAGGTTCTTCTTCGCGTCGTCTTCCAGTGCCGTATCGATCAGCGCCGGCGCGACATCGAGCTTCATCTGGTCACGCAGCATCTCGCCGAAGCTTGGCAGGGCGTCGCGCGGTACATGATTTTCCGGATTCCAGAGATCCGAACGCTTCAGCGCCTTGGTGCAATGGAGATAGACCTCCCTGACCTCGACCAGCAGCACCGAGCGCGGCGGCTTGCCCTCAAGGGTGAAGCGGGCCATCAGATCGGGCGCCAGCGAGGTTGCGGCAAAGCCGTTGACGCGGAGCATCTCCTCGAAACCCGGCAGGAAGAAGAGAAGCCCGACCGCCGGCGCATGGGCGATATTGGTCAGCGTATCGAGGCGGTTGTTGCCCGGCCGGTCGGGCAGCGCGAGCCGCCGGTCATCGAGGACATGAACAAAGCCAGGTTCGCCGCCCCGGGGCGACACATCGGCCAGGCCGTCGGGTCGACTCGAACCGATGCAGAGAAAGGGCGAAAGTTCGATGAAACGGCGGCAATGCCGGTCGATGAAATCGAGCTGCTTGCCCAGCGCGCCGCCCGAGGGCTTCGGATAGACCTCACGCAGCGCTTCTTCCGATGTCAGGCGTGCGGGCATGGTATCTCTCCTCGGCCGGTAATTTGCGAGACATTATCACCCGCATTTCCGCCACTCCAGCCGTGTGACACTGCCATTTCGGCCAGGCCCCGGACGCGGCGCGGACTTGACCCTGTGGCGCAGAGCGGCCACATGGTAGCGGCAACCGCCGGCTCCCACGCAAATCCGACAGGAAAGACATGATGGCCCCGCACGATCCGATCAACTGGCACGGCACGACGATCCTGTCCGTGCGCAAGGACGGCCGGGTGGCGATTGCCGGCGATGGACAGGTGTCGATGGGCGACACGATCATGAAGGGTAATGCGCGCAAGGTGCGGCCGCTCGGCAAGGGCGATGTCATTGCCGGCTTTGCCGGCGCGACCGCCGATGCGATGACGCTGTTCGAACGGCTGGAGGCCAAGATCGAGCAATATCCGGGTCAGCTGATGCGGGCCTGTGTCGAGCTTGCAAAGGACTGGCGCACCGACAAGTATCTCCGCCGCCTCGAAGCGCTGATGATCGTCGCCGACGCGCAGGTCACGCTGGTGCTGACAGGCAATGGCGACGTGCTCGAGCCCGAGGGTGGCGTTGTCGGCATCGGGTCGGGCGGCAATTACGCGCTGGCCGCCGCGCGCGCCCTTGCCGACATGGATCTCGATGCCGAGGCGATCGTCCGCAAGGCGATGGGTATTGCCGCCGATATCTGCGTCTACACCAATAACAAGCTGACCGTCGAAACGCTCGATGCCGCCTGATCGGCGCCTCGCCGGGTTGCGATCCTCACCTTCTTCCTTCCGGAGTTTTCCTTTTTCCGATGACCAGTTTTTCCCCGCGTGAAATTGTTTCCGAGCTCGATCGCTATATCGTCGGCCAGCGCGACGCCAAGCGCGCGGTCGCCATCGCGCTCCGCAATCGCTGGCGTCGGCAGCAACTTCCGGAGGATTTGCGCGAGGAAGTCCTGCCGAAGAACATCCTGATGATCGGGCCGACCGGTGTGGGCAAGACCGAGATCTCGCGGCGCCTGGCGCGGCTGGCCGAGGCGCCCTTCATCAAGGTCGAGGCGACAAAGTTCACCGAAGTCGGCTATGTCGGCCGCGATGTCGAACAGATCATTCGCGATCTCGTCGAGATTGCGCTGGGCATGACGCGGACGAGGAAGCGCAAGGATGTCGAAGCAAAGGCGCATCTCGCGGCCGAGGCCCGCGTGCTCGAGGCGCTGGTCGGTGCCGGCGCAGGCGAAGCGACCCGCGAGAGCTTCCGGCGCAAGCTCCGGTCCGGCGAACTCGACGACAAGGAGATCGAAGTCGAGGTGACCGACAGCGGCGGCGGGATGCCGACTTTCGATATTCCGGGCATGCCGGGCAGCCAGATGGGCATGATCAATCTCGGCGACATCATGGGAAAGGCCTTTGGCGGCCGGACAAAGACGCGGCGCATGAACGTCCGCGACAGCTACGAGGTGCTGATCGCCGAGGAAAGCGACAAGCTGCTCGACCAGGAACAGCTGACGCAGGAGGCCATCCTTTCGGTCGAACAGAACGGCATCGTCTTTCTCGACGAGGTCGACAAGATCTGTGCCCGGGCCGAACGGCAGGGCGGCGATGTCAGCCGCGAGGGCGTGCAGCGCGATCTTCTGCCGCTGATCGAGGGCACGACGGTTTCGACCAAGCATGGCGCGGTCAAGACCGACCATATTCTTTTCATCGCGTCCGGCGCCTTCCATATAGCCAAGCCGTCGGACCTGTTGCCGGAACTGCAGGGCCGGCTGCCGATCCGGGTCGAACTCAAGGCGCTCGGCAAGGACGAGTTGCGCCGCGTGCTGACCGAACCCGAAGCGAGCCTGATCAAGCAATATGTCGCGCTGATGGAGACCGAAGGCGTCACGCTGGCCTTCACCGATGACGGGATCGACGCGATTGCCGATATCGCCGCATCGGTCAATGCGACGGTCGAGAATATCGGCGCACGCCGCCTGCACACGGTCATGGAACGGGTGCTCGACGAGATCAGCTTCGGCGCCACCGACCGTACCGGCGAGACGGTCACGGTCGATGCGCCCTATGTGCAGAAGCATATCGGCGATCTGTCGAAGAATGCCGACCTGTCGAAGTTCATTCTCTGAGCACGATCAGGCCGGCACACCCGTCCATCTGCCTTGCCGCGAATCCTGGCGTCAGTTGTCAAATCGCGCATGGCGAATCCGTTTTCGGTGGACTTCGCCAATAGCGAGTCGTCACCTGCCCGGCCCTTCACCAGCAGCGAGTCATTCAACCTTGCGCCGCTTACGTGTGTCGAGAACCGCCAGCAACCGGGCAATTTCGGCCGGATTCATGTCGCCGATCTCTTCGGCGAGCCGGTTTGCGGCCTCCGTTGCCTCCGGGGCAAGACCCGATGTATCGATGACCACGCGCGGATGGGAAAGCCGCGCCAGGCGCTCCAGTTCCTCGGCTTCGTCCCAGATCACGTTGAAATAGCCGACGATTGCCTGCACCAGACGCCAGCTCGGGCGGCCGCGCCGGCCATGTTCCAGCGCCGAGAGATAGGCCGGCGTCACACGCAGGGCCGCCGCCATCTCCTTCATTGTCGTGCCGCGCGCGCGGCGCAGTTCGCGCAGTTTCCGGCCGAAGGGCGTCATCGTTTCCTGCGCAACCAGATATAGAAGGCGCCGCCGCCGCCATGTTTGGGGTGGGCCGGCTGGAAGCCCGAGAGATGAATGCGGAAGGCCGCTTCCTCAAGCCAGCGCGGCACGGCACTTCTGAGCACGCCCTGGCGTTCTGGCACCTCATAGAAGCTGGCGCCATGCAGCGTATGGCGCGCATAGGGCGAGGCGCCCTTGCCGGTGATCACCAGCAAGCAGCGCAGACCGCGCGCCCGCGAGCGGCTCAGAAACGACAGCAGCGCTTCATGTGCCTCGTGCTGGCTATGTCCGTGCAGATCGAGCGTCGCCTCGACCTCCATCTGGCCGCGGGCAAGGCGCTGGCTGACGCGGCGGTCGAGACCGGTCAGCAGCGGTGGCTCGGGCGCGCGTGTTTTCGCCGCCTTCGGCGGCAACGGCGCGGCGGGCGCGGTGCGGATGGGCGGGGGAACGATGGCGGCAAGCTCGGCGGCCTCGGCCAATGGTATTTCCACAGCGGGTTTCCGGCGGCGGCGGGGCAGCGGCTTTGCGTCCTTCACCACCGCGCGCCAGAGCTTGTTCTCTTCTTCGGTCAGCGGCCGCGCCCGCCGCCGCGACACTTTCCCGTCGTCATCGTTGTTGCCGCCGGTTGCCATCAAGCGCCTCCGGCCTATCGGGGGGCGATGGTTTTCGGCAGCAATGCGACAAGCGTGCCTTCGGCCTTCATGCGGCCGGCGATCTCGCCGGGTTCGTCGCCCGAGCCGAAAAAAATGTCGCCGCGCTGCCGCCCCAGGATCGCCGAGCCCGTGTCCTGCGCGACCATCAGATGCGCGAACGGCACTTCGCCGCGGCCATCGGGTGTCGGATGCCGCGTCGTCAGCCAGAACAGCGAACCGAGCGGATGCAGCGTGCGATCGACTGCGAGACTGCGGCGCGGCGTCAGGTTGACGCCTTCGGCGCCGGGCGGGCCAAGTGCCGGATCGGTATTCCTCAGTAGACGGAAGAAAATATAGGAATCGTTCTGCCGCATCACGTCGCGGCCCTCCGCCGGGTTGGCCTCGAGCCAGGCGCGGATCGTCTGCATCGAGACATCCTCGCGCCGGATCGCCCCGCGATCGATCAGCACCTTGCCGATGGAGGTATATTCGTGGCCGCTTTTCGCGGCGAAGGCGAGGCGCACTGTCTCGCCGTTCTCGAGACGCACGCGGCCTGAGCCCTGGACATGCAGGAAGAAGGCGTCGACCGGACTTTCGAGCCAGACCAGCGCCAGCGCATCATGATCGAGCGCGCCGTCCTCGATTTCGCGACGGGTCGGAAACCCGGCCCCGCCCGGACGCATCTCGAAGCCCGGCGGCGGCGCGAGTACCGGCGTCTGATAGGGCCCGTGGCGGGTCAACGCGCCGCGCATTTCGGGTTCGTAATAGCCGGTGAAGAGGCCCGTCTCGGCCGGAAGGCGCACCGGCACGAACCAGTGTTCGAAGAAGCCGCGCGCCGAGCCGGGTGCGACCGGCTGCAGCGCCGCGGCACAGGCCGGTTGCCAGTCGCCGGCCCGGCCATAGATCGATCCGGCGCCGGTCTTGCCGTCGAGCGGCGCGCCGGCATCGAGCTCTGCGATGCGGGCACAGGAGCGGGCAAAGGCCGCAAGCGCGGCGGCGTGGTCGTCTTCGGCCCAGCCTGCGAGATCGGCAAAAGACATCGCGGCCACATTTGCACGCGCATCCATGACGGTCGCTCCCGGCGCACAGGACAGAACGGCCAGCACCAACAAGGCCGGCAGGAGAGATCGCATCAGCCGGCGCATCGCCGCGCCGGTCAGGCGGAAGCGCCGGTCGCGACCAGCTTCCAGTTCGGATCGCGGCTCTTCACGTCGCGCTCGAAGGTCCAGACATCGTTGACCTCGCGGATCGTCACCGGATCGCCCTCGACGACAACGCCGTCTGCGTTCTTGGTGCAGGAAGTCAACTGGCTGCGGAAGGTGACGGTCAGGCGCGCGCGCGTGCCGTCAAGCGCGGCCGCACTGAGCTTTGCCCTGTCGATGCCGATGAAGCTCTGTTCCACCTGCAAATTCTTGCTTTCCCGCGCAGCAATGGCGGAATCGAATCCGGCAAAGACTTCGGCGCTCAGCAGCGGCCGCAAGGCCGCGCGGTCGCCTTCGGCATAGGCCGTGACGATCATTTCATAGGCCGCGCGTGCGCCGCCCAGAAAGGCTTCGGCATCGAAACCGCGATCGATCTGCGAAATGGCGGTCAGCGTATCGGCCAGCGGTGTACCGTCTTCGGCGATGCCGCGCCAGCGATTGCGAATTTCGAAGGGCTCGGCGAAAGGGTCGCCTGCTGCATCGACGGTACGGCTGCGGCCGGCGCTGTCGGCCTTTGTGCGCGGGCGTGTCGGCAGCGTCACGACCTTGTCGTTGCCCGCCGGCGTGCCGCCGGCCGGATTGCCCGCATCGGAATAGGGGTCGTAAGGCGGGCGCTCATGGCCGGTGCGGCGGCCGAGTACGCTTCTGAGCTTCAGAAAAACGCCGATCGCAATCGCGAGCAGAATGATGTTGAGAAGTGTCAAGCCGCCGTCCATTCGCTCGATGAGCCTTGCCTGTGAGCCGGATCGGACCCTTGCCGGGCCCCTGTTTTCATATAGAGCAGCAGCCCCGCGCCGCCCAATGGGTGACGGACGCCTCCAAGCTCGCTACTGTAATTCTAACCTAGGGCAATTGAAGCGAATTTGCTACCGGAGCCGTCGCGACGGATTGCCCGCGATTCACCCTTGCGGGGCCAAATGCCCCTGGAAACGCCTTGCCCCTCTTCGTTTTCCTGGTCCTTGTCGGCCTGCCGCTGGCCGAGATCGCCCTGTTCGTCGAAACCGGCCGCGTCATCGGCGCCTGGCCGGTCGTCGGCCTTGTCGCGTTGAGTGCGCTGGCCGGCATCTGGCTGATGCGGCTGCAGGGGCCGGCGACGCTGCGGCGCGCGCAAGCCGCCATGCAGCGCGGCGAACCGCCGGTGGCCGAAATGCTGGATGGCACCCTCCTGTTCGTCGCCGCGCTTCTGATGGCGACGCCGGGCTTTCTGACTTCCGCCCTCGGGGTCTTGCTGCTGGTCGCGCCGCTGCGCCGCCTCGCCGCGCGGTTTGCGGCACGGCGCTTCGCACAGCGGGCCCATCTCCATGTCCACGCCGCGCATATGCGGCCCGGTCCGGGCGGCCCGATCATCGAGGCGGAAGACTGGGAAGTCGATCCGGCGCCCGATGCGGAACCCGGCAACGACCCCGCATCGCGGCGCCTGCCGCCCGGCCGCAACGATGATTGAACGGCCCGGCTTTCTTGTCGCGGATCGGGTTCCGTGGTAGCCAGCAGCCTCGTCATTTGCTGACGCATGTCTTTACTGAAGAATATCGGGAGCGGCCGGGATGTCGGATCAGAGCACCAACAATGACGCGAACAACGCCGGGCAACCTGCCGTCGCACAACTTCGGATATTGACGCAGTATGTGAAGGATCTCTCTTTCGAGAATCCGAATGCGCCGCAATCGCTCGGCCCGGTCGAGGAACAGCCCAATATTTCGGTGCGGGTCGATGTCGGCGTGCAGCGCATGAGCGACACCGACTACGAAGTGTCCCTGAAGCTCGGCGCCGATGCCAAGACCGGCGACAAGACGATGTTCCTGGTCGAGCTCGATTATGCCGGCCTGTTCCGGCTGACCAATATTCCGGAGGCCAATCTCGAAGGGGTTCTGGTGGTCGAGTGCCCGCGCCAGATCTTCCCCTTCGCGCGCCGGATCATTGGCGACCTGACGCGCGATGGCGGTTTTCCGCCGCTGATGATCGACCCGATCGATTTCGTCACGCTTTATCAGCAGCGCCGTCAGCAGATGGCCCAGGAGCCGGCCGGTAGCGGCCAGCCCAACTGATCCGACCCGGTCAGGGTTTCGACGCCGCCCACAGGGTTTCGCCGCGCAAGTCCCCGACAAAGGCCTCATGGGCCTCGCGCTCGGCCGCGGTCAGGCGTGGCGGCAGCGGTTCGGGACGCGGCCGGGCCTGCGACCGGACAGGCTCGGTGCCATTGGCGCGGGCCGCGTCGATCTCGGCCTGCAGCACGAGACCGGGCTGGCGCCCGCCCATCAGTTCCAGATAGACCTCGGCCAGAAGCTCCGAGTCGAGCAGCGCACCATGTTTCGTGCGGCCCGAATTGTCGACGTTGAAACGCCGGCACAGCGCATCGAGATTGTTCTGCGCGCCTGGAAAGCGCCGCCGCGCGATGTCGAGCGTGTCGATGGCGCGTGCCATCGGCAAGGCCGGACGGCCGATCCGCGCCAGCTCGGCATTGATGAATCCCATGTCGAAATTTGCATTGTGAATGACCAGCGGATCCTCGCCGATAAACTCCAGGAACTCATCCGCCTTGTCGGCGAATTTCGGTTTGCCGCTGAGAAACTCGGCCGAGAGGCCGTGAATCTTCTGCGCCCCGTCCGGCATGTCGCGTTCGGGATCGAGATAGGTATGAAAGAATTTCCCGGTCGCCATATGGTTGAAGAGCTCGATGCAACCAAGCTCGACCAGACGATGGCCATCCTGTGGCGAGAGGCCGGTGGTTTCGGTATCGAGAACGATTTCGCGCATCGGCTCGTTGTCTCCGCTTTCTCTCTCAGCGTTCGGCAAAACGGAAGCTGCCATCCGCACCGATAATCGCGCCGGGATTCCAGGCCACTTCCCAGACATGCCCGTCGGGATCGGCGAAATAGCCCGTATAGCCGCCCCAGAAAGCATCGCAGCCGCGCTTCAGGATCTTTCCGCCGGCCGCTTCGGCTTCTGCCAGCAGCGCATCCACCTCGTCCTTTTCGCGCACATTATGCGCCAGCGCGATGCCCGAAAAACCTTCGCCATGGGGCGCCAGATTGGCATCTTCGGCCAGCGCATTGCGGCCGAACAGGGCGAAGACGATACCGCCGCATTGATAGAAGGCGACGCTGTCGTTGCTTTGCGGCAATGTCCGCCAGCCCAGCGTCTCGTAGAAGCCGCGGGCGCGGCCGAGATCGGCGACACCCAGCGTGATCAGGCTCAGTCTTTGTTCCATGACGCCATTCTAACGCCCTGAACTAGGCCTTGCCGAGCCTTTCCTTCAGCACCTTGCCCTCGCGGCTCTTCAATGCCTCGACGATGGCAGCGACCTGCGCGCGCGCATGATCGAGCCCCTTGTCGCTTTCGACGATGAAATCGGCGCGGGCGCGCTTTTCGGCATCGGGGACCTGTTTGGCGTGGATGGCCGCGAATTTCGCCTCGTCCATGTCGGGCCGCGCCAGAACGCGCGTCTTCTGCAAATCGTAGGGTGCGGACACCACCACCACCACGTCGACGCGGGCTTCGCCGCCGGTTTCGTAGAGCAGCGGAATGTCGAGCACCGCCATCCTGTGGCCGGCAGCCAGGCTCTCGCGCAGAAAGGTGACCTGCGCGTCGCCGACCAGCGGATGGACGATCGCTTCGAGTTTTCTCATCTCGTCCGGCAGGCCGAGCACGCAGCGCGACAGCGCCTTGCGGTCGACCGCGTCGTCGACAATCGCAGACGGGAAGGCGGCACGGATCGGCTCGACGGCCTTGCCGCCCTTCTCGTAAAGCGCATGGACAGCGGCATCGGCGTCATAGACCGGCACACCGAGTGCGCGGAACATCTTTGCGGTTTCCGATTTTCCCATGCCGATGGAGCCGGTAAGGCCGATAAGGAGCATGATCCGGTTCCTTTCACTTCTTTCCGATGTCGGCCAGCACGAGATTGCGCAATTCCGCGGTGACGTCGGGGCGCACGCCGAACCAGGCCTCGAAGCCCGGCACCGCCTGATGCAGCAGCATGCCGAGCCCGTCGACCGTCGGGTGCCCGGCTTCGCGGGCGCGGCGCAGCAGTCCGGTTTCGAGCGGCGTATAGACGATGTCGGTGACCAGCGCCGATTGCGGCAACGGCGCCAGATCGATGGTCACATCGTTCTCGCCCTTCATGCCCAGCGTGGTCGTGTTGACGAGGAGCCCCGCGCCATCGAGCGCCCTTGCCGCTTCGGCGGTCGAAAAGACTTTCGCCGATTTGAGTTCGAGATCGCGCATCAGCGCCTCGGCACGCGACCGCGTCCGGTTGACGATGCGGATTTCGGGCGCGCCTTCGTCTTCGAGGGCGGCGGCGATCGCGCGTGCCGCACCACCGGCACCGAGGATCACCGCAGGTCCGGCAGCAGCCGCCCAGGATGATGCGCGATCCTTCAAATTGGCGATGAAGCCATAGCCATCCGTGTTGCGGCCCTCGAGGCCTTTTGCCGTGGTGACAATCGTATTGACCGCCTTCAGGCGTCTTGCCACCGCATCATGGCGGTCGAGCGCGGCAAATGCCGTTTCCTTGTGCGGCACCGTCACATTGGCGCCGATGAATCCGAGCGAGGGCAATTCGCGGATCGTCTGTGCGGCGCCGTCCGGCGCAACGGCAAGGCTCACATATTCGGCATCGGGGATTGCGTATTTCTCGATCCAGTATGTGTGGATCAGCGGAGAGCGCGAATGCGCGACCGGCCAGCCGATGACGCAGACTCGCTTGAGATCCTTCTCGGCGGGCGCCCGCTCCTTGCTCGGCTCGGTCATGGCGTCACCACGCCATGCCGGCGCAATTCGGCCAGCAGCGGCAGCAAGGGCAGTCCGAGAATGGTGAAGTAGTCGCCTTCGATCTGCTCGAAAAGCTGCACGCCGGGCCCCTCGAGCTGATAGCAGCCAACGCTTTTCATCACCTTCTCACCGGCATTGGCCAGATATTCATCGAGAAATGTGTCGCTGAAGTCGCGCATGGTCAGATGGGCCTGTGCAGCATGGCGCCAGATGACGACATCGTTTGCCGCCAGCGCAACGCCGCTGTGGAGAATATGCGGGCGACCGCGAAAAGCCTGCAAATTGGCGCGCGCTTCTTCCATCGAGCGCGGCTTGTCGTAGCGGCGGCCTTCACAGGACAGGATCTGGTCGGCACCGATCACGAACGCGGCCGGATGCCGTTGCGAAACGGCCCTTGCCTTTTCCTCGGCAAGTTTCAGCGCCAGCATATCGGTTTCGTCCGCTCCCTCGCGGCCGGCGAATCCTTCCTTCAACGCATCTTCATCAAGCCGCGAATCCACGATCTCGAAAGCAAGGCCGGCGCCCTTCAGAAGGGTCGCGCGCACGGCGCTGGCCGATGCCAGGATGAGGGAAGGTTTCGTCATGCCGGTCAGCTGATCTTTTGCCGCTCATTATAGAGGTTGAGTACCGCAGCCGCGGTTTCCTCGATCGAACGGCGCGTCACATCGATCACCGGCCAGCCATTGCGGGCAAACAGCTTGCGGGCAAAGGCAACCTCTTCGGCAACGACTTCCGGCTCGACATAGGCCGTGTCGGCCTTCTCGTGCAGCGAAAGCAGCCTGTTCTTGCGGATTTGCACCAGGCGATCGGGGCTGGTTGTCAGACCGACGATCAGCGGATGCTCGACCGTCTCGAGGTCCGGCGGCAGGATCGTGCCGGGCACGATCGGGATATTGGCGGCCTTGATGCCACGATTGGCCAGATAGATGCAGGTCGGCGTCTTCGAGGTGCGGCTGACGCCGAGCAGGATGATGTCGGCTTCGTTGAGATCGCCGGCCGACTGTCCGTCGTCATGCGCCATGGTGAAGTTCAGCGCGGTGATGCGGCCGAAATATTCGGCATCCATTGTGTGTTGCGAACCGGGTTTGTGCGAGCTCTCCTTGCCGAGATACTGACCGAGTGCCTGCATGGCCGGATCGAGAACCGAAATGCAGGGCGACTGCAATTCGCGGCAGCGCCGTTCGAGCCGGTCGCGCAGTTCGTCATTGACCATCGTGAACATCACGATCCCGGGTGCGGATTCGATCTCGCCCAGCACGCGCTCAAGCTGCTTGGGTCCGCGCACCAGCGCATAGACATGCTCGATCGGGCGTGCGTCTTCATATTGCGCGCAGGCCGCGCGGGCCACCGTGTTCAGCGTTTCGCCGGTGGCGTCGGAGACCAGATGGAGATGGAAGACGCGTTTGCCGCTCATTCTTGTGCCGTGTTCCTGCTTTTCCTGGCGCCCTTCCGGGCCGGCGCGGCAAAGGTATCGGGGGCAGGGGAGAGGCGCCAATTCTTTTTGCGCAAGAGGCATAACAGCTATCGGCCATGTTGTGGCCGCGCCTGTGAATCCGTGTGATTAACGGGTGTAAGTCGCGCTTTCGCGCCAGGCCCTACATAGTCATACCCGTGTTTCGTTTTTACTCCCCCGTATCGTGCCCCGCTGCGTAAACCGGCGATCATGTCCGGAAAAACGGGTATGACCGGGCGGTCGGAATCGGGCGGTCGAGTTGTCCCCGTTCGTCATGTCTTGTTGACGCTTTCGCTCCCCAACCTATCTCGCTGAAGCCAAAGGAGCAGCGCTTTGACGGGCTGTATTTTGTCACAGCCTGTGGCATGAAGGACCGGCCATGGGCTTCGAAGAAGCTGCCCTTTCCAATCTGTGGACAAGCCTGCGCAAGGATTTGATCCCCACCATTCACAGGCATCCTTCACTATCCACTATTTTTAAGATTCTTGAATCGTAGGAGAAAGAACGGTTGAAAGCGGCAAGCGCTGGCGGGAAACGGCTTCTCAAGGCATTGAGACGCGAGCCGGTCGATCAGGTGCCTGTCTGGCTGATGCGCCAGGCCGGTCGTTACCTGCCCGAGTACCGGAAGGTGCGTGCCGAGGCCGGCAGCTTTCTCGATCTCTGCTACACGCCGGATTTCGCCGAGGAGGTCACCTTGCAGCCGATCCGGCGCTATGGTTTCGACGCCTCGATCCTGTTCTCCGATATTCTGGTCGTTCCCGATGCGCTCGGTCAGCCTGTTGCCTTCAAGGAAGGCGAAGGTCCGGTGCTCGAACCGATCCGGAATGCCGGCGAACTGGCAAAGTTGAAAAGCGTCGAGGGGCTGCGGGACAGACTGGCGCCGGTCTATGAGACGGTGCGGCGGTTGCGCAGGAGCCTGCCGGCCGAGACTACGCTGATCGGTTTTGCCGGAGCACCCTGGACCGTGGCGACCTATATGGTTGGCGGCAGGGGATCGCCCGATCAGGCGGCGGCAAAGGCATGGGTCTATACGGCGCCGGATGAGTTCCAGAAACTGATCGATCTTCTGGTCGCGGCAACCATCGAGCATCTCTCGGCCCAGATCGAGGCCGGTGCGGAAGTGGTGCAGATTTTCGATACCTGGGCCGGCAGTCTGCCGGAACTTTCCTTCAGGCGGTTTGCGATGACGCCGATGGCCGAAATTCGCACGGCCCTGAAGCAGCGCTATCCGGCTGTGCCGGTGATCGGCTTTCCGCGCGGTGCGGGTCCGATGACGGCCGCGTATCTCGATGCGACCGGAATCGACGGGCTGAGCCTCGATACTGCGATGTCGCCTGGCTGGGCGCGGGATCGGTTGCAGGGGACAACTTGCCTTCAAGGCAATCTCGATCCGTTGCTGCTGGTTGCCGGCGGTTCCGAAATGCAGAGACAGGTCCGCCATATCCTCGACACGCTGGGCCACGGACCGTTCATTTTCAATCTCGGTCACGGCATCGTTCCGCAAACGCCGCCCGATCACGTTGCTGAACTGGTCGAGCTGGTCCGGGAGTGGCGGCCATGACACGCCGGATCGCGATCGTCCTGTTCAATCTCGGCGGGCCGGATCGCCCGGAGGCGGTCGAGCCGTTCCTGTTCAATCTGTTCAGCGATCCGGCCATCATTCGGGTGCCACAGCCCTTTCGCTGGCTGATTGCCAGGCTCGTGTCGAAAAGACGCGCGCCGGTGGCGCAGGAGATCTATGCCGAGATCGGTGGCGGCTCGCCGCTGGTGCCGCTGACCGAGGCCCAGGCACGCGCCCTTGAGGCTGCATTAGCCGATGGCGAGTCCGAGTATCGCTGCTTCCTCGCCATGCGCTACTGGCATCCCTTCGCCGATGAAGCCGCCGCGGCCGTCAAGGCTTGGGGCGCCGACGAGATCGTGCTGCTGCCGCTCTATCCGCAATATTCGACGACAACGACCGAGTCTTCGCTGAAAGACTGGGACCGGGCGGCAAAGAGGGCGCGGCTTGCCGTGCCGGCAAAAGCCGTCTGCTGCTATCCGGTGACCGAGGGCTTCATTGCCGCACATGCGTCCTTGCTGGCCGAAGCGCTGCAGAAGGCCGGGCCGACCGACAATCTCCGGGTGCTGTTCTCGGCGCATGGCCTGCCGAAAAGGATTGTCGAGCAGGGCGACCCCTACCAGGCGCAGGTCGAACAAAGCTGTGCGGCCATCGTGGCGAAACTCGATCGGCCCGGCCTCGACTGGGTGACCTGCTACCAGTCGCGCGTCGGGCCGCTCGAATGGATCGGGCCGTCGACCGAGGCCGAGATCAAGCGTGCCGGCGCCGAGGGCAAGCGGCTGATCGTCGTGCCGGTCGCCTTCGTCTCGGAACATTCCGAAACGCTGGTCGAACTCGACATCGAATATGCGAAGCTTGCGCAGGAGAACGGGGTGCCGGCCTATTTCCGGGTGCCGGCGCTGGGCGTCCATCCCGATTTCATCGCTGCGCTGGCCGGTCTGGTGCGCGCGGCGCGGGACGACAGCGAGATTCTCTGCCCCGAAGAGGCGGCCGGGCGGCCCTGCACCGCCAAGATCATGCTCGAAACGGTCAACTGAGGCACGTCATGGATTTCCTTGCGGGTTACTACGTCTGGATCAAGGCGCTGCACATCATTTCGGTGATTTTCTGGATGGCCGGCATGGCCTATCTGCCGCGCCTGTTCGTCTATCATGCCGAGGCGGCGCCGGGCTCGGACAAGGCCGAGACCTTCAAGATCATGGAACGGCGTCTGCTCAGGGGCATCGTCAATCCGGCGATGATCGCGAGTTTCCTGTTCGGAATCCTGATGCTGGTCGCCAATCCGGCGCTGCTGTCGCAGGGCTGGATGCATGTGAAACTGCTGCTGATCCTGGTCATGTCGGCGCTGCACGGCTTCTTCGCGCGCTGGCGCAAGCAGCTCGAGCGGGACGAAAACCGCCACGATGCTCGCTTCTACCGGATCGTCAATGAGGGGCCGCCACTCCTGGTGATCCTGATCGTGCTGCTGGCGGTTGCCAAGCCCTTCTAGCCGGGCCGTGGGGCCCCGCACCAATTTTCGTTGAATTTTCCGGCGCCTGGTCTTATATCGGTTGCAAGCCGGATTTCTTCCGGTGGCCTTCTTTCAAGTCCTTTCCCGGCCCAGGCCTCAGACAGGCGGCGGCCAGAAGACCGCGCACAAGGCTCAAGACCCGCAAGGGACAGCCCTTCTCGTGCGACGGCGGAGAGAGCGAAGGCCCGCTTTCCCATCAGATTCTCATACGAAACACCGATCCGCCCTTCAAAACCCGCCCCTATAGGTCCCGCAACGGCCTTCCGGCGGCACCCTCCAAAGAAAGACCACCAAAGCCGATGACGCAGATCAAGCTGCAGGACCTCAAGGCCAAATCGCCGACCGACCTTCTGGCGCTGGCCGAGGAACTCGAAGTCGAGAACGCCTCGACGCTCCGGACGCAGGACATGATGTTCGCGATCCTGAAGCAATATGCCGAACAGAATATCGACATCATCGGCGAAGGCGTGGTCGAGGTGCTGCCCGACGGCTTCGGCTTCCTGCGCTCGCCGGAAGCCAATTACCTGCCGGGCCCGGACGATATCTATGTCTCGCCCTCGCAGATCCGGCGCTTCTCGCTCCGCACCGGCGACACGGTCGAAGGCGAGATCCGCAGCCCCAAGGATGGCGAGCGCTATTTCGCGCTGCTGAAGGTCTCGACGGTCAATTTCGAGAGCCCCGACAAGGCGCGCCACAAGGTCCATTTCGACAATCTGACGCCGCTCTATCCGGACGAAAAGCTCAATATGGAGGTCGACGATCCGACGCTGAAGGACAAGTCGTCCCGCGTCATCGACATCGTGGCGCCGCTCGGCAAGGGCCAGCGCGGGCTGATCGTCGCGCCGCCGCGCACCGGCAAGACGGTGCTGTTGCAGAACATCGCCCATTCGATCACCACCAACCATCCCGACTGCTATCTGATCGTGCTGCTGATCGACGAGCGGCCGGAAGAAGTCACCGACATGCAGCGCTCGGTCAAGGGCGAGGTGATTTCCTCGACCTTCGACGAACCGGCGACGCGCCACGTCCAGGTCGCCGAAATGGTCATCGAGAAGGCCAAGCGCCTGGTCGAACATGGCCGCGACGTCGTGATCCTCTTGGACTCGATCACCCGTCTCGGCCGCGCCTACAACACCGTTGTGCCGTCGTCCGGCAAGGTGCTGACCGGCGGCGTCGACGCCAATGCGCTGCAGCGCCCCAAACGCTTCTTCGGCGCGGCGCGCAACATCGAGGAGGGCGGCTCGCTGACCATCATCGCGACCGCGCTGATCGATACCGGCTCGCGCATGGACGAAGTGATCTTCGAAGAGTTCAAGGGCACCGGCAACTCGGAAATCATTCTCGACCGCAAGGTCGCCGACAAGCGCGTCTTCCCGGCGATCGACATCCTCAAGTCGGGCACCCGCAAGGAAGAGCTGCTGGTCGAGAAGGGTCAGCTCTCGAAGATGTATGTGCTCAGGCGCATTCTCAATCCGATGGGCACGGTCGATGCGATCGAGTTCCTGCTCGACAAGCTGAAGCAGACCAAGAGCAATGACGAGTTCTTCGACTCGATGAATACCTGAGGCTCAGGGCCGCAAGTTTTCCCAGCCCGGAAAGGCGCCGTCGAAATGCGGCGCCTTTTCGCTGTCGCGGTCCCATGCGGCTTTCGCGGCACAATGTTCCTGCGCGATGACGCGCGCCGCGACGTCGCCGTCAAGCGCATTGGCCGCGAGAATGACCGTCTCGTCAGGCTCGATCAGATTGGCGCCGGTCATCGCGGTGCCGCAGCGCGAACAGAACGAGCGTTCGAGGCCGGGCGAGCTTTGATGGACCGTCAGATGTTCGGCGCCTTCCCATGTCACCTCGTCGCGCAGCGCAACGCAGAAGGCGCCGGCCGCGCCGCCGGCCGCCTTGCGGCACATCGTACAATGACAGGTGACGATGCCGCTGATGCGCCTGGCGCGGAAGCGCACCGCGCCGCAAAGGCAGCTGCCCTCGATCATCGCTGCTCCTTTCAGGGCACCAGCACGCTGGCGCCGGTCGTCTTGCGCGCCTCGAGATCCATATGCGCCTTCGCGGCCTCGCCCAGCGCATAACGCTGATTGACCTCGATCTTCACCGCGCCTTTCGCGACGACATCGAAAAGTTCGGCCGCCATCTCCTGGAAGGCGGTCGGCGTTTTCAGCATGTAGTGGAACATGGTCGGCCGCGTCACGAAGAGCGATCCCTTCTGCGCCAGGATGCCGAGATCGACGCCGGTCACCGGGCCCGAGGCATTGCCGAAGGAGACCAGAAGTCCCAGGGGCGCCAGGCTGTCGAGCGAACCGATAAAGGTCGCCTTGCCGACGCCGTCATAGACGACCGGCACTTTCTTGCCGCCGGTGATTTCCTTGACGCGTTCGGCGACGTCCTCCTTTGTGTAATCGATCACGTGATCGCAGCCATGGGCGCGGGCCAGCGCCGCCTTCTCGTCGGAACTCGTCGTGCCGATCACGGTGGCGCCGAGATGCTTGGCCCATTGGCAGGCGATCAGGCCGACGCCGCCGGCGGCTGCATGCCAGAGGATCGTCTGGCCCTTCTCGACACGGAAGGTCTGGCGCAACAGGAACTGCGCGGTCATGCCTTTCAGCATCATCGCGGCGGCCTGTTCGTCGGCAACGCCGTCCGGAACTTTCGCAACCGTCATCGCATTGACGTTATGGGCTTCGGCATAGGCGCCGATCGGACCGGAGGCATAGGCGACGCGGTCGCCTTCCTTCAGATGCGTGACGCCCTCGCCGACCGCGGCAACCGTGCCGGCCGCTTCCATGCCGATGCCCGACGGCAGCGCCACCGGGTAAAGCCCCGAGCGGTGATAGGTGTCGATGAAATTGATGCCGATCGCCTTCGCGCGCACCTGCACCTCGCCGGGTTTGGGCCCCGCGAGTTCGACCTCCCTGAGCGCCATCGCTTCCGGTCCGCCGGTCTTCTCGATCCTGATCGCCTTGATCTTCTGCATGTGAATGCGCCTCTGTTGCTTTCTGGTGTTCGGATTATTTGCGGGCCAGCGCCAGGCCGATGCCGGCGCCGACCAGCACCGCGCCGGTGATGCGGTTGCGGATCGCCTGGGCGCGCGCGCCCTTCAGATAGGGCGCCAGCCTGCCGGCCGCGAGGCCGAAGGCGCCGTCCGACAATGTGCCGACCGCGATGAAACTTGCGGCCAGCAGCAGCAATTGCGGTGTCGCCGCTGCGGCCGGGCTGATGAACTGCGGAAAGAACGCCGCGTAGAAAGCCAGCGTCTTCGGATTGGTGACCGAGATCAGAAAGCCGCGGCGGTAAAGCGTTGCGGCGCTGTCGGTCTTTTTGAGTTGGGCCGGGAGATCGGGATCCTCATAGGGCGCGCGGAAGGCCTGCACACCGAGAAAGACCAGATAGGCCGCGCCGATCAGCTTCAATGCTTCCGACCAGGGTCCCAATGCCGCGAGCAGCGGCGCAAGTCCGAGGACCGTCAGCGTCATGTGAACGAGAAGCGCCGATGTGGTGCCGGCCAGTCCGATCATCGCCGCGCGCGGGCCCTGGCGGATGCCGCAGGCGACCAGATAGGTCACCACCGGTCCCGGCATCAGGCAGAGGATCAGCGTCGCGGCGATGAAGCCCAGATAAAGCTCGAGCGACAAAGGCAGCTCCACAAAGGAGCGTCATTGCTTCGTCGGCCTTGCGGCCTCCTCGCAATGACGATTGTTGTTTATCCCAGATGCCGGGCGAAGAATTTCAGCGTGCGGTCGTTGGCCTCGTCGGCGGTTGCCTTGTCGTAATGCGCGCCGCCGGGACGGGCGAAGGCGTGGTCCATCTCCGGATAGCGATGGATCGTCACATGGCTGTTGTCGCGCAGGCCCGCCACCACGGCCTCCTGCGCCTCCGGCGGCACGAATTCGTCCTTGCCGGCGATATGCAGCATCAGCGGCTTCTTGATGCCCCGGGCATCGTCGAGCCGGTTCTGGATGTTGACGCCGTAATAGCCGACCGAGGCATCGGTGCTGGTGTGGCAGGCGGCCAGATAGGCCAGCTGCCCGCCCAGGCAATAGCCGACCGTGCCGACCTTGCCGGACGAAAGCGGACGCAGCGTGCGGATGGTCGCGGCGATGTCGGCCACGCCCTTGTCGACATCGAACTTGCCGAAGAGATCGAAGGCCTTTTTCCACTCGGCTTCGCTCTGATCGGTGATGTCGATGCCGGGCTCGATGCGCCAGAAGAGATCGGGGCAGAGCGCCATATAGCCTTTGCCGGCCAGCCCGTCGCAGAGATCGCGCATCACCTTGTTGACGCCGAAGATCTCCTGGATGACGACAATGCCGGGGCCTGTGCCCGTTGCCGGTTTCGCGAGATAGCCCGTGAAGTTTCCGTCCGGGGTTTCGATCGCAATCGTGTCGCCGCTCATGGCCGGCCTCCTTCGTCGTCAACGGGGGAACGTCAGAGCCGGAACTCTAGCGATCCTTACCCGTCGAATCGAGGGAAAGCGGCAGTTTTTCAGGCGGCTTCGGCGGTTTCCGGACGGCCCAGCAGGGCGCGCAGGCGCAGCCGCGCCGGCAGGCGGCGGGGGCTGTCGTCGTGCTTGCCGGCCGGCTGTTCGCTGCGCGCGGACAGGGCGACGTCGAAGGCATTGACGTAGCTCGAGGCATAAGTGGCAAGGATGTTCATTTTATTCACCAATGGGTCTAGTCTGTGGGCTTGATATGCGCCTTGTCGTGGCCATTATCAAACGATCTTTTTGCACCGCAGAAGTGAGAAAAACTAACCTATGTTGACCCGCCGCCTGCCGTCGCTGAAAGCCCTGCGCGCCTTCGAGGCGGCCGCCCGGCTGGGCAGCTTCTCGCGCGCCGCTGCTGAGCTCGGCGTCACCCATGGCGCGGTCAGCCATCAGATCCGGGCGCTGGAGGAGGAACTCGGGGCGGCGCTGTTTCACCGCACCGGCCGCGCGGTCGAACTGACCGAGCGCGGCGCGCGGCTGCTGCCGGTGCTGTCGGCCGCCTTCGACCAGATCGCCGAGGGCTGGGTGCAGGCGGGTGCGCGCGACAGCGCCGCGCTGACGGTTTCGGTCGAGCCCTCCTTTGCCGCGCGCTGGCTGGTGCTTCGGCTCGGCAAATTCCACCGCGCCCATCCCGATATCGAGCTTCGGCTGATGCCGTCCTCCGAGCTGGTCGATTTCGAGCGCGAGGATGTCGATATCGGCGTGCGCTACGGGCTCGGCGGCTGGCCCGATGCGATCGCCGAGAAGCTCTTCGAGGCGACCGTCTATCCGGTCTGCGCGCCCTCGCTGATCGATCCGAAAAAGCCGATCCGCAAGCCGGAAGACCTGAAGAACTATCCGCTGCTGCATGAGGAGACGATGCAGCACTGGCTCAACTGGCTCGAAGGGGCCGGCGTGAAGAACCCGCGCTGGGCCGCCAAGGGCCCGCTCTTCATCGAGGCCAGCCTGGCGCTGCAGGCGGCGGCCGGCGGGCAGGGCGTGGCGCTGGCCAATGACACGCTGGCCATGGCCGATCTCGCCGAAGGCCGGCTGGTGCGGCTGTTCGAATTCGAGATGCCCGACGAGGAAGCCTATTGGCTGGTCTATCCCGAACGCAGCGCCGCCCGGCCCAAGGTGCAGGCCTTCCGCAACTGGATTCGCGAAGAGGCCGGCCTGCCGGCGACGGCGATGGGCGGTGGTGTGGGGAGAGGGCGGGGACGGAAGTAGGGATCAGGCGTCGGCGAGACCCAGCCGGTTCTCAAGCCGCGCCATGCGCTCGTCCAGACGGTCGAGGCGATTGGAGACATTGGCATACTGGTTTTCGAGAATGCCGAGACGCGATTTGACCTCGCGCATGTCCTTGGCGGCCCGATCGACTTTTTCGTCGAGACGGCGGAGATAGGTCAGGGCGGCGTTGTTTTGTCCCTCTGCCATCTGGAAATCCTACCCCGTAACTATCCCGTCCGCACCCGCCTGAGCTCCGCCAACAGCGCCGCCGCTTCCGTCAGCGGCAGCGAGCAGGTCTCGCCGGCACAGACATAAGCGGCCGGCTGGCCGCCCTGTTTCCCCTTGCCGCGCGCGGGGTGCCCCGCCGGCAGCGCCGCATCATCCGCGACCCGCATCAGCACGCGGTTCGGCAGTGCGACGCCGAAAGCGGCGCGGGCGAGGGGGGCGGTCTCTTCCGTGGTTCCCACCAGCACGATCTGGACGGGCCTGAGCCGCGTCTCGAAGCTTGCGATATAGGTGCCGAGCGGAAAGATGTTCTGCTGCAGCTCGCCGGCAAAGGCGCGGATGATCTCGTCGGCGCGGGCCATGTGGTCCGGTTTGCCGGTCATGAGCGCCAGCCGCGCGAAGACCGCGGGCAGGGTGCCGTTGGCGGCCGGCGTCGCGTCGTCGGCAACCGTCCGTCTGCGGACGATCAGCGCCGGGGCGTCGTCGGCGGTGAAGAAATAGCCGCCGTTTGTCCCGTCGCGGTAATGGGCGTCGAGTTCGGCGACCAGGCTTTCGGCGGCCTCGACATAGGCGCCGTCCCCCGTCGCCTCGTGAAGCGCCAGCGCGGCCGCGGCCATGTTGGCCAGATCGTCGGCCATGGCGAGATGCTGCAGGCGGCCGTCGCGCCAGGCGTGGTGCAGCCGGCGCTCGCCGTCCTTGTCTGGACGCATCGTCTCCATCACGAAGCGGAAGGCTGATGCTGCCATCTCGATCCAGCCCGGCTCGCCGAAAGCGGCGCCGGCACGCGCCAGGGCCGCGATCGCCATGCCGTTCCAGTCGGCCAGCACCTTGTCGTCGAAGCCCGGATGCACGCGCAGGTCGCGCTCGACGAAGAGGCGCGCCTTCAGCGGTTCGAGTGCGGCTTCCTCTTCGGGCGAAAGCGGCAGGTCGGCGCGGGCCAGCCGGTTGAGAATGTTTGCGTGTTCCCAGTTGCCTTCCGCCGTCACGTCATAGGCGGTCTTGAAGAGTTCGGCCTCGGCCGGGGTGAAGAGATTGTCGATCTCGGCTTCCGACCAGACATAGAACCTGCCCTCGACGCCCTCGCTGTCGGCATCCAGAGACGCGGCAAATGCCTTGTTTGTTTGCGCCTCGCTGCGGGACGAAGAAGCTCCTTGCCCGGCGCCGCCCTCGACAACCATCTCGCGGGCGATCCACTCGACCGTCTCGCGCACCCGGCGCGCGTAAAGCGGCTTGCGCGTCTCCTGCCAGACCAGCGTCAAAAGGTCGATCAGCAGCGCATTGTCGTAGAGCATCTTCTCGAAATGCGGCGCCAGCCAGAACTCGTCGACCGAATAGCGCGCAAAGCCGCCGCCGAGATGATCGTAGATGCCGCCCTCCGACATGTGGTCGAGGGCCCGCGTCACGGCTTGCGAAAAATCGGCGCGGCCGGTTTTCAGATGCGCGCGCAAGAGCAGGGTCAGGATCGGCACTTGCGGAAATTTCGGCGCGCCCTTTATGCCGCCATTCTCGCCATCCATCATCGGCAGCAATTTTTCGGCGACGATCAGCGGCACCTGTTCGGTCGGCTCGCCCGGCCGCGCGGTCGCCGATTGTTCGGCGAGTGCGGCCACCAGCGCCGTGCGGTTCTTGTCGATCTTTTCGGGTTCCTCGCGAAAGAGGCGCGCCACTTCCTCCAGCACCTGCACGAAGCCCGGCCGGCCGTAATTGGGTTCCTTGGGAAAATAGGTGCCGCCCCAGAAGGGCTCGCCGTCCGGCGTCAGGAACATCGTCAAGGGCCAGCCGCCCTGCTGTCCCAGCAGATGCAGCGCCGACATGTAGATCGCATCGATGTCGGGGCGTTCCTCGCGGTCGACCTTGATGTTGACGAAATGCGCGTTCATCACCGCCGCGACGCCCGGATCCTCGAAGCTCTCATGCGCCATCACATGGCACCAGTGACAGGCCGCATAGCCGACCGAAAGCAGGATCGGCTTGCCGGTCGCGCGCGCGGCCTCGAGCGCCGCCTCCCCCCAGGGATGCCAGTGCACCGGATTGTCCTTGTGCTGCAGGAGATAGGGACTCGTTTCATGCTTCAGAAAATTGCGTGACATCGGGCCTTCCGGACGATTGACTCGGGAGCGAACTGATTTGTTGCGGCAATGTGGGGCATATGATCCGCCCCGTCGAGAAAGAGATAGGGCAATGAAAGTCACGATCGATGTCGATCTCACCCCGGTTGAAGCGCGGCGGCTGATGGGCCTGCCCGATCTCGAACCGATGCAGCAGCGCCTGATTGCCGAGCTCGAGAAACGCATGGCCTCGAACCTCTCCTATGTCGATCCCGAGCAGATCGTGAAGGCGATCATGCCGGTCGGCGCACAGGGGCTCGAACAGTTCCAGAGCCTGTTATGGGGCATGGCGCAGACGGCGATGGGCGGCGGCAAGAAGCCGGCGAAAAAGGACGACGCCGGCAAAAGCGGAACGAAGAAGGAATCCTAGGCGCATAAGCAACGGATCGCCGCGACGTGGAAACGATTTATGCCCTGTCGTCGGCTTCGGGCCGCGCCGGCGTTGCCGTGTTGCGCGTCTCGGGGCCGCGCGCCCGCGCGGCGCTCGAGGCGCTGACGGGGGAGGGCGTGCCGCGCCCGCGCATGGCGGCGCTGCGCCGTTTCAGCGATCCCGAAACAGGCGCCGCGCTCGATCGCGGCCTGGCGCTTTTCTTTCCGGCGCCCGCAAGTTTCACCGGCGAGGATGTCGTCGAGCTGCATCTGCATGGCGGCCGCGCGGTCGTGACGGGCGTTCTCTCGGCGCTGGCGCGGCTGCCGGATCTGCGCGCGGCGGCGCCGGGCGAGTTCACGCGCCGCGCCTTCGAGAACGGCAAGCTCGACCTGACCGAGGTCGAAGGCCTTGCCGATCTGATCGATGCCGAGACCGAGGCCCAGCGTGTCCAGGCGCTGAGGCAGATGGAAGGGGCGCTGGGCCAGCTCTATGAAGGCTGGCGGGCGCGCCTCGTGCGGCTGCTGGCCCATGCCGAGGCCGAAATCGATTTTCCCGACGAGGAAGTGCCGGGCGACCTGATCGCGAAACTCGGCCCCGAGATCGCGCGGCTGCAGGCCGGGATCGCCGCGCATCTCGACGATGGCGGGCGCGGCGAGCGCTTGCGCGACGGTATCGAGGTCGCAATCGTCGGGCCGCCCAATGTCGGCAAGTCGAGCCTCCTCAACCGGCTGGCGCGGCGCGAGGCCGCGATTGTGTCCGATGAGGCCGGCACCACGCGCGACGTGCTCGAAGTCCGGCTCGATATCGGCGGCGTGCCGGTGACGCTGGCCGACACGGCGGGCCTGCGCGAGGCGGCGGGGGCCGTCGAGCGGGAAGGGGTGCGGCGCGCGCTGGAGCGCGCCGAACGGGCCGATCTGCGGCTGGTGGTCGCTGCGCCGGATGCCGGCGACTTCGCGCTGGCGCGGCCGGGCGACATCAGGCTCCTCAACAAGATCGATCTCGGGGCCGAGGTGCCGGCCGGCGTGATCGGCGTTTCGGCGGCGACCGGCGCCGGCCTGGACCTTCTGGAGGCGGCGCTGGCCGAGAAGGTCGGTCTGGCCTATGGCGTCAGCGAGCATCCGCTGATCACCCGGGCCCGGCATCGCGAAGGCTTGCGCGAATGCGCCGCGGCGCTGGTGCGGGCAGGCGAGGGCAGCGAGGCCGATCTCGTCGCCGAGGATCTGCGTCTGGCCGCCCGTGCGCTTGGCCGGATCACCGGCCGGGTCGATGTCGAGGAACTGCTCGACGTGATCTTCCGCGATTTCTGCATCGGAAAGTGATGAGCCGGATTGATGGACGCTTCCACCCTCCCCTCGGGGAGGGTCAAACGGCTGCTAGCCGTTTGGGGCGGGGGCAGGGCAGATGCCCGCGAGATAGTCGTTGATGTGTAGGGATGGGAAGCGCCGCGCCCCCGCCCCGAAAACTTTCGCTTCGCTCAATTTTTCGACCCTGCCCGAGGGGAGGGTGGTAAGCGGAGTACGCGGCCTGTTTCACGTGAAACATGAGGAGTGCGAAGAATCCGATTCCGCCTCAAAGGCTTGCGCGCGAATCTTCATCCATGCGCCTTCGGCATGTGGAAAAGTTTTGACGCATGCCTCGCCAGCGACTAAAGCTCTGACGCGCTGTCGTTGAATCCGTTGCTACGGAGACAGGCATTTCTCGCGCGGACAGGAATGATGAGCGAAGCTTTCGATGTGATCGTGATCGGCGGCGGCCATGCCGGCTGCGAGGCGGCCTCGGCTGCAGCGCGGGCCGGCGCGCGCACCGCGCTGGTCACGCACCGGATCGCGACCATCGGCGAGATGTCCTGCAATCCGGCGATTGGCGGGCTCGGCAAGGGCCATCTGGTGCGGGAGGTCGATGCGCTGGACGGGCTGATGGGACGGGTCGCCGATCGCGCCGGCATCCAGTTCCGCCTGCTCAACCGGCGCAAGGGGCCGGCCGTACGCGGTCCGCGCGCCCAGGCCGATCGCAAGCTCTATCGCCAGGCGATGCAGGATGCGATTCTGAATCATTCCAGCCTGACCGTGATCGAGGCCGGCGTCGGCGATCTGCTGGTCGAACATGGCGTCGTGGCCGGCGTCGTTACCGAGGATGGCCGCAGCCTGCGCGGCGGAAGGGTGGTGCTGACGACGGGAACCTTTCTGCGCGGCATGATCCATCTCGGCACCACGCGGATCCCGGCCGGCCGCGCTGGCGAGGCGCCGGCGCTGGGTCTTTCGGAGCGGCTCTACGGGCTGGGCTTCCGGCTCGGCCGCCTCAAGACCGGGACGCCGCCGCGGCTCGATGGCGCCAGCATTGACTGGGCTTCGCTCGAGGTACAGCCGGGCGACCGGCCGCCGGTGCCCTTCTCCTTCCTGACGCGCGAGATCACCGGGCCACAGGTCAATTGCCACATCACCCGGACGACGGCGGCCGGGCACCGGATCATCGAGGAAAATCTCGGTTTTTCTCCGGTCTATTCCGGTCAGATCGAGGGTGTCGGGCCGCGCTATTGTCCTTCCATCGAGGACAAGGTGGTGCGCTTCCGCGAGCGCGACAGCCACCAGATCTTTCTCGAGCCGGAAGGCCTCGACGACGACACGATCTATCCCAACGGCATTTCGACGGCGCTGCCGGAAGAGGTACAGCTGGCCTTCCTGAAGACGATACCGGGGCTTGAGCATGTCGTCATGCGGCGCGCGGGCTATGCGATCGAATATGACTATATCGATCCGCGCGAGCTGAAGCCGACGCTGGAGACCAGGCGCCTGCCGGGGCTCTATCTGGCCGGCCAGATCAATGGCACCACAGGCTATGAGGAAGCGGCGGCGCAGGGGCTGATGGCCGGGCTCAATGCGGCGCTTTCGGCCGGGGGCGGCGAGGGCGTCGTCTTCGACCGGGCGCAGGCCTATATCGGGGTGCTGATCGACGATCTGATCACGCGGGGCGTCAGCGAACCCTATCGGATGTTCACCTCGCGGGCCGAGTACCGGCTGACGCTTCGGGCCGACAATGCCGATCAGCGGCTGACCGGTCTTGGCATCGCCTCGGGCATTGTCGGTCCGGAGCGGGCGGGGGTCTTTGCGGCCAGGCAGGCGGCGCTTGAGACCGCGCGGGCCTTTTGCGGTTCGGCGCGGCTCAGCCCCAGCGAGCTGGTCAAACGGGGCCTCAGGATCAATCAGGATGGCGTCGCCCGGTCGGCCATGGACCTTCTGGCTCATCCAGATATCGATATAGGCGTTCTTGCCGGGATCTGGCCGGAGATGCGGGCATTCGAGCCCGGGATCGCCGAACAGCTCGAGATCGAGGCGCAGTATGCGGGCTATCTCGGCCGGCAGGAGGCCGATATAAGGGCCTTCCGCAAGGATGAGGGGATGCGGCTGCCGGCCGGGATCGACTATGCCGGGATCAAGGGCCTGTCGATCGAGGTCCGGCAGAAGCTGGCGGCGGCGCGTCCGGCGACGCTCGGGCAGGCGGCCAGGGTCGATGGCGTGACCCCTGCTGCACTGACAACGTTAATGATTCACGTGAAACAAAAGCGCAGTGCTTGAGGGGCATGACCCGGTATGTCCCAACATATAGTGTCTGACGGCGCGCAAGTCATTGATGCGGAATCCTTTTCGGCCGTTACCCATGTTTCACGTGAAACAATGGCCGGGCTGGTCCTTTACGAGACCCTGCTCCGGAAATGGCAGAAATCCATCAATCTGGTCTCTTCGGCCACGCTTTCCGAGCTCTGGCGCCGGCATATGCTCGATTCCGCCCAGCTGGCGGCCCTGGCGCCGGACGATGCCCGGGATTGGGTCGATCTGGGCAGCGGCGGCGGCTTTCCGGGGCTGGTGATCGCCATTATACTGAAGAATCGACCCGGTTTTCGCATGCATCTGGTCGAGAGCGACCAACGCAAATGCGTCTTTCTGCGCGAGGTGGCGCGGGAAACCGGCGCCCCGGTCGAAGTCCATGCAAGGCGGATCGAGGATTTCGCGGCCAAAAGGGGTGCGACGGCCGATGTGGTTTCGGCCCGGGCCCTGGCGCCGCTCGAGCGGCTGCTGGGCTGGGCCGCACCGCTTTTCGACACCGAAACAATCGGGCTGTTCCTGAAGGGGCAGGGGATCGAAGGCGAATTGACGGAAGCGCGCAAAGGGTGGATATTTGAGGCCGAGTTTTCCCCCAGCCGTTCCGATCCCTCGGGATGCGTGCTCAAGCTGCGAGGCCTCCATGGAGCCGATCGACCTTAACCAGGGTGCCGCGACGCCGGTTTCCGCGGGTAGTGCCGCGTCGCTACTTGCTCCGTCCACGGATCGACCGCGCATTCTGGTGGTTGCCAACCAGAAGGGCGGCGTCGGCAAGACGACAACCGCGATCAATCTGGGTACGGCGCTTGCCGCGGTTGGCGAGCGTGTGCTGATCGTCGACCTCGATCCGCAGGGCAATGCCAGCACCGGTCTCGGCATCGGCCGGGCCGAGCGCAAGGTTTCGGCCTATGACGTGCTGATCGGTGCGGCGCTGATCGAAGATGCGGTGGTGCCGACCAAGGTGCCGGGTCTCGATATTGTTCCGTCCACGATGGATCTTCTCGGTGCCGAGCTGGAGCTTGCCTCGGTGCCGCGCCGTTCGCACCGGTTGCGCGATGCGCTGGCGCGGATGCCGCGTCACGGCAAGAAGCGCGAGAACAGCGAAACCGAAGCGGCGATGACCGCGCGGCCCTATACCTATCTGCTGATCGACTGCCCGCCTTCGCTCAATCTTCTGACCATCAATGCGATGACGGCGGCCGATGCGATCCTGGTGCCGCTGCAATGCGAGTTCTTTGCGCTTGAAGGGTTGAGCCAGTTGCTGCGCACCGTCGAGCGCGTCAAGACCAGCCTCAATCCGCGGCTCGAAATCCAGGGCATCGTGCTGACCATGTTCGATCAGCGCAACAAGCTCTCCGACCAGGTCGCCTCCGATGTGCGGTCGCATCTCGGCGACAAGGTCTATCGTACCGTCATTCCGCGCAATGTCCGGATCTCGGAAGCGCCATCCTATGGCAAGCCGGCACTGGTTTATGACCATCGCTGTGCCGGCAGCAAGGCCTATATGAAGCTGGCCGCCGAAATGATCCAGCGCGAAAGAGCGTTGCGGCGCAGCGCTGCGTGAGGCGTCTGCGTTAACTTAATCCGTGGTCTGAAGACTCTTAACAAAATCTTCTAACCACTTGTAATGATTCGACAAGAGGCCCTACCCGGTAGTGATGCCGGCGGGCGGGGTTGCGGAAAACGAGCCTTTCCGCGGATCTGCGGCAAGGCCCGGCCGGTACGGCCGGTCATACCGGACAAACAGCAGGCCGCGCCTTCGGGTGGCGGCAGGGGGCAGAGGAAGAAGGATGACGACCATGGCAGAGGAAACCCCGAGCCGTCTCGGCCGCGGTCTGGCGGCGCTGATCGGCGACGACACGGCTTTCGCACTGGGCGACAGCGCGGCACAGGCGCCGCGCGGCATTCGCGAGGTGCCGATCGAACATCTGCGCGCCAACCCGTTCCAGCCGCGCCATACCTTCCGGGCCGAGGAGCTCAACGACCTTGCTGCCTCGATCCGCGAGAAGGGCATCCTGCAGCCGATCGTGGTGCGGCCGGTGGCGGGCGATGCCAACAGTTTCGAGATCGTCGCCGGCGAGCGGCGCTGGCGTGCCGCCCAGGCCGCGCAGCTCCACAAGGTGCCGGTGATCGTCAAGGAACTCTCGGACGCCGAATCGCTCGAGATCGCCATCATCGAGAATGTGCAGCGTGCCGATCTCAATGCGGTCGAGGAGGCGGCCGGCTATGACCGCCTGATGATGCAGTTCGACTATACGCAGGAAAAGCTCTCGCAGCTGATCGGCAAGAGCCGCAGCCATGTCGCCAACACGCTGCGTCTGCTGTCGCTGCCCAAGCCGGTCCAGGCGCTGATCGAGGAGGGCCGGCTCACCGCCGGTCATGCGCGTTCGCTGATCGGGCAGGCGCGGGCCGAGGAGATGGCGCGCGAGATCGTCGCCAAGGGATTGTCGGTGCGCGAGGCGGAAGCGCTGACGCGCAAATCCGAAGCGCCCGGTTCGGCGACGCGGCCGAAATCGCTGCCCAAGGCAGAGAAGGATGCCGACACGCTGGCGCTGGAAAAGAACATTTCCGACCAGCTCGGTCTCAAGGTCGAGATTTCCTTTTCCGGCGACAAGGGCGGGCAGGTGACCATCGCCTACAAGACACTGGAGCAGCTCGACGAGATCTGCCGGCGCCTGGCGGGGCGCAACGCGCAGAAGATCAACTGATCCGTATACGGAGCGTTTTCCGTTGCGCCGGCCGCCGTCCCGGCAATGGCGGCGGATTATGTTCAGAAAAAGCCTGACGGCGACTTGTCCCCGTGTGGCCGGGATGCACTTGGCTGTGTCTTTCCTGTCAGGACCGGTCCGGCATCCGCCTGGCGCGGCGGGGATAAATCGGGGATAACTCCGTTTGTGACAGTTTTTTGACAGTTGCGTGACAGAGGGGGGGTCCCGCTGTCATTTGCGCTGTCACATTCCGCGTCGCGGACGCGCGGCCTGCGCAATTCTGAACAAGGTCTGTCCACAAATGGCCTCGGCCGGACTGCCGGTCGTCTTGCACTGGCCTTCGGCCTCGAGCGCCAGCGCCAGCGCGCGATCGAGCTTCCGGCGGTTCCAGTTTTTCATCTGACGCGTCACCGCGTCCTTGCGCTTGAAATGCAGCGGCGGACGGAAGCTGCGCATCGCGCCGTTGATGTCGCTGCCGCTTTCGATATGCGCGGCGGCCAGATGCATCTGCATCAGATGACGCGACAGGGCATTGAGGATCGCGATCGCATTGGTATCGGCGGCGCGCGCGCGCGCCAGCGCCGTGTCGAGATGATCGAGTTCGCCGCCCAGCGTCGCATCGATCACCGCGTCGAGATTGGAAGCCGCGTTGTCGCCGATGCATTCGCGCACATCGGCCAGCGTCACTTCGCGGGCCGCGCCCGTCTCGCCCGCGCCCATATAGAGCATCAGCTTTTCCAGTTCGTTCTGCGTCACGCCGCGATCGGAACCGAGATGGGAAAGCAGATAGTCGAGTGCTGCCGGTTCGGGGCGCAAGCCGGCCGCGCCGAGCCGTGTACGGATCACATCGGCCAGCGTCGCCGCGTCATCGGCATAGCAGGGCAGGGCGGCGGCGTTGGCCGCTTCCTCGAAAAGCAGACGCAGGGAGGAACGCGGTCCGAGCTCGCCGGCTTCGGCCAGCACGAGCGCATCGCCGACCGGGTTCTCGAGAAACGACGCCACTGTCTTCGATGCGGCGTCGGCGATGCCGCGCAGCCGCACGACGCGCCGTCCGCCCAGCATCGAGATCGACGCCGCTTCGTCGGCCAGGCGCGCCGGATCGCTTTTCAGATCGCTGTCGGAAATTTCGGAAAGACGAAACGGATCGGCCAGATCGTCGAGCACACTCCGCGCCAGCGTTTCGACGCGCTGGCGCACAAGGCCGGAATCGGGTCCGTAGACCAGCACCGCAACAATGTTCGCCGGCGGCTTGGCCGCAAAGCGATCGGCCTCCTGCGGTTTGACTTTCAAGGCGCGCTTCGCCTTTCGCTCACAGGGTTGCGTCCGCCATGCGCGGCTGGCGGTTGAAATGAATGCCGAGCTGCAGCTTGATGTCCTCGGCCACGGCCTTGGCCGCACGCTCGCGCGCGTCGCGCGCCGCGGTGATGTTGGCGAATTCGGAATCGACGCGGTTGTAGGAGGTGCGCGTGCGTGCGACCGAGCGCAGCACCGGCTTGTCGGTTGCGGTGTCTACGAGGCGGAAGGGAACGACCAGCACCACATTCTTGCGCGTCACATCGGCGTCGCGTTCGATCGCGACATCTTCCTCATAGAGCGAGGGCACCAGCTCGACGCGATAGGCGGGGTTGGCGGGCGGGTTGCCGCTCGAGGAGAGAATGTCGAGCAGATCGTATTTCAGCGCGCGGCCGATGTCGTTCTCCGGCGCCTTGACGTCGAGCAGCGCCAGTTCGGCGGCGATGCCGGCCCTGTCGCTGTGCTCGGCATAAAGCGGCGTGAAACCGCAGGCGGGCAGCGCCAGCGCAACCAGCAGCAGCGCGGCGAGGCGAAAGTCAGACCACGACATTGACGATCTTGCCCGGCACGACGATGACCTTGCGAACCGCTTTTCCATCGATCGCCTTCTCCACCTTGTCGAGTGCCAGCGCGGCCCGCTCGATCGTCTGGTTGTCCGCGTCCCGGGCGATGGTCAGCTCGTCGCGGCGCTTGCCGTTGACCTGAACGGCAATCGTGACGGAGTCTTCCACGATGAGGGCCTTGTCGGCAACCGGCCATTCGGTCTCGACCACCGGCGTCTCGTGGCCGAGCGCGGCCCAGCATTCCTCGGCCAGATGCGGCATCATCGGCGCGGTCGCCAGCACCATGAACTCCAGCGCCTCGCGCTTGGCCCATTTTCCGGCCGCATCGGCCGGCGTGAAGCCCGAAATCGCATTGGCCAGTTCATAGATGCGCGCCACCGCGCGGTTGAAGCGCAGGTTCTCGATATCGTCGGTCAGCGCGTCGAGCGCCTTGTGCGCGGCGCGGCGAAGCGCCAGCGCGGCATCGTCGAAGCTTGCCGGCAGCGGCGTACCGGCCGGCGCAATCTCGTCAGGCGTCGCGGTCGCCAGGCGCCAGAAGCGCTGCGTGAAGCGCCAGGCACCTTCGGCGCCGGCATCCGTCCATTGCACGTCGCGCTCGGGCGGGCTGTCCGAGAGCATGAACCAGCGCGCCGTGTCGGCGCCGTATTGCGCGATGATCTGTTCGGGGTCGACCGTGTTCTTCTTCGACTTCGACATCTTCTCGATCGCGCCGATCGTCACCGGCGCGCCGTCCGACAGACGTTTGGCGACGCGCGCGCCGTCGACCGTCTCGATCGCGACATCGGCGGGCGGCAACCAGTGCCCGGATGCGTCGCGATAGGTTTCGTGATTGACCATGCCTTGCGTGAACATGCCGGCGAAGGGTTCGTCGAGACCGACATGACCGGTCTTGTGCATGGCGCGGTTGAAGAAGCGCGAATAGAGCAGATGCAGGATCGCATGCTCGACGCCGCCGAAATACTGATCGACCGGCAACCAGTGATCGACCGCCGCACGGTCGGTCGGCGTTGCGGCCCGGGGCGCGCAGAAGCGCGCGAAATACCAGGAAGAGTCGACGAAGGTGTCGAAGGTGTCGGTTTCGCGGTGCGCCGGCTTGCCGCATTTCGGACAGTCGACATTCTTCCAGGTCGGATGGCGGTCGAGCGGATTGCCCGGCTTGTCGAAGGTCACGTCGTCGGGCAGCGTGACCGGCAACTGATCGCGCGGCACGGGCACGGTGCCGCAGCCATCGCAATGGATGATCGGGATCGGACAGCCCCAGTAGCGCTGGCGCGAAATGCCCCAGTCGCGCAGGCGGTAATTGATCGTGCCCTGACCGAGCTTCATCGCTTCGAGCTTTTCGATCGCGGCGCGCTTGGCCGCGGTGACGTCGAGCCCGTCGAGGAATTCCGAATTGACCGCCACGCCGTCGCCGGTAAAGGCGTCGGTGCCATGCGCGGCCAGCGCTTCGACGAAGGCGGCGCGGGCCGTCGCGTCCAATTCCTTCGGGGAGACGACCGGGATCACCGGCAGCTTGTACTTGCGGGCGAAGTCGAGGTCGCGCTGGTCATGTGCCGGGCAGGCGAAGATCGCGCCGGTGCCGTATTCCATCAGCACGAAATTCGCGACATAGACCGGCAGCGTCTTTCCCTCGATGAAGGGATGGCGCGCCGTGAGACCGGTGTCGAAACCCAGCTTCTCGGCCGTCTCGATCGCTTCCTCGGAGGTTCCGATCTGATCGCATTTCCTGACAAAGGCCTGCAGTTCGGCATTGTCGGCGGCCAGCGATTGCGTCAGCGGATGATGCGGCGAGAGCGCGCAGAAGCTGGCGCCGAACAGGGTGTCGGGCCGCGTCGTGAAGATTTCGAGCCTGTAGTCGGGCGCGTCCCGGACGCCGTCGATGGCGAAGAAGACTTTCGCGCCTTCCGAGCGGCCGATCCAGTTCCGCTGCATCGTCCGCACTTTGTCGGGCCAGCGTTCCAGCGTGTCGAGACCGTCCAGCAATTCGTCGGCGAGATCGGAAATCCTGAGGAACCACTGGGTCAGCTCGCGCCGTTCGACCGGCGCGCCCGAGCGCCAGCCGCGGCCGTCGATCACCTGTTCATTGGCGAGCACGGTGTTGTCGACCGGATCCCAGTTGACGGTGCTCTTCTTGCGGCTGACCAGGCCGGCATCGAGGAAATCCAGAAAGAGCGCCTGTTCGTGGCCGTAATATTCGGGATCGCAGGTGGCGAATTCGCGCTCCCAGTCGATCGACAGGCCGATCGCCTTCAGCTGCGCGCGCATCGCCGCGATGTTGTCGTAGGTCCAGCCCTTCGGGTGGACGTTCTTTTCCATCGCCGCGTTTTCGGCCGGCATGCCGAAAGCGTCCCAGCCCATCGGGTGCAGCACGTCGAAACCGCGCGCCCGCTTGTAGCGTGCGATGACGTCGCCGATCGCGTAGTTGCGGACATGGCCCATGTGAATGCGCCCCGACGGATAGGGGAACATTTCGAGAACATAATATTTCGGGCGGCCGGAAACGGCGCCGTCATCGCGTGTGCGAAAGACGGCTTTCTCCTCCCAGACCTTCTGCCATTTCGGTTCGACGGCGCGGGCGTTGTAACGGTCGTTGGGACTTGGTGACATGATCGTCGGCTGGTCCGTCTTCAATCCGGACCGCTAGCGGCGCTCGGTGGCCTCGATGGTGCTGATACGGAGCTGGCGGGCGCGGACCAGAATGGCGTTTTCGATCTGCAGCGGCGTGTTGCCGGCAACCGCCGCATCGACCCATTCGCCGCTGCCGTTATCGGACCGCGTCTGGCGGAAAACGGCCACTTTCACGCCATCGGCGCGCAGGCGCCGGTCGAGAATATAGACCGTGACCTTGAAGCGTTCGCCCGGCGTTTTCGGGTCCTGGTACCAGTCGGTGATGATGACGCCGCCGAAGGGATCGGCCGAGACCAGCGGCATGAAGGCGATGGTGTCGAGCGAGGCGCGCCAGAGGAAGCTGTTGACGCCGATGCCCGAGCCTTCAACCGCGTCGTTCGAGCCGCCGCCGAACAGCGTCAGCCCGTCCTCGCCGAAGATTGATTCGCGCTGCTGTTCGCCGGTCGGGTTGTTGGGGCCCTGGCCCGTCGGACGCCCCGGATAATTGGAGGTTGAGGGACCGCAGGCGGTCAGGCCGAGCATGGCGGCGAGCGCCAGCGCGGCGGCGGCGCGGGTGGCGCCTTTCGTTCCGGTATGGGTCATCAGATTTACGGCAAGCCTCTCGCGTTACGCCTCTCTCATCCGCCTGCCGGTTCTTGTGCCAAGGGCTTGCGGGGAGCAACCAGTTCGCGCGCCGAATCACGTTGCGGACGGCGCATCATCCATTTGTCCTGCGCCTTTATAGCGAGATAAAGCCGTCTCCTGCAATCGCGGTTGTCGCGGGCCCCGGTTCGGCTGTCCGGCACTGTCCCGGCGGCACCGACTGTTGCCCGCAAGGCACAAAAAATCCGCAGCGCCGCATGGGCAGGCGAGAGGCAATCGGTGTGCGCTCGAAGACGATTTCCGAGCCCTGAATCCCCATCTTTGTTGAGTCCCCGGAGCGGAACCCGCGGCGCAAGGCGTCGATTTGGTAACCGATCATTAACCAAATGGCGCCGATTTGTGCCCTTTCCGCAACATGCGGCGACATTCCTTCGCCATGCGTGCCGGTTCGCTTGACCCGAAGGGGGTATCAACGGATTAATCGGGTTACGCGCTCGGGGGGCAGTTTCAGTCGGCCCGGCGATGGACGCGGCCATGGGGGGTATTTCCGATGGCTCGTGCGAATGGAACAGCTTTTAGCTGATACTGCGAGGAACACATGAAAAAGATTCTCCTTGGGACGACTGCTCTCGTCTCGGCCGGCCTGATCGCCGGTCCGGCGCTCGCGAGCGATCCGCTGGCCGTTACGGTCGGCGGCACGGTCACGGCCGGCTTCTATGTCATCGACGCCGATGACATCGGCGCAACGTCGTTCACCGACACCGCCGTCAAGCTCGTCGCGCGCAATATCGACATCAAGGCCGAAGGCACGCTCGACAACGGCATGGTTGCCGGTGTTATCGCGACGCTTTCGCTCGGCGACGACTGGAACACCGCTGCAACAACGGTTGGCGGCAATCTCGTTGGCGGCAACAACAACGACGCCGTGTTCCGTGAACTCTTCGCCTACCTCGAAGGCGGCTTCGGCCGGTTCGAGATCGGTGGCACCGACGGCGCCGCCTTCAAGATGCACTACACCTCGCCCTGGTTCGTGCCGGGCAACGGTCTCGACAGCCCGAACATCCTGAATGCCGTGCTGGCCGCTTCGGCGTTCCGCCACTCGACGTTCTCGCTGATGGCTGCCGATGCCAACAAGGTGACCTACTTCACGCCGCGTTTCGCCGGCTTCCAGCTCGGCGGTTCGTACACGCCGGAAACCTCGTTCAACGGCCCGAACCCGAACGGTCTCGGCCTGCTGCCGAACACGGCCGTCAACATCGGTGACGTGTTCGAAATCGCTCTCAACTATGCCGGCTCGTTCGGTGGTGTTGATGTCGGTGCCGACGCCTTCTACGTTTCGGGCGAATCCGGTCCGACGGCGGCCGATCCGGAAGAACTCGGTTTCGGCCTCAACCTCGGCATGGCTGGCTTCACGCTCGGCGGTGCCTGGTACCAGTCGGAAGACCTGCTCGTGGCGTCGGTCCCGGTTCCGTCGGCTGCCGGTGTCGAGGAAGAAGTCTGGACCGTGGGTCTGTCCTACGGCACGGGTCCCTGGACGGTTGGCGTGGCCTATCTGACGGATGAGATCAGCAGCCCGGGCTTCTCGGCTGAGATCGAAAGCTGGCAGGCCGGTGGCGGCTACAACCTCGGCTCCGGCGTCGATGTCGGCGTCGATGTGCAGATGTCGACGATCAATATTGGCGGTGGCGCCGATATCGACTCGACCTCGGCCGGTCTCGTTCTCTCGATCGGTTTCTGATCGCTTCGGCGACCGGATCGTTCGAAAACGACCCAGGTTACGAGAGAGCGGGCCTTGTGCCCGCTCTCTTTTTTTGTGCGCCGTCCTTTGCTAGACAGGGCATGTTTCCTCGACGAGAGCGAAAGACCGCAACATGGGCGCCCTGATCTGGCTCGCTTCCTACCCCAAATCCGGCAACACCTGGATGCGCAGTTTCCTGCACAATCTGTTCAGGAACACGGCCGCGCCGGTCAGCATCAACGATCTCGACGATTTCTGTCTCGGTGAATCCGCCGCGGCCTGGTATGCGCCACGCGCGCCGCGTCCGCTGGCGGAGCTTGAACTCGAAGAGATCGCCAGGTTGCGCCCGATCGTGCATCGCGATTTCACCCGCGCCTTTCCGGACTCGGTCTTCGTCAAGACGCATAACTATCTCGGCGAGTTTTTCGGTGTTCCGCTGCACAATATGGATGTCACGGCCGGCGGCATCTATGTGCTGCGCAATCCGCTCGATGTGGCGATCTCCATCAGCCACCACTTCGGCGAGACAATCGACGAAGCAATCGCGCATCTTGCCAATGAAGGGGCGGGGACACCCGTTACCGACACGCATGTGCCGGAGGTGCATCGCTCCTGGTCGACCCATGTCGCAAGCTGGACCGCCGTGCCCAATCCGCAATTGCTGGTGCTCCGCTACGAGGATCTGCTGCTCAAGCCAAGAAAGCATTTCAAGAAGGTGGCACAGTTTCTCGGCCTCAAACCATCTCCCGAGCGGCTCGAGCGCGCCATCCGCAACTCGTCTTTCAAGGCGCTGAAAGCGCAGGAGCAGAAGGCCGGCTTCAAGGAGCGGTCCGACAAGGCGGCCGCCTTCTTTCGCGAGGGGCGGGCCGAACAGTGGCGCGACGTGCTGACGCCCGATCAGGTTCGCCGGATCATCGCCGATCATCATGTCCAGATGGCACGCTTCGGTTATATTCCCGCCGACTACAAGGATGCCGTGCCCGCGCCGGACGAATCCCGTGCCGCGTCCTGAGGCCGTATCGAGCGAGGCATCGACATGGGAACGCTAGTCTGGCTCGCCTCCTATCCGAAATCCGGCAATACTTGGGTGCGGAGTTTCCTGCACAATCTCGTGCGCGATGCGGATACGCCGGCCGACATCAACACCCTCGATGAATTCTGTCTCGGCGGCTCATCGCGGCGCTGGTTCGAACTGGTCTCCCAGGTTCCGCTCGAGACGCTCGAACCGGCCGAGCTGGCAAAGCTGCGGCCGCTGGCCCAGGCGCGCATGGCGGCATCGGTCCGCAATTCGATCTTCGTCAAGAGCCACAATTATTACGGGCCCTGGTTCGATGTCCCGCTTCACAATGCGGCCGTCGCGGCGGGTGCGGTGTATATCCTGCGCAATCCGCTCGATGTTGCGCCCTCGCTTGCCCATCACTATGGCGAATCGCTGGAATGGGCCATCGATTTGATGGCGAAGCCCGGCGCGGGCACCAGGCTGAGCGTCCGGCATGTGCCCGAGGTCTACGACACCTGGTCGAACCATGTACTGAGCTGGACGGCGAAGGCCAATCCGAAACTGCTGGTGCTGCGCTATGAGGATCTGCTGATCAAGCCGGCGGAAAGCTTCGGCACGCTTGCGCGGTTTCTCGGGCTTGCGGCCGGGGAGGAAAAACTCGCACGTGCGATCCGCCATTCCTCCTTCGAGGTCCTGAAATCGCAGGAGGCCGAGCGCGGCTTCCGGGAACGACCTGCAAATGCCAAATCGTTTTTCCGTGAGGGCCGTGCCGAGCAATGGCGCGATGTGCTGACGCCGGATCAGGTTCGCCGCATCGTTGCCGATCATCATGTGCAGATGGCGCGCTTCGACTACATTCCCGAGGATTACCGGGACGGTGTGTCGACTGACAAGCGCGACGGATAGGTCATGACATGGGTGCATTGATCTGGCTCGCCTCCTATCCCAAATCGGGCAACACCTGGTTGCGGAGTTTTCTGTGCAATCTGCTGATCGACGCTCCCGAGCCGGCTGACATCAACAAGCTCGCCAATTTCTGCCTCGGCGAATCCCTGCGCCGGTGGTACGAACCCCATGCGACGGCGCCGCTCGAAACGTTGAGCGCTGCCGAGTTGGCGCGGTTGCGTCCGGCCGGGCAGTCCGACATGACCCGGGCTTTCGCCGATTCCGTTTTCGTGAAAACACACAACCATCTCGGATCCTGGGCGGGCACGCCGTTGCACAACATGGCAGTGACGGCCGGAGCAATTTATGTGCTGCGCAACCCGCTCGACGTTGTCGTTTCCGCGCATCACCACTTCAACCTCTCGATCGACGAGACCATTGCGATGATGGGGCGTTCAAGCGCGGGTACGCTGCTTTCCGCGACCAATGTTCCCGAGATCTATACGGACTGGTCCGGACATGTTCGCAGCTGGACGGCGCAGCCGAATCCTCAACTGCTTGTCCTGCGCTACGAGGATCTCGCCGCCGATCCGGTCAGGAATTTCGGAACCGTTGCCTCGTTTCTCGGATTGCGGGTTTCCGGCGAACGGCTGCAGCGCGCCATTGCGCATTCATCGTTTGCGGCATTGAAGAAACAGGAAGAGGAACGCGGTTTTCTCGAACGTCCTGATGCGGCGCCGGCGTTCTTTCGTGAGGGCCGCGCCGAGCAGTGGCGCGATGCGCTGACGTCCGAACAAGTCAAGCGTATCGTTGCCGGTCATCGTGTCCAGATGCAACGCTTCGGCTATATCCCGGTGGACTACGCCTGACGGTCAGTCGAGCAGAAAGCCGATCCCCGCCACGCCGTCTATGCCCGTGCCGGAAAGGCGGCGGACATCGCGCGTGTCGGTGATGCCGCCCAGCGCGTAGCAGGCAAGTCCAAGGGCATGAGCAAGCCGGGCAAGGCGGGCGAGCCGCACCGGACCGAGCGGTCTTGCCCCTCGATGGCTCAGTGTCGGCAGAACCGGCGAGATCAGAACGGCATCGACGCCAATCCGGGCCGCCCGGCGGATGGCTATTTCGGAATGCGCAGCCGCTGTAACGGCCACGTGAACGCTCCGGCGAGAGCGGCCGAGCTGGCGCTCCGGCAGATGCCGTCCGACGGCATCCAACCGAAGTGCGCATGCCGGCTCACCTGCGATCAGCAACAGACAATTTCTTGCCCGGGCGCGTGCGGCGAGCCTGCGCAGATTCGTGGCCGTTGGCTCCGCGCCATAAGCGCGCCAGATCAAGGCCGATCCCTCCGGCAGGGCGTCGAGTGCCCTGTCCGGATCTGGCAGACGCGAAGCGTCGGTCATGCCGATCAACACGATGCCGTTCCTCCGGCCCGATAACCGCCGTGCGGCATCCCGCATCGCGCGCGCCTTCGCTGCTCCGCTCCCCTTGCCGTTGGCGCTGCCTGCCACTAGCTTCGCTCCCATCCGCTGCCTTTCCGACGCGCAGGCCTGAGACTATGACAACGATCGCCTCCGACGCCACCACGCCTGCCGCCCGCCTTGCCGATATTCGTTCGCGGATCGCCGAGGCGGCGCGTGAGGCCGGGCGCGCGCCGCAAGAAGTAACGCTGGTTGCGGTGTCGAAGACGTTCGACCAAGCGGCCATATTGCCGCTTGTCGAGGCCGGCCAGCGTGTCTTCGGCGAGAACCGTGTTCAGGAGGCGGCCGCCAAATGGCCCATGCTAAAGGAACGGTTTGCCGATATCGAACTCCATCTGATCGGGCCGTTGCAAAGCAACAAGCTCGAGGATGCGCTGGCGCTGTTCGATGTCATGCATACGCTCGACCGGGAGAAGCTCGCGCTGGCGCTGGTCAAGGTGCGTGAGCGCGGTGTGCGGCTGCCCCGTCTTTTCGTTCAGGTGAATACCGGCGAAGAGCCGCAGAAGGCCGGCATCAAGCCGGCCGAGGTCGCGTCGTTTCTTGCCCGGTGCCGGAATGAATGGCAGCTCGTCATTGATGGTTTGATGTGCATACCGCCGCTTGACGAAGAGCCGGCGCTTCATTTCGCGCTGCTTGGAAAGCTCGCACGGGAGAATGGCCTCGCAAACCTGTCGATGGGGATGAGTGGCGATTTCGAGAAGGCGATTGCGCTGGGTGCAACGCATGTGCGTGTCGGCAGCGCCCTGTTCGGTGCGCGCACCTAAGGCACACCGATCCGCATTTTCGTCTGCGGTGTACAGCGCGACAGAACTTTCAGCATGTCGGCAAGCCGCAACGCAACGCAGCCTTCCGTCGGTTGCAGGACGCCGTTCTTCTCGTTGGCGATATGAAAGAAGATCGCGCTGCCGGCACCCGGACGCGGCGGGTCGTCATTGTGGCCGAGCACGACGAGGAGATCGTAGAGAGAGTCTTCGCGCCACATCGTTTCGGCGCTTGCCGGATAGGGCAGGCGCACCGGACGGTTGTAGGCCGGATCGCCCGGCGCATCGCACCAGCCGTCACCTTGCGCAATCGGACGGATCGGCAGGCCCGTGGCCGGCGGGGACAAGCGGTCGGGCCGGTACCACAGCTGCCGAAGCGGAAAAAGACCGATCGGCGTGGCGCCGTCGCCCTCGCGCTTGTCGTCACGCAATCCGCTGCGCCCCAGCGCACAGGGAAAATCCCACGCGCCGAAAATCAGGCGGCCGCGTGTTTCGCCCGGATTTGCTGTGACTTCGATATCTGCGGATCGGGTCATTACCGGATCAGGTTAGGCGGCGACCGCGCCGCTGACCAGCCCGGTTCAAGGTGCGTGCTTCAGCGCCTGATACTTGTCGAGTGCCTGGTTCATGGCGCTCAGAATATCGGCAGGTGTGGCCGCAGGCTCTTCGTCGTCGACCGGACCCTCCATGTCGAGGCTCATCTGCGGCGCGATGCTGCTCAGGCCCTTTTCGATGGGCGCGGGATCGTCGAACGAGCCGATCAGAGCGGCGAAGGCCTCCGGGCTCAGTTGCGGCATGCCCGCCGCTGCGGCAACCGAAGCCGGTGCGGGGTTTTCGGCGACGATCGAAGCCGTCTCCTCGGCCTTTGCATTGGCGCGCGCCGCCGCCAGCACAGCCGCGCCGGCGCCATCATCGGTACTGACGGTGCGGAGCGCTGTGTCGCTTGCCGCGTCTTCCGGCGTGAAAAGAGACGCATAGAGGCGATCGCCGACGCCTCGCTCGCCGTTGCCGCCGGCAATTGCCATGCTGGCAAGCGTTGCGGCCAGGCCGATCGGTCCGCCATAAAGCGTGCCACCCGCAATCCGGGCCTGTGGGCTGATCCTGTCGCCGGTCAGGCCCCGATAGATTTCGGAAATGACCGGAATGTGCTGAAGCGGGTTCAGCGTGTCGATAAGGTCGTTGAAGCTCAATCCCTCGCCTTCCGGCGTGTGCCCTTCGCGCCGTGCCGCGCGCAGCTCGGCAAAAGCGGCGGTGGCCATGTTGTGCTTGCCGGCGGTGGGCGGCACATGGTGGGTGAGGGCGTCTGTCATGGCGTTCCCGACGCAAATGACGGGCCAGAATGAAAAGCGCGGAAAGGTGCCGTTTCCAAAGCCTGACCGGACGCTGTGCGCGCCGCGCGACCGGCAAGATTTGCCGGGCCGGCGGCGGCGCGCGCATTGGTTACCGCGCCGAGCTATGGCAAACTCCGGCCCGCGCGCCCCGGTCGTGGGCGCAAGCTGTTTCGGGACGATGCGTATGACGAAAAAGCCCCCCTTTTCCGGGCCGAGCAAGACCCCTACATTCGCGCCGCAGGGCGGTTCGCGGCCGACGGTCGGATTGCCGCGCGCGGCCTTTGGCGGGGGGGCGCCGACCGTCGGGATTCCAGGGGGCGGACAGGCGGGCGGATTCCGGCCCGGTGCCGCAGGTTCCCGGCCCGGCGGACAGCCGGCGGCGGAGGACCTCGTGCGGCTTCTGCAACTGGGTGGCGCACATCTCGCGGCCGGCCGCCTCGATCATGCGGGTCGTGCGGCGGCACATGTGCTGAAGGTCGATCCGAAGAATCCCGATGCGCTTCATCTCCTCGGCCTGGTCGCGCTTGGCAAGGGCGATGCCGCGAATGCCGAGAAGCTGATCGCGGCGGCGGCCGCGATGATGCCCCATCATGTGAATGTCTGGGTCAATCTCGGCAATGCGCAGCGCGATCAGGGCAAGACCGACGAGGCCCTGATCACTTATGCGCAGGCGTTGGCGGTCGATCCTAATTACGCAGAAGTCTATCTTCAGCGCGGCATTCTCTACAAATCCAATTCGGCACTGACCGAAGCTGCTGTGGATTTTGACAAACTGATAGAATTGCGCGGAGATGAACCCGCACCATATCTGAGAGCGGCTGAGACAGCGGCAAATCGGGGTCAGTACAAGACAGCGATCAAATATTGCGAGACGGCGCTGGAAAAACTAAGTCCCGCGCCCGTGGCAATTCTTGTTTTTCTAGCATCGACGCATGAGATGCTTTCAAATCTCGACCAAGCCATTTCCATTGCAGAGCGGGCGCTTGAAATCGAACCTATGAATTTGTCGGCCTTTCATATGCTGACCAAAGCAAAGCGCCGGATGTACAAGGGAAAAAAAGACGTTCTGGCTCAGTTGCGGCAACAGCTCGAATCGCTCGAATTTTCAAGCATGGCGCCGGGCGATGCCCGGTTGTTCTACTCCGAGTTGGCACAGCTCTGCGACGCGCTGGGCGATCTACCCGCCGCTTTTAACTACTTTCGACTTCAAAATGAGAAAACCTCCGAGTTGTCGATGCTTGAGAAAAGGGATCTCGGTAAATTTATGAGGGATGTTGGTACCTTAATCGATATCACTACTGCAGATTCTATAAAGTCATGGCGCACATTGGCGCCACGAAACATTGAACCATGCCACAAGGCGGCACCGGTTTTTCTGGTTGGCTTTCCAAGGTCGGGGACAACGCTGCTTGATCAAATTCTCGACGCGCATCCCGATGTACAAGTGTTTGAAGAACTACCACTTCTCCGTTCGGTCCGTTTGTCGCTCGATGACTATCCGCGCTCCCTTGCCACAATGAATGAGGAGGAACGCGAAAGGGCGCGTCAGGTTTACTGGGCGTCTCTGCGCAAGGAAGGCGCCGACTTGGAAGGCAAGACGGTCGTCAATAAAATGCCGCTAGATATGATTCATGCAGGCTTGATCCATCGTGTATTCCCAGAAGCGCGCATCCTGTTTGCGCTACGCCATCCGGCGGATTGTGTTCTTTCCTGTTTCATGCAGGACTTCGTGCCGAATGGAGCCATGGTCAACTTCTTGACGCTTGACGGTTCGGCCCGGTTTTATGACCAAGTCATGACGCTCTGGGTAAAGTATCGGGCGCTGCTGCCGCTGAATGTGCATGAGGTGCGTTATGAACGTCTCATCGCCGATCTGCGCGGCGAAGTCGGATCTGCGCTCGAATTTCTCGAGTTACCATGGCATGAGGCAGTCAGCGATCCGGCCACGCATGCCTTGGCGCGTGGTACGATCCGGACGCCCTCCTATTCGCAAGTGACGCAGCCTATCTATTCAACTGCGGCCGACCGCTGGCGGCGATATGAAAAGCATATGCAACCCGTCATGCCTTTGCTCGAGGCACATATCAAGCGCTTCGGCTATCCCGTCTGATGGAACCATGAGCACGACAAAGAAGATTCTCGTAGTCGACGACGACGATGCGCTGCGCACGGCGCTGGTCGAGCAACTTGATCTCCATGAAGAGTTTTCCTGCATCATGGCGCCCACCGCGTCCGCGGGGCTTGATCGCATTCGCGCGGACCATGTCGATCTGGTGCTGCTCGATGTCGGGTTGCCCGACATGGATGGCCGCGAGCTCTGCCGGCTGATGCGCAAGGCAGGCGTCAAGGCGCCGATCATCATGCTGACCGGAGCGGATACTGACTCCGACACGATCCTCGGTCTCGATGCCGGCGCCAACGACTATGTCACCAAGCCGTTCCGCTTCGGTGTCCTGCTGGCGCGCATCCGGGCGCATCTGCGCAGCCATGAACAGAGCGAGGATGCCGTCTTCAAGATCGGCCCCTACTCCTTCCGTCCCAGCGCCAAGCTGCTGGTCGACGAACAGGAAAAGAAGGTCCGGTTGACCGAAAAGGAAACCGCCATACTCAAATATCTCTACCGGGCCGGTGCCAAGGTCGTCGGACGCGATGTGCTGCTGGCCGAAGTCTGGGGATACAATTCCGGTGTTACCACGCATACGCTTGAGACGCATATCTATCGCTTGCGGCAGAAGATCGAAAAGGATCCATCGAATGCCGAAATTCTGGTGACGGAAACCGGCGGCTACCGGCTGGTGCCGTGATGCATGAATGGTGAGAGGGCGGGCATGGACGACGACAAGTTCGATGTGGCGGCACGGTTCTTCCATGCGGTCGAAACGGGGAATATCGACGAGGTTGCGCGCATTTATGCACCGCAGGCACGCATCTGGCACAATTTCAGCCGGCGCGTGCAGACGGTCGAAGAGAACCTCAAGGTGCTGCGATGGATGGACCGCAAGCTTCCGGGCCGGCGTTACGAGGTGACGCGGCGGCTTTCCATTCCGGGCGGCTTCATGCAGCAGCATGTCGTGCGCGGGACGCTGGCCGACGGGACGGATTTTGCCATGCCGGCCTGCGTGGTCTGCCTTGTCGAAGACGGCCGCATCACCTCGCTTGAGGAGTATCTCGATCCGGCGCAGGCGGCCGTACTTTCGGCCTAGTCGCCCTCGACGCGGGCGGTCGGCCGGTAGGCGACGATGAATTGCGGCGGCATGCGGGTCGCGCGTCCCGACTCGATGTCGATGCAGACGAAATCCGACAAGCCGCGGAGCAGGGTCTTCCCCGTTTCGGCATTGACCATCTGGAAACGGCGACGCAGGCGAAGCCGCCCGTCATTTCCGGTAATCCAGGTGGCAACGAGAACGCGCTCGCCCGCGTGGCTGGCAACCAGATACTCAAGTTCATGGCGGCGGACCACCATGCCGCGATTGAGGCGCTTGTAGGCTGCGAAGTCGAGACCGAGCGCCTTTGAATGCTCCCATGCCGCTTTTGCCATCCAGGTCAGATAGACGACATTGTTTGTGTGCTGAAAATCGTCAATATGTTGCGGCTCGACGGTCACTTCATGGATGAAGGGGTCGGGCCAGTCCCAGTCGATTTGCGGCATCGGCAGTTCCATGACATGCGCTCCATTGCGGCGTCGGGACTTCTTAACCGTGCCGCGCGCCGAGCGCAAATGGGGTTGGGATTGCGGCGCCGCCTCCATTATGCTCCTGCCATGAGCCTCGAGCCCGCCATTGCCATGCTGAAGCGTACCGGCCTTTTCGCCGGCATCGACGCGGTGCGACTCGAAGTGATGGCCTTTACCTGCGAGCGACGCGAATATGCGCCCGGGGCCACGCTTTTCGAGGCCGGCGACGAGGCCGATTGCGCCCTTCTGATACTCGATGGCGAAGCTGCCATGCTGGCGTACGACGCCCACGGTGCGGCGCAGGCGCTTCGGCTTGAAAGCGGCGACCTTGTCGGCGAGACGGCCTTGTTCGAACCGCAGCAGCGATTGACGACGGTGCGTGCCGTTTCGTCGTTGCAGGTGCTGCGGATCGGCCGCGACATGTTCCAGCGGTTGATGGGCGAGTTTCCCGAGCTCGCGGGGGCGGTTGCCGCGCGGCTGGCCGCGCGGCTCTCGACGCTTGGTGACGAGCTTGTGGCGCTTGGCGTCAGACTTGATGAGATCCGGAACGAGACGAGGAAGGACAGAAACTTCGATGAGTGAGACCAAGGCAGATGTGAAGCGGGACTGGCCGCCCAATATCCAGGCGGTGTTCAAGCGGATGGCGCCTGCCAGCCGTTATCTCGGTCTCGAGATTCTCGATGCCGATCGCGAAGCGCGCGTGGTGAATGTGGCGTTCAATGCCGGGCCGGAGCTCTGCAACATGTGGGGGGGCATCCAGGGCGGCATGGTTGCGGCGATGCTCGACGATGTGATGAGTCTTGCCGTTGGCCTCGATCTCGAATGGGGCCAGATTTCGCCGACGCTGGAGCTCAAGGTTTCGATGCTCACACCGGCGCGGCCAGGACGTATTCTCGGAACCGGCCGCGTCATCAAGCGCGGCAAGTCGGTCGGATTCATCGAGGGCGAGCTGACATCGGAAGACGGCAAGCTGATCGCAACCGCCAGCTCGACCGCAACTTTCGTGACGCTGAAGAAGAAGGAAGCGCCGGCAAGCAAGGATGCTCAGGCATAGGCCTTTCTGGTGAAGAAGGTCCGCGCTTCCGGCGTCAGATGCGTGTCGAAGAGTGCGAAGTGATGACGAATGCCGGCATTGAGCGCGGCCTTGTCGAGCTTGACGACACGGCGGGTCTCGCGCAGGAAGCTCGGCCAGTAGCGGATCACCATCCAGACATTGTCGGCCAACGCCATCAGTTCGTCGGCCGGCATGTCAAGATGGCCGGCTTCGATCATCTGGCGGAAGAAGCGTACCAGCATGGTCGTCGTCATTTCATAGATGCGGTGAACGCGTTCCTCGAGTTCAGGCGAGGTGCGGCCGTATTCGGCCTGGTCGCGATAGAGAAACTGATAGGTCCAGACTTCCTCGAAGACCATGCGATTGAAGAGCGCGTAACTCTCCAGCACCGTCTCGGGTGTCGACTGGATGGCGAGGCGACTGTCGATCAGCACGAACAGCGCCAACTGGTGCGCGCGCACGAGATCGCGCTTGGTGCGGAAGTGATACCAGAGGTTGCCTTCCGAAATGCCGACCTCTTCGGAAATGCGCGCCGTCGTGACGGCATCGTAGCCGTTTTCATTGAAGAGACGCAGGCTTGCGGCAAGGATCCGGTCCTTGGTCTTTGACGCCATCTGGCCGTTCCTCGCTCTTTTTGTCATCGAATTGTCACGTAACTGTCACATATGGACGTAGCGGCGGGCTTGTCCCCGGGGCGAGGCTGCCCTCTTGCCAGAATAGGGTCAATACCCTAATGTAGGGCATCTACCCTAAAAAAAGACCGATGCGAGAGAGTCCCCAATTTTCCTCGCAAGATCGGCAACGGTAGGAACCCCAGGAGCGGGCGGCGGCGAGGCCTTCACCCCGAGGCTGGCCCCCCCAGCTAGAGCCTCAGCGTCGCGATGACCGGCGCATGATCCGACGCCCGCTCCCACCCCCGCGCTTCCTTCAGAACCTTCATCGATGTCGGTGCATCGGCCAGCGCCGGCGTGACCCAAATGTGATCGAGGCGGCGGCCGCGATCGGCGGCAAGCCAGTCCTTGGCACGGTAGCTCCACCAGGAATAGAGCTTCTCGGTGTCGGGCACGAAGCGGCGCATCACGTCGACCCAGTCATGGGAGGCATAGAGCGCGTTCATCAGATCGACCTCGACCGGCGTGTGGCTGACGACCTTCAGCAGCTGCTTGTGCGACCAGACGTCGTGCTCGAGCGGCGCGATATTGAGATCGCCAACCAGCACCATGCGGTTCTTCGACTTGGTCCTGTGGCCTTCATAGAGCCGCGTCATCTCGCGGACGAAGTCGAGCTTGTGGGCGAATTTCTCGTTGATATCGGGATCGGGTTCGTCGCCACCGGCCGGCACGTAATAATTGTGTACGCGCATACCGCCCGGCAGGTCGAGATCTACCGAAAGGTGGCGGCTGTCGCCCTTGCCGCAGAACTCGCGCGCCTCGATCTTCCTGAAGGGGATGCGGCTCGCAATGGCGACGCCGTGATAGCCCTTCTGGCCGTTGATCGCGACATGCTCGTAGCCGGCTTTGCGGATCGCCTTCAACGGAAAGGCGTCGTTGACGCACTTGATTTCCTGCAGGCAGAGCACATCGGGCTTCTCCTGCTTCAACAGGCGTTCGACAAGTTCGATCCGCAGGCGGATGGAGTTGATGTTCCAGGTGGCGATCTTGAAATTCACGTGGGCTTTGTCCGATCTGGCAGGTGGATGTTCAGAAGATGTTGAGCGTCAGGCCGGCGATGCCAATGGGCCAGCGGCCGCGCGCAAAAAGCGAGAACTTGCGCCGGAAGGGATGATCGCTCTCGGCCTCGACGATCAGTGCCAGCGCTGCGCCATGTGCCGCATGAAGGGCGGCACCGGCGGCGGCGTTCAGCAGTTCCTCGTCCTCGACTTCCCAGAAGGCGGCGGCATCGCGGACCGCGCTGCCGATGCGTTCTCCGAGCAGCGCCGAAACATGGGTCATCGCGATCGAAAGTCCATCCTCGCTGAGACGCTCAAGTGCTTCCGCCGACAATGCGGCGCGCAGACCCTCCTCGGCTTCCCAATGCACAGGATCGAAGTCGAGCGTCGCGGCCGCGTCGGCGGCTTCGGCCCAGTCGCGCAGGCGGGCGACCTCGGCATCGGGAAAGCCCAGGCCGTCGAGCCAGGAACGGGCCAGGGCGCGCGTTTCGGCGTCGAGCGGGCGGCCAATCTTCGAGAACCACGGCATGTTGACCGCTTCCTCGGCAAAGGCACGCAAGCCGGCCAGAATCGGAATCTCCGCCTCGAGCCGCGTCAGCTCGGCGTCGGAAATCGTCAGATGCGGTTCGCCGGAATCGTCGAAGGAGCGCGACATGAGATGATCTGCCATGGGTGGGAGCGGCGCGAGTCGCGCCGACCGGGAGCATATCCGGATTGAGAGGCAGGGACAAAAGCTGCTCCCTGATCCTCTGTTACAGGAATGGCGGGGCGCAAAAAAGTTGCGCCCCGCCGGGGGGAGGCAGGGCGCAACCGCGCTGTTCGCGCGTATGGCGCCGGGAGGGGAAGAACCGGCGCTAAAGGGGCTCTGAGCACCGCGCCGGGTGAGCGGGGGCAGTCCACCCGGGCGGCTTTAAAGCTCGGCCCTCATACAAAGCTAAATAGGATCGCGCCGGGCCGGCTTCAATACGGCTTGTCTAGATTCGTAAACCGCAAACCCGGACCGTAGAACGGTTCAAAAGAAGCCTGAAAACAAGGGCTTGGCAGTAAAAGCGTCCGGCCCTGGCAGCGGGCCCGATGCGGCCGTTTGCCGCACCGGGTGTCCCGCCGGGTCTTGCGCGATGCCTCAGACGAGCCCCAGATCGCGCGCCGTCAGATCGATGCAGCGACGGGCGAGGGCGAAGAGTTCGTCCATTTCGCTTTCGGTAATCGTCAGCGGCGGGCTCAGCACCATGGTGTCGCCGATGGCGCGCATGATCAGCCCTTCGGCAAAGCAGTGGTTGCGGCACTGGGCGCCGACGGTGCCGAGATCGGGATATTTCTCGCGGGTCTTCTTGTTCTTGACCAGCTCGATCGCGCCGAGCAGGCCGACGCCCCGTGTCTGGCCGACCAGCGGATGATCGGCCAGCTCGGCGAGTTTCTTCTGGAAATGCGCGCCGGTCGTGCCGCCCGCCTTCTCGACCAGCTTTTCCTTCTGGATGATCTCGAGATTGGCCAGCGCCACCGCGGCGGCGACCGGATGGCCGGAATAGGTGAAGCCGTGCGACCACTCATCGTCGGAATTGAAGACGGTATCGCCAACGCGCTTGCCGAGGCCGACCGCAGCGATCGGCTGGTAGCCGGACGACAGGCCCTTGGCCATGTTGATCATGTCGGGTTCGATGCCGAAAGTATCGGAGCCGAACCATTGTCCGGTGCGGCCAAAGCCGCAGATGACTTCGTCGACATGCAGCAGCACATCGTATTTGCGGCAGATCCGCTGGATCTCGGGCCAGTAATTGGCCGGCGGAATGATCAGGCCACCGGCTCCCTGGATGGGTTCGGCGACGAAGGCCGCAACATTCTCGGCGCCCAGTTCGAGAATCTTCTCCTCAAGACTGCGCGCCGTGATCAGACCGTGTTCCTCGGGCGTGCGTTCGCCGCCTTCGGCAAACCAGTCCGGGCATTCGACATGCACGAAACCCGGCAGCGGCAGATCGGCCTGCGGATGCATATGGGTCAGTCCCGACAGCGAGGCGGCCACCATGGTGACGCCGTGATAGGCCTTCTTGCGGGCGATGAAGATCTTCTTGTTCGGCTTGCCCTGCAGGTTCCAGAAATAGCGGATGATCTTGACCGCGCTGTCATTGCCTTCCGAACCTGAATTGGCGAAGAAGAAACGGTCGATGCCTTTCGGACAGACATCGGCCAGTTTCTGCGACAGCTCGGCGACATAGGGGTTCGTCGTCTGGAAGAAATTGTTGTAGTAGGACAATTCCTTCAGCGCCTTGTAGCCGGCTTCCGCCAGTTCCTCGCGGCCATAACCGACCTGCACGCACCAGAGGCCGGCCATTCCGTCGATCAGGCGCTTGCCTTCCGAGTCGTAGAGATAGACGCCCTCGGCGCGGGTGATGACGCGCGCACCCTTGCCGGCGAGCTCCTTGTGCGTCGTGAAGGGGTGGAGATGATGGGCGGCATCCATCTCCTGCCAGCGTCTGGTCTGGTTTGAAATTGCGGCGGTTTGCGACATGACTTCTGCTCCGTATCCGAACGGTTGAAAAATACCGGTTGGGGCGGGCGGCACAGCCCGCGGGCGGAGCGAATCTAGGGGTTGTACCCGATGCGCGCGCAGAGGATCAGCAGTTCCTGCTTGGTTTTCGGCCAGACGAGAAATTGGACAGGGCTCAACATAGGGAAAAGCTAACCCAATCCGCCGATCCGGCCAAGCAAGGCGCTAGCGCCCGATCAGGCTTTCCAGGTGCCGTATGAGCGTTTCGCGGGCCCGTGCCCGGTTCTGCTTCGTCGGGCTGATGGCGGCCTCGAGACCGAGGCCGTTTACGAGGCCGACAAGGCGCTCGGCCTCGTGGGCGGCATCCGCAGACGGCGCGATGTCGCAGATCAAGGGCCGGATCGAGGCACGCCACTCGTTGTGCCGGGCATCGTTTTCCCGGGCCAGCGTATTGTCCGCCGCCGCCGCTGCCCAGAAGGCGATCCATATCTTCCATTCCCGCAAACGGGCTTCATCGAGGGGCAGCGTTTCCTCCAGCATCCGCAGGAGCCTCTGGCGGGGTGGGCCGTCGGCATCCCGCGCCACGGCCATGCGGGCGGCGGCGGCGGCGTAGACGGCCCGCAACGCCGCCAGGACAAGTTCTTCGCGATCGGCGAAGTAATGGGTCAGGCGCCCGGTCGTGCAGCCCGCGGCAGTGGCGATCTTGCGCATGGTCAGACCGTCGAGACCTTCCCCGGCAATCACTTCCCAGCTTGCTTCCACAATTTCCCGGCGGCGGGCGTCGTGATCGACGATTTTCGGCATGGCGCAAATCTATCCCGGATTTCTTCTTTACACAACGTTTGTTCTGTAATAATTCTTTGCATAACAAGTGTTGGGTGAAAGGTGCGGGTCATGCATGAATTTCTGGAAGGGCTGCTGCATATCCGGGACGTGGACCAGATCTGGTTCCTGCTCGGGCTGATCGGTGTCGATGTCGGTCTGACCTGGCTGCTGCGAAAGAAATATTACGAGGTGGCGGATTCAGCCTGCTCGGTCGTCATGGCGCTTCTCTATGCGGCGACCATCGCGCTTTCGGCCGCGACGGTGCTGGCGGCGCTCTACTGGCTCCACCAGTTTGCCCTGTTCGACATCGACTGGGCGGGCAGCGCGTGGCTCATTCTCGCCGCCTTCGTCTTCATCGATTTTCTCTTCTACTGGTATCACCGCGCGATCCACGAGGTCCGTTTCGGCTGGGCCGCGCATGTCAACCATCACTCCAGCCAGTATTTCAATGTCGGCACGGCGTTGCGTGCGTCCTTCGTCGAAGCCTGGCTCGAACCGCTGCTTTTCATTCCCGTGGTTCTGGCCGGTATCGATCCGGTAATGGCGATCGCGCTGCTGTCGATCAACCATCTCTATCAGTACTGGCTGCACACGCGGCACATCGGCAGGCTCGGTCCGCTCGAATGGGTGATGAACACGCCGTCGCATCATCGCGTTCACCACGGCTCGAACCTGCAATATTGCGACAAGAACTACGCCGGCACCTTCATCGTCTGGGACCGGCTGTTCGGCACGTTCGAAAGGGAAGTCGAAGAGCCGGTGTTCGGCATTCGCCATCAACTCGAAACGCGCAATCCGGCGAAGGCGATCTTCCATGAATGGGTCGCGATCGCGCGCGACCTGCGCAAGGCGCGGAGCTTGCGCGACGCGATGGGCTATCTCTTCGCCGCGCCCGGCTGGGCGCCCGACGGCAAGGGCGAGACGACGCGCGCCATGCAGGCCGAGATGAAGCGGCAGCAACTGGCGGCGAAGGTGGCGGGCTGAGCGGTCAGACGTTCAAGAGCAGGCGCGTGCTTGGCGAGGTGCATTCAGGCCGCGGCCGTGATGCGTCGCTGCTCATGGCGACCGCGTTACCCGAACGCGAGCAAAGAAACCAGAATAACCGCCAGCGCCACAGGAACGAGGATCAACAGGATCGCAAATCCGTGTTGAGACCGGTCGAATTGCTTCCATGCCAAGGCCGGCGCGGCGATGCACAAGACCGGTAAAGTGAGTATCAGGGTACTTTGAACCATGCCGGCTCGCCCGCCATGCCGGATGTGGCCAATGCCGCAGCGACCGCGTACAGGGCCGGCAGGAAGATCGTCAGGTCTATGACAGTGCCGGTCCAGAGTAGCGCACGCATCACTCTCACACATTCAGCAGCAGATGCTCGCGCTCCCAGGCGGAGATCACCTGCTGATAGGCTTCGTGTTCGGTCAGCTTGACGTCCATGTAGACCTGCACGAAATCCTGGCCAAGCACTTCCTTCAGTTCGGACGCCGTGCGCAGATTGTCCAGCGCGTCGAGGAGATGGCGCGGCAGCGCATAGCGTTTGCTGTCATAGGCGTTGCCGGTCATCTCCTTGGTCGGCTTCAGGTCGTTGATCATGCCGATGTAACCGCAGGCCAGCGAGGTGGCGATCGCCAGATAGGGATTGGCGTCGGCGCCCGGCACGCGGTTCTCGATGCGGCGGCCGTTGCGCTTGGCTTCGGGCACGCGCAGGCCGACCGTGCGGTTCTCGTGGCCCCAATGGGTGTTGATGGGGGCGGCGTGGTCGCGGACGATGCGGCGGTAGGAATTGACGTTGGGCGCGATCAGCGCCATCGCGTCGGGCAGGAATTTCTGCAGGCCGGCGATATAGGCGAGGAAGAGCTTCGTGTCCTTGCCGGCCTTGGTCGCGAAGAGATTGTCGCCGGATTCGTTGTCGACGATCGACTGGTGGATATGCATCGCGCTGCCGGGCTCGCCCTCATAGGGCTTGGCCATGAAGGTCGCATAGATGCCGTGACGGAGTGCGGCCTGGCGCATGGTGCGCTTGAAGAGGAAGGCCTGATCGGCGATTTCGAGCGGATCGCCGTGATCGAAATTGATCTCGACCTGGGCGGCGCCCGACTCGTGAATCAGCGTGTCGATGTCGAGATCCTGCGCCTCGCAGAAATCGTACATGTCCTCGAAGATCGGATCGAATTCATTGACCGCGTCGATGCCGTAGGACTGACGTGCCGTTTCCTGCCGGCCATTGGCGCCGACCGGCGGCTCCAGCGGATAGTCGGGGTCGATGTTCTTGGCGGCGAGGTAGAACTCGATTTCGGGCGCGACGACCGGCTGCCAACCCTTCTCGTCGAACAGTTTCAGGACACGCTTCAGCACGTTGCGCGGCGCGATCGGCACCGGACGACCGTCCCGGTAATTGGCATCGCAGATAATCTGCGCCGTTGGCTCGTCATACCAGGGAACGACGCGCACGGTCGCGGGATCGGGGTCGAGAATGATGTCGGGCTCGATATCGCCCAGGAAGTCGCTGTCGACATAATCCCCGGTCACGGTCTGTCCGAAGATCGATTCCGGCAGCTTCAGCGAGCGTTCGTTGAGGCCGGTGACAAACTTCCGTGTCGGGATGATCTTGCCGCGCGCGATGCCGGCCATGTCCGAGACCATGCATTCGACTTCGGTGATGCGGCGGTCCTTAAGCCACTTGATCAGGTCTTCCGTGTTCCCGACCTTCTCCGTCTTCTCCTCGCCCATCGCCATGGGGCACCTTGCTTTCCTGTGTCGCCGTATTGCCTGCGGCTGCTTCGCGCACCGCATCTCCAAATGCCCGGAAGAGTTTCTGCGAGACCGGGTTCTCCCAGTAGCGCCATTCCGGGTGCCATTGCACCCCGAGCGCGAAAGCCTTCGCGCCGGTTACGCGCATCGCCTCGATCGTGCCGTCAGGGGCGCGACCCTCGACGGTCAGGCCGGCGCCGAGCCGCGCGATGCCCTGTCCGTGCAGCGAGTTGACCTCGACCGCCGGCGCTCCGAGCAGGCGTTCGAAGACGCCGCCCGGCGTCAATGTCACCCGGTGCGCCGGGCCATACTGGATTTCAAGCGGATCGTCCTTTGCCTCGCGATGGTCGAGGCGCGGTGCGAAGCCCGGCTCGCCGGGCTCCTCCTGCAGATGCTGATGCAGCGTGCCGCCAAAGGCGACGTTCAATTCCTGGAAGCCGCGACAGACGCAGAAGAGCGGCACGGCGCGCGCGACGCAGGCGCGAATGAGATCGAGCGTCAGGGCGTCGCGCTGGCGGTCGAGCAACACGCCCTCGCGCGGCGGCGAGCCGCCATAAATCTCGGGATGAACATTCGAATGGGAGCCGGTCAGGAAAACGCCGTCGCAGAGCGCGAAGATTTCCTCGAGATCGGCGGCGGTGTCGAGGGGCGCGCGCGGCACCGGCAGCAGCACGGGCTGGCAATCAGCGCCGCCATCCACGGCTGCGATATATTTTTCGCCGACGGCATGGAAGGGATGCGGCCCGAGCATCTTGACGTCGCAAGGCACGCCGATCACAGGGCGCCGCCGCGCAGGGCTGGGAAATTTTCGGGTCATGCCTGTTCAAATTACCATGCTGCCCCCATGCATGGTCAAGGCGCTGCATCCTGCCGCTGTCGAGTATATTCGACGGAAGGCCCTATCGCTTGCCGCCCACGGCCGGGCGTTGCTCGTCGCGCAGGGTAAAGAGCGCATTGTCGGCGCGAATGCCCGACTGGACATTGCGCAAGGCCACTGTCGTTTGCAGGCCCTGGGCATCGGTCACGACCCATTGGCGCAACTGCATGTTGGGCTGGTCGAAAATCAGCGTGATCTGGCCGGGGGCCTCGCCGGCCCGGTCGGCCAGGGTGATCAGCAGGGCGCCGGGCTGGCTCTCGACCTTGAGAACCCGGGCGCTGTTTGCGAGATCGACATCGGCGGCCAGAAAGAGGCTCAGCGGCGTCGAGGCGATCGGGTAGCGCTGTGCCGGCGAGGCACTGTCCTTGACCGCGACCCAGGTGCCGTCGGCCACCACCAGGAGATTGTCCGGCGGCTGATATTCGAAACGCAGACGGCCGGGACGGCGCAGATAGAACTTGCCCTCCGAAACCGAGCCATCGGGCCCGAGCTGCAGGAAGTCGCCCTGCATATTCTCCAGGGCCGCCAGATAGGCGCTTGCGGCGGCCAGTGCGGCCGCGTCGTCCTGCGTCGCGGCTCCCGGCGGCACCGATGTTTCGGCGCGTGCGGTTCCGCCGGCGCTGGCAAAAGCCACGATCAGCATGCCGATACCGATGGCGGCTGCCGCGAACAGCATGCCCTGGCGGCGGCGCCGGTTCTGGTCAAAGTTTCTCATGGCGATCAACATGGGCAACCTTTGTGGCGAAATCTGGAGGCTGGTTGGGCGTTTTGGCGACGTTGTCTTGCCGGAATCCTAACGGCAGGGCCGTGCGCTTGCGTCTGAAATCAACGTTCGCCGACCAGAACCTCGCGCTTTCCCTGATGATTGGGCGGGCTGACCACGCCCTGTTCTTCCATAAGCTCGATCAGGCGCGCGGCACGATTGTAGCCGATCTGCAGGCGGCGCTGGATGTAGCTTGTCGAGGCCCGCTTGTCGCGCGCCACGATGGCAACCGCCTTGTCATAGAGATCGTCGCCCGAGCCGGGACTGTCGAAGGCAAAGGGATCGCCGCTCTCCTCGTCCTCGGCGGTGATGGCCTCCAGGTACTCGGGGACGCCCTGCTTCTTCAGGAAGGTCACGATCTTCTCGACCTCCTCGTCCGACACGAAGGGACCGTGCACGCGGCTGATGCGGCCGCCGCCGGCCATGTAGAGCATGTCGCCCTGACCGAGCAGCTGTTCGGCGCCCTGTTCGCCCAGGATCGTGCGGCTGTCGATCTTCGAGGTGACCTGGAAGGAAATGCGGGTCGGGAAGTTCGCCTTGATGGTGCCGGTGATGACGTCAACGCTCGGACGCTGCGTCGCGGTGATGATGTGGATGCCTGCGGCGCGTGCCATCTGCGCCAGACGCTGCACGGCAGCCTCGATCTCCTTGCCGGCGACCATCATCAGGTCGGCCATTTCGTCGACGATGACGACGATGAAGGGCATGGGCGCGAGGTCCATTTCCTCTTCCTCGTAGATCGCCTCGCCGGTTTCGCGATCGAAGCCGGTCTGCACGGTGCGTACCAGCACCTCGCCGCGGGCATTGGCTTCCGTGACACGGGTGTTGTAGCCGTCGATATTCCGTACACCAACTTTCGACATCTTGCGGTAGCGGTCTTCCATTTCCTTGACGACCCATTTCAGCGCGACGACGGCCTTCTTGGGTTCGGTGACGACGGGCGCAAGGAGATGGGGAATGCCGTCATAGACGCTGAGTTCCAGCATCTTGGGGTCGATCATGATCAGCTTGCACTGATCGGGCGAGAGCCGGTAGAGCAGCGACAGGATCATCGTGTTGATGCCGACCGACTTGCCGGAGCCGGTCGTGCCGGCGATCAGCAGATGCGGCATGCGGGCGAGATCGGACAGGACCGGCTCGCCGCCGATATTCTTGCCGAGCGCCAGCGTCAGCTTCGAACTCGAATTCTCGTAGTCGCGCGTTTCGAGCAGTTCGCGCAGATAGACCATTTCGCGGCGCGCATTGGGCAGTTCGATGCCGATGACATTGCGGCCGGGCACGACGGCGACGCGGGTCGAGACGGCGCTCATCGAGCGGGCGATGTCATCGGCCAGCGAGATCACGCGGGAGGACTTGATGCCGGGTGCGGGTTCGAGTTCGTAGAGCGTGACGACCGGGCCGGGGCGTACCGAGATGATCTCGCCGCGAATACCGAAATCGTCGAGCACGGATTCGAGGAGGCGGGCATTCGCCTGCAGCGCCTCGTCGGTCAGCTTGGCGGTCATGGCCGGCGGCTTCGGTCTTGCGAGCAGGCTGAGCGGGGGCAATTGATAGTCGCCGGCCGGTTCCAGCGGCAGTTTCGGCTGCGCTTCACGCGCGGCGCGGTTCGACGGCCTTGCCGGTTTGACATCGCTGCGCGCCACGCGCGGGCCGGGACGGTTGGCCGGCCGCGGTTCGAGACGTTCCCCGATGGCCTGCGCATCGCGTGTCTGACGGCGGCGGGCGCGCCGCTCGGCAGCCGTTTCGCCGGCATTGCGCTGACCGAAGCCGCCGAGGTGGCCGGCGCGAGCCGCCTCGATTTCTTCCGGCGTCAACGGTGCGTAATCGCCCTGGCGCAACAGACGGTCGCGCCAGTCGGTCAGGCGGTCGCCGATTTCCCAGGCGAGGATGCGCAGACGGCTCGGCTCGACATCGGGGCGGTGCGGGCGGAGGGGCGTCTCGTCCCTTGTGTCCGCGCGGCGGCGCGGCCGCGCGCCCGATGTGTAGCGCCGCTCTTCCCCGGCGTCGATGTCGGCCTTGCGCAGGTTGCGCAGCCAGTGCGCGGCGGCCTTCAGATCGGCGAAGGAAATATCGGCGGCGAACAGGATCAGCAAAAGCGCGACCGGCGCCGTCAGCAGCGCGGTCAGTGTCCAGGCCAGCGCGTCGACCGTGAAAGGCGAAAAGAGCGAGAAGCCGAGTGCGGCCAGGCCGTCGCCCAGCAATCCGCCAAGACCGAGCGCCAGCGGCCAGAAGGCAAAGCGCGGCATCGCACTGAGCGCCATGGCGGCAAAGAGCGTGGCGGCCAGCCAGGCAGCAACGCGGAAGACCAGCAGATTCGTGCCGCGATGCGCAAAGGCGCGCGCGCCCCAGACGAAGCAGGGCAGCAACAGAAGCAGGCAGGCCAGACCCAGCGCGTTCAGGAGAATGTCGGCGACATAGGCGCCGGGCAGGCCCATCCAGTTGCCGGGCGGGCGCGTCGTCGCGTTATTGAGGCTCGGATCGTCGATCGACCAGCTCAGCACGGCCAGCAAGCCGAAGGCGCCGAGCGTCAGCAAAAGCACGCCGACGCCTTCGAAGACACGGCGCGCCAGAAAAGCGCGCAACGCCGGCGGGAGATAGGCGAGCGGGTTGACGAGCCAGCTCCTCACGCGCTGCATCCTCCGATGGCCCCTCGGGGCGTCCTGCCGCCGGGAGCCGTTTCCCGGAGGCGTCCTGCTTTTCTTCGCTGCGGGTTTGCGGCCGGCCCGCGTCAGGGCACCGATCACAACACCTCCGCCATGCGGACCAGCGCCTCTTCGGTTTCGGCGAGACCGTCGACCAGCGCCACGCGAATATAGGCGGCCCCCGGATTTCCCGGCGGACCGTAGGGCGAATCTTCGCGCGAGAGATAGGCGCCCGGCAACACTTTCACGCCGGCCTGCACCCAAAGGTCGCGCGCGGCGCGTTCGCCGTCGCCGACATCGAGCCAGAGAAAGAAACCGCCGGCCGGCCGGTAGAAGCCGAAGCGATTGCCCAGCACGCGTTCGGCGGCATCGATCTTGGCACGATAAAGATCGCGATTGGCGGCGGCATGGGCGTCGTCGGCCCAGCAGGCGGCGGAGGCCGCCATCAGCGGCAAAGGCACTTGCGGGGCGGCGATGTTGCGGAAATTGCGAAAGCGGGCCATCAGCATGCGGCCGCCGGCGCAAAAGCCCGAACGCAGGCCCGGCAGGCTCGAGCGCTTGGAGAGCGAATGGAAGACGATCAGATCGGCAAAGGGGTCGGGCTCGTCCTTGCCGGCGGCCAGCGCCGCCTGCAGGGCGCCGGCCGGGGCTTCGCGGTCATAGATGTCGGCATAGCATTCGTCGATCGCCAGCACGATGCCATGGCGGCGAGCGAGGCGGATCAGGGCGGTCAGCCAGTCGAGACTCGCAACCGCGCCTTGCGGGTTGGCCGGCGAGCAGAAATAGATCATGGCGGTGCGGGCCAGAAGTTCTTCCGGCAGGGCCTCGAAATCGGGCATGAAGCCGGTTTCGCGGGTCGCCGCGACATAGACCGGCTCGGCGCCGGCGGCCAGCGCGGCCGCCGCATAGCATTGATAGAAGGGGTTGGGCATCAGGATGGCCGGCCGTTGCCCGCGCTTTTGCGGCGGCGTTGCCACCAGCGCAATATTGAAGAGTGCTTCGCGGGTGCCGTTGACCGGCAGAATCCGGGTTTCGGGATCGAGCGCCCGATCCTTGCCGATCTCATCGGCGAGCCCATAGCGCCGGCCGAGCCAGCCGGCGGCGGCGGCGCGGAATTCGGCGGTGCCGACAATCGGCGGATATTTGCCGAAAAGCCCCGCATGGCGGTTGATTTCGTCGAGTACGAAGGGCGGAAAGGCGTGTTGCGGCTCGCCCAGGGACATGACCAGCGGCGGCTTGCCGGGCGCCAGACCCTCGATCAGCGCGTTGAGGCGCGGGAAGGGGCTGTCCGGCAGGCGGTCGAAACGGGAGGCGGCACTGTCCGTCATGTATCTCGCGCGGGGTTCGGCCCGGATCTGCAGGAAATCGGCGGGTTCCGATGGTTAAGCTTCGTGAGCTGGCGCGATCTTAGCGGTGGCAGTCAGGTGGGTCCAGTGCTGCCGAAGGTTGCAACCGGTGGAAAAAGCTGTGGAATTCCCGCGCCTTATCCACACAATTGCAAGCAAATCATTAACCATTGATTAATGATCCGGGGCGGCGTTGCGCCGCCCCGGATTGTGGCGTCAGCGAACCGGTATTTCCGATTCCGGATTGGCGCCGATGCTGTGGATCGAGAGATCGGCGCCGCGATGCTCTTCTTCCTGGGTCAGGCGAATGCCGATGATCAGTTTCAGCCCGCCATAGACCACGAAGCCCAGCGCGGCCGCATAGACCGCCCCGGCCAGCGAGCCGACAAGCTGGCTCATGAAGCTGACACCGCCGAGCCCGCCCAGTTCGGCCATGCCGAAGATGCCGGCCGCCAGACCGCCCCAGAGACCGCACAGCCCGTGCAGCGGCCAGACGCCCAGCACGTCGTCGATGCGCAGGCGGCGCTGGCAGAAGTCGAACATGACCACGAAAAGCGCACCGGCGACGCCGCCGACAATCAGCGAGCCGACCGGATGCATGATGTCCGAACCGGCGCAGACGGCGACGAGGCCGGCCAGCGCGCCGTTGTGAATGAAGCCCGGATCGTTCTTGCCAATGACGAGGGATGCCAGGATGCCGCCTGCCATGGCCAGCACCGAGTTCATTGCGACAAGGCCGGAGACGCCTTCGAGCGACTGGGCCGAGACCACGTTGAAGCCGAACCAGCCGATGCAGAGAAGCCAGGAACCGAGCGCCAGCCAGGGGATCGAGGAGGGCGGGAAGCCGATCAGCTTTCCTTCCTTGGTATAGCGGCCGGCGCGGCGGCCCAGCATGATGACGGCAGCAAAGGCCAGCCAGCCGCCGACGGCGTGAACGACGATCGAACCGGCGAAGTCGTGGAAGGGCGCGCCGAAGGCCGTTTCGAGCCAGTCCTGGAAGCCCCAATTGCCGTTCCAGACCAGGCCTTCATAGAAGGGATAGACCAGGCCGACGATGATGGCGGTCGCCATGGCCTGCGGCCAGAAGCGGGCGCGCTCGGCAATACCGCCCGAAATGATCGCCGGAATGGCGGCGGCGAAGGTCAGCAGGAAGAAGAACTTGACCAGATCGACGCCTTGCGGGCCGTAGCTTGCGCCCTCGGTGGCGCCGCTCAGTTCGGCGGCGCTGACCAGGAAGTCGACGCCATAGGCAACGCTGTAGCCGATGAAGAAGTAGCTGACCGTCGAGACCGCGAAGTCGGCCAGGATCTTGACCAGCGCGTTGACCTGGTTCTTGTGACGCACGGTGCCGACTTCGAGAAAGGCGAAGCCCGAATGCATCGCAAAGACCAGAATGGCGCCCATCAGAATGAAAAAGACGTCGCCGCCTGCGCCGAGACCGGCGCCGGTGCTTTCGATCGGATCCATGAGGGATCTCCCTGTTCGTTGCCACCAGATGTCCGGGCAAGCTCCCCCTGCCGGACCTGTTCTTCAGCGTCCTGCCCAATCAAGAGGCATGCCATGGTGATGACGTTTTGGAAGGCAGCGGCAATCAAGGGTTTCGTGGCATGGCGGCGGCTGAAGGCGGCGCAAGGCGCCTAGTGTTTGACCACGGTTTCGAGGCAGACGGCCCAATTCCTGTGCAGACTCGAGCCTGAACAGAAATTGGGCGGTCGCGCGGCCGGTCGTCTGGGCGGGGCCGGACAAAAATGGAGCCCGGGAGGGGGGACCTTCCGGGCTCCAAGGTTGGCCACCGGCGCCCCGATCTGGTGGCAGAGGACGCCGGCGGCTGCGGGAGGAGAGCGGAGGCCCGAGGGGAGGGCCTCCGCGCCCATGATTGCGGACGCCCTAGCGGGCGGCGAACTCGGGATAGGCCTCGACGCCGATCTCGGCCTTGTCCATGCCCATCATTTCCTCCTCCTCGCTGGCCCGGATGCCGATGGTGACGCGCAGTGCCAGCCAGAGGATCAGGCTCGTCAGGGCGACGAAGAGGCCGATCGATACGACACCTGTGGCCTGGACGGCGAAGCTGGTGTCGGCATTGGTCAGCGGCACGGCCATCGTGCCCCAGATGCCGGCGAAGAGATGGACCGGAATGGCGCCCACCACGTCGTCGATATGGAGCTTGTCGAGGAGCGGCACCGTCAGCACGACGATGATGCCGCCCACCGCGCCGATGCAAAGCGCCCAGCCGAGCGTCGGGGCCAGCGGTTCGGCCGTGATCGAGACCAGCCCGGCCAGCGCGCCGTTGAGGGCCATGGTGACGTCGACCTTCTTGTAGAGGAGCTGCGTCATCGCCATCGCCGCCACCACGCCGCCAGCGGCCGCGATGTTGGTGTTGATGAAGATGGTCGCAACGGCATTGGCGTCCGCCACGGTGCCCAGCGCGAGCTGCGAGGCGCCGTTGAAGCCGAACCAGCCCAGCCAGAGGATGAAGGTGCCAAGCGTTGCCAGCGGCATCGAGGAGCCGGGCATCGGGTTGATGCCGCCGCCCTTGACGTATTTGCCGAGACGCGGGCCCAGGATGATCGCGCCCATCAGCGCGGCCCAGCCGCCCGTCGAGTGCACGATGGTCGAGCCGGCGAAGTCGGAGAAGCCCATTTCGCTGAGCCAGCCGCCGCCCCACTGCCAGGCGCCCTGGATCGGGTAGATGAAGCCGGTCAGGAAGACAGTGAAGATCAGGAAGGGCCAGAGACGGATGCGCTCGGCCAGCGTGCCCGAGACGATCGACGCGGCGGTCGCGACGAAGACCATCTGGAAGTACCAGTCGGAGGCCGAGGAATAGCCCGTGCCGTCATCGGCAACGCCGCCCGAATCATCGACGCCCCACAGTCCCAGCGAGCCGATATAGCCGCCATCGACGCCGTCATACATCAGGTTGTAGCCGACAAGATAGTAGAGGATGCCGGCGATCGAATAGAGACTGATGTTCTTCGTGCACTGCATGGCGACGTTCTTTGAGCGCACCAGGCCCGCTTCGAGCATGGTGAAGCCTGCCGCCATCCACATGACGAGGAAGCCGCCGATCAGAAACAGCAATGTGTTGAAAATATAAGCCGTTTCCGGCGCGCTCAAAGCAAAGGCTTCTTCCGCGACCTCTTCGGCTTCCTGCGCCAGCGCGGGAACGGTCAGGGCCAGCACTGCGAGCCCCACCGTGCCTGCCAGGCGTGTGTATCGTCCAATCTTGTTCATCGTTCCTCTCTCTTTCGAGGGTTGCCGTCCCCGTTGCCGCGAAGGTTCATCAATCCGCATAGGGATCAAATAGCTTCCGCGTCCGTTTCGCCGGTACGAATACGCAGCACCTGCTCCACGGAAATCACAAAAATCTTGCCGTCGCCGATCTGTCCGGTCTTGGCCGCGCCGCTGATGGTCGACACGACCGCATCGGCCTGGTCGGTCGCCACCACGACCTCGATCTTCAGCTTCGGCAGAAAGTTCACGGCGTATTCAGCGCCGCGGTAGATTTCGGTCTGACCCTTCTGACGGCCGTAACCCTTGACTTCCGTCACTGTCAGTCCCTGGACTCCGATCGCGGTCAGCGCTTCGCGAACCTCGTCCAGCTTGAATGGCTTGATGATCGCCATAACGAGCTTCATTTGAGTTTCCTCTTTGTCTGGCTGCCGGATCGCCTCTTGCTTCCGGCGCGTTGCTGGTCCTGTCCCCTGCCGAAACGCGCTCGCGCAACGGCCGCATGAGCGCGGACAGCCTCTACCAATCAAGAAACGTGCCGCGCGTGCGAAGATCGAAAAAGCGCCGGACTCCGGCCGATTTCCGGTTGCCGGTCCGACGCGAACCCCCGGATGCCCGCGCTTCAGCCTGTCGTTGCACAATTTGTGTGCAGCGTGTTTGCAGAAAAGTCAGTCTACGGATCGATCCGCATGACCCGGACGACGGGATGCAAAAAAGGGCGCTCCGTGAGGAGCGCCCTTTCCGCAACGATACCGGCCGATTACTGGATCACTTCGCCGTGCAGGCTGATGTCGAGGCCGTCGATTTCCTCCTGCGGCGTCACGCGCAGGCCGAAGAAGATCTTCGTCACCATCAAGAGAACAAAGGTGCCGAGACCGCAATAGACGATTGTCGCGACAACGCCCTTGATCTGAATACCGACCTGCGCCCAGTTGCCTTCGAGGCCGCCCAGCGGTGCGTCGCCGCCGGTGATCGCCACCGTGGCGAATACGCCGGTCAGGATCGCGCCGACAATGCCACCAACTGCATGCACGCCGAAGACGTCGAGCGCGTCATCATAGCCGATGGCGCGCTTGATGCTGGTCGAGGCGATGAAGCAGATCACACCGGATGCGAGACCGATCCAGAGGGCGCCTATCGGATCGACGAAACCGGCGGCCGGCGTGATGGCGACGAGGCCCGCGATCGCGCCCGTGGCGAGACCGAGCAGAGTCGGTTTCCGGTGCACGATCCATTCGGCGAACATCCAGCCAAGCACGGCCGTTGCGGTCGCGATCTGCGTGACGGCCATCGCCATGCCGGCGCGGCCATCGGCGGCCAGTTGCGAGCCGGCATTGAAACCGAACCAACCGACCCAGAGCAACGCTGCACCGACCATCGTCAGCACCACATTATGCGGCGCCATGTTTTCCATGCCGAAGCCCTTGCGCGGGCCGAGTACCAGACAGGCGACGAGACCGGCGATGCCGGCATTGATGTGCACCACAGTGCCGCCGGCAAAATCGAGCACACCGTCCTCACCGAGGAAGCCGCCACCCCAGACCCAATGGCAGATCGGCGCATAGATGAAGATCACCCACAGCGTCATGAAGACCAGCATGCTGGAGAATTTCATGCGGTCGGCGAAGGCGCCGACGATCAGTGCCGGGGTGATGATCGCAAAGGTCATCTGAAAGGTCATGAAAACGCTTTCGGGGATCGTGCCCGAGAGCGCATCGACGGTCAGACCCGACAGAAATAGATTGTCCAGGCCGCCGACCCAGGCGTTCATCGAGCCGCCGTCGCTGAAGGCCAGCGAATAGCCGACCACCATCCAGACGACCGACATCAAGGCTGCGATCGCAAAGACCTGCGCCGCCATGGCGACGACATTCTTCTTGCGAACCATGCCGCCGTAAAACAGCGCGAGACCCGGAATGGTCATCATCAGGACCAGTGCCGTGGCCGTGATCATCCATGCCGTGTCGCCGGCACTCAGCTCGGCGATCTCTTCCTGTGCGAGGGCGCTGCCGGCCGTTGCGGCCAGAGCCAGGGCGCCGGTTGCAGCGGCAAGCGTGCCCCGGCGGAGAAGCCCCCATGTTTCAGATCTGTCGCTCATTCGTCTCTCCATGTGCCGCCGGTGGGTTCTGCCCCCGGGCTTGTTGGGCGCGGCGCGCCGCCCGTCTCCCCGGCGAGCGGTCTTCCGGTGCCTGGACATCTTGTTCTCAAGAAGCGTGCCGGTTGGGTCTGATGGCCTATCCAATTGATTCCATTCATATAAAATCCGATGCTGCCGATACTCGGTCGGCAGAGCATCGCCAAACTGCGTAACAAACATGCATCTCGCAAAATCAGCCTGTTTTTTGTGCAGTTTAGGTTTTCCGTTGTACTTGCGATCACCGACCGGCCCGAATTCATGCTGTTTTTCAAAGGCTGGGGTGGTTTCGCGCCGTCGGGGGTTCGGCTAAGCTTTCGCCACAAAAAGGGGAGTTCAACTCCGCATAGAGAAGGTTGGCTGCGGCCCAAGCGGCGGCACGCAGCCCGGAAAAAGGGACGGGGAGGTCATGGCGGATCTGGCGAAGAGCTGGCCGGTGGCGGTAAACGCTGCGGCGGGTGTGGTGCTGGCCGGTTTTATCGGCTGGCAGTTTATTTCGAGCGGCAGCGAGGAATCGGCGCCGCCGGTGGCCGAAGCTCCGGTCGTCGAAATCCCGATCGAGGCGGAAGCCCCGCGCGGGCTTGCCGATATCGACGGCGCGCGCATTGCCGCGGCCGATGCCGAACCCGGCAACTGGCTGGCGCATGGCCGCACCTATGAAGAGCAACGCTTCTCGCCACTCGACCAGATCAATGACGGCAATATCGGCGAACTGGCGCTGGCCTGGTCGCTCGACACCGCGACGACACGTGGCCTCGAGGCGACGCCGATCGTCGTCGACGGCATCATGTATCTCTCGCTCAACTGGGGCATCACCATCGCCGTCGATGCCAAGTCCGGCAGCGAACTCTGGCGCTTCGATCCGGAAGTGCCCGGCGAGTGGGGCCGCTACGGTTGCTGCGATGTGGTCAATCGCGGCGTGGCAGTCTGGAAGGGGCGCGTCTATACGGCCAGTTTCGATGGCCGGCTCTTTGCGCTCGATGCCAGCGACGGTTCGGTCGTCTGGGAGGTCAACACGATTCCCGGTCCGCCTTACACGATCACCGGTGCGCCGCGTGTCTTCAACGACAAGGTCGTGATCGGCAATGGCGGTGCGGAGTATGGCGTGCGCGGCTATATCACCGCCTATGACACCGAAACCGGCGAACAGGCCTGGCGTTTCTATACGGTACCGGGCGATCCGGCACTGCCGCTCGAACATCCCGAACTCGAAGCCGCGTTGCCGACCTGGAAGGGCGGCGAGTGGTGGAAGATCGGCGGCGGCGGCACAGCTTGGGATTCGATGGTCTATGAACCCGAAAGCAACACGCTTTATGTCGGCACCGGTAATGGTTCGCCCTGGACGCGCGAAATCCGTTCCCCGGGTGGCGGCGACAATCTCTACCTCTCATCAATCCTGGCGCTTGATGCCGATACCGGCCGCATGAAGTGGTATTACCAGACAACGCCCGGCGACAATTGGGACTACACCGCGACGCAGCCGCTGATGCTTGCCGATATCGAGATCGACGGCCGCCTGCGCAATGTCATCATGCAGGCACCCAAGAACGGCTTCTTCTATGTGCTCGACCGCAACACCGGCGAGCTAATCTCGGCCAATCCGTTCTCGACGACGACATGGGCCAGCCATGTCGATCTCGAAACCGGTCGGCCGGTCGAGACCGGCGAGGGCGAATTCGGCGAGGCGACGGCGTTCGTTCTGCCGTCTGCCAATGGCGCGCATAACTGGCATCCGATGGCATTCCATCCGGGCACGGGTCTTGTCTACATTCCGACGCAGGACATTGCCGGCATCTATTCGCTCAGCGAGCAGTGGAAAACGGAGGGTGCGTTCACGCCCAAGGAGAACTGGTGGAACACCGGCATGGACTGGACCGCCTATATCGACGCCATCACGGCACTGCCGGAGATCCCGATGGAGAAGGGTTATCTCAAAGCATGGGATCCGGTGACCGGCGAGGCGCGATGGCAGGCCGAGTATCCGGCGCCGCTGAATGGCGGCGTGCTGGCGACCGCCGGCAATCTGGTGTTTCAAGGAACGGCTGACGGCTATCTCCATGCCTACAAGGCCGATACGGGCGAGCGTGTCTGGTCGCAACACATCCAGACCGGCATCGTCGCCGCGCCCGTCACCTATACGGTCGATGGCGAGCAATATGTCGCCGTACTGGCGGGCTGGGGTGGCGTCAACATCGTCTCCGGCGATGCGCGTACTTCGGCTGCCGCCAAATACGGCAATGAGGGCCGGCTGATCTCCTTCAAGATCGGCGGCGGGGCCGAGCTGCCGCAGCTCGCATTGCGCGACCAGTCGATCCCGGAATGGCCGGCGTTGACGGCCAGCGAAGAGGTGGTGCGGCAGGGCGAGATTGCCTATACGCAATATTGCATGCTCTGCCACGGCGCCCTTGCCATCAGTCCTGGCGTCACGCCCGATCTCCGGCGCATGAACGAGAGCGTTCGCGAGCATTTCCAGGACATCGTGCGCGGCGGCCTGCTGTCGGCCAATGGCATGGCGAGCTTTGCCGATCTTGTCAGCGAGGAGGATGTCGATGCGATCCTCTCCTATATCCAGAAGCGGGCGCTCGAAGACAAGGCGCGTGCGGAACCGACCAACTGACGGCGCCGCCTTGCTGCAACAACAAACCCCGGAGAAAAATCTCCGGGGTTTTTTCATTCGCGCAATATGCGCTCGACGGCCAATGCGAGGCGCAGGAGTTTTTCCTCCATAAACGGTTGAGCCTGCAGCATCAATCCGACCGGGAGGCCCAGCTGATCGTAGCCGGCCGGGAGGGTCACCGCACAAAGACCGAGCTGGTTGCCGATCGTGGCATTGCGCAGCGCCATGCGGTTGGCCCGGAAATACGCATCGCCGCCCGCTTCCAGTGCGGCGATGGGGGGCGGCGAAATGGCGATGGATGGCAGCAACACCGCATCGACGCCCGCGGTTGCGGCAAGATAGCGGGCCCGGATCTCGGCGCGTTTCAGGTCGGCGGCGACAATGTCGGTAGCGGCGATACTTGCGCCCGCCATTACACGCTCATAGACCGGGGGATAGATCCCGGCCTTGTTGGCAGCAAGCATGTCGCCCCATTGTGCATGGGCTTCGGCGACGAGGCGGCTTGTCTTCGGGCTCCAGGCGAGCGCGTCGATCTCGTCGAGTTCGGGCAATCCGTGTTCGACGATGCGCGCACCGCCATGCAGGAGCCGGCGAATGGCGGCCTCAAGCGCCGCCGCAATGCCGTCGTCGAGCTGCGACCAGGCGATCCCGCCCGGCAGCCAGAAGGTTGCACGCGTCAGATCAAAGGCCTCCAGGCTGCGGGTCTGACGTCCTTCGAGCAGCGACAGCAGCGCTGCCGCGTCCTCGACATTCCTTGCCAGCGGACCCACCGTATCGAATGTCGGCGAGAGCGGCACGGTGCCGGCAAGCGGCAGGCGGCCGGTCGTCGTCTTCAGGCCGACAAGGCCGTTCCAGGCAGCGGGGATGCGCACCGAGCCGCCCGTATCGGTGCCGATGGCAGCGGCCGCGAGCCCGCGTGCAACCGACACGCCGGCCCCCGCCGACGAACCGCCCGGCACGCGTTCGATCCTTTCGTCATGCGCATTCGCGGGCGTCCCGAAATTCGGATTGATGCCGAGGCCCGAGAAAGCAAGCTCGGTCATGGTTGTCTTGCCGAGACAGACGGCGCCCGCGCGGGTTGCCCGTGCCAGAACTTCGGCATCGCGTTCGGGCATGCGGTTCTTCAGCGGCAGCGAACCCGCCGCTGTCGCCTCGCCGGCCGTATCGAACAGGTCCTTCCAGGAAAGCGGCACGCCGTCCAGCGCATGGCGGCGCAAGCCGCTTTTGGCGCGCGCGGCAGCGGCATCGGCCTCGGCGCGGGCGCGGGCCTCGAGCAGGCGCACATAAATTCGGTGCGCGGGGTCGGCGGCGTTGGCACGCGCCAGAAAATCGTCCGTCACCTCGCGCGGATCGGCGCTGCCGCTCTCGAACAGCCGGCCGAGTTCAAGCGCGCTCATCCGGTGCCAGTCGGCATGGCCGTGGTCCGCAGCGCTCGTACTCAAGCCGGAATCTCCTTTTATTTCAGCCGGACAGGCAGGATCTCGAAGCCGCGGAAGGAGGGCAGATGGCGCCGCCGCCCGGGTTTGCTGCCGCTTGTCATATCCGGAAAACGGGCGACAAGCATGGCAATGCCGATCTGCGCTTCGAGGCGGGCCAGTGGCGCGCCGAGGCACATGCGGGTACCGCAGCCAAAGGCGTGATGATGCGTGTCCTGCCGTTCGATATCGAATTTGTGCGGCTCGGGATAGACGGCCGGATCGTGGTTGGCCGCAGCCAGCGAGGTCGACAGCGACCGGCCGGCCTCGACCGGACAACCGCCGATCGTCATGTCGTGATGCGGCAGACGACCGGAGTCGGTCACCGGCGTGTCGTAGCGCAGCATTTCCTCGACCGCATTGACGATCAGATCGGGATTGTCGCGCAGCTTCGCCAGCTGGCCGGGATGTTCGATCAGCGCATGAACGCCATTGCCGATCAGATCGGTCGTCGTCACATTGCCGGCCGTCAGCAGCAATGTGCACATGCTGACGATCTCGTCATTGTCGAGGCTGCTTCCTTCCGCCTCCGCGCGGATCAGGTCGGAGATCAGATCGTTCCCCAGTGCTGCGCGGCGCCGGGCAATCATCTCGCGGAAGAAGCTGCGCATTGCCTCGCTCGAGACGTGTATCCGCGTTTTCGTTTCTTCGCTTGCGATCGGATCGAAGCCCAGCACCACATCGTCGGACCAGCGCTTGAAATCGTCGCGGCGGTCGAGCGGCACGCCGAGCATTTCGGCGATCACCATGGTCGGCAATGGACCCGCAAATGCCGCAATCAGGTCGACTTCGTCAGCGCCGTCCATTTCGTCGAGCAGTTCCCCGGCGATCGCGGCGATGCGCCCGCGCATGGTTTCGATGGCACGCGGGTTGAATGCCTGGCTCACCAGCCCTCGCAGACGCCGGTGATCCGGTTCGTCGGAAAAGAGCATGGACGGGTCGAAGGCGTCTTCGGTCTCCACCGACGCGCCGGTGATCAGACGGATATAGGAATCGGGCAGGGCATGGCGCGGGTCGACATGCAGGGTCTTGTCGCGCAGAACGGCGCGCACATCATCGTGCCGGGTCAGGAAGATGCGGCCCAGCTCCCGGTCGCGATGCACCGGGTCATGGCTGCGCATTTCATCGAGCACCCGGTAGAGGTCCTCGCGATAGGCCTCGTCGAGAGCCGTCAGGCCGATGCCCGTCCGGATCGGTGTGGCGTCAGCCGCGGCGGCGGCGTCCTTGCCTGTCATCGGCGTCTCCCATTTCTTGTTGTTCGGGAAAGACTAGACGCCCGGAGGGCCCTGCGTCCATCCGGCGCTTGCCATATCGGCGCCGAAGACCGATCTTCCCTCTCATGAACGGGACAATCGACAGCGATGTGCTGATTGTCGGCGGCGGCCTTGCCGGCCTGCCGCTGGCGCTGGCCTGCGCACAGGGCGGCCTCAGCGTCACCGTGGTCGATGCGCTCGATCCGGCGCGGGTGACGGATGCCGGTTTTGACGGCCGTGTTTCGGCTATCGCCTTTGCCTCCTGCCGGATGCTGGAGCAGCTTGGCGTCGTCGCGCATCTCGGCGGGCAGATGCAGCCGATCAACGACATCATGGTGTCGGACGGACGGGTGCGCGAGGGCGCCTCGCCGCTGTTCCTGCATTTCGACCACAAGGAGATCGGCGACGAGCCGCTCGGCAATCTGATCGAGAACCGTCATATTCGCATCGCGCTTGGCAAGGCGATCGAAAGCGAGGCACGGGTGCGGCTGATCGCGCCCGATGCGGTCAGGCAGGTCGCGTATGGCGCACATGTCACGGCGACGCTGGCCAGCGGCAACAAGGTCACGGCCCGGCTCTGCTTCGCCGCCGACGGCCGCGGATCGCCCACGCGCGAGGCGGCGGGCATCCGCACTGTCGGCTGGGATTACGGTCAGACCGGCATCGTCTGCACCGTCGAGCACGAATTGCCGCATGAGGGCGTGGCGCAGGAATATTTCCTCCCCGGCGGACCTTTTGCGATCCTGCCCATGGTCGGCAACCGGGCCTCGCTGGTCTGGACCGAAAAGACGGCCGATGCGAAAGCCATTCTGGCGCTCGACGATGCGGGTTTCGCCGAAGAGATGCGCGCCCGCTTCGGCGACTATCTCGGTCAATGTGCGCCGGTCGGCCCGCGCTGGTCCTATCCGTTGACGCTGCAACTGGCGCGCGACTATGTCCGTCCGCGCCTTGCGCTGGTCGGCGATGCCGCACATGGCATCCACCCGATCGCGGGGCAGGGACTCAATCTCGGGCTGCGCGATGTTGCGGCGGCGGCCGAGGTCGTCGTCGATGCCGCCCGGCTCGGTCTCGATATCGGTGCGCTCGACGTGCTGGAGCGCTACCAGCGCTGGCGGCGTTTCGACAATGTGGCGCTGTCGCTGCTGATGGACGGTCTCAACCGGCTCTTTTCCAACGACATCGGCCCGCTGCGTCTTGCCCGGGATCTCGGGCTCGGGATCGTCAACGAGCTGCCGCCGCTGCGGCGCTTCTTCATGCGCCATGCCGGCGGTGCCGTCGGCGATCTGCCACGGCTCCTGAAGGGCGAGGCGGTCTGATCAGTCGCGGCTCAATCCCTGCCGCTCCAGTGCGGTCAGATAGTCGGTCCAGATCTTCTCGCGGTCGCGGCCGAGGCGGTAGAGCGTCTCCCAGGTGAAGAGACCGGTGTCGTGGCCGTCGTCGAAAAGAATGCGGATGGCGTAGTTGCCCACAGGTTCGAGCCCGGTGATGGCGACGCCGGCCTTGCCCGGCACGGTCTTCTTCTGGCCGCTGCCGTGCCCCTGCACTTCGGCCGAGGGGCTCTCGACACGCAGATATTCCGCCTCCAGACGAAAGCGCGCGCCGTCGTCGAAGGCAATTTCGATCAGGCGTTCCGATTTTCTGAGCTTGATGTCGGTCGGCCAGGGTGCCGTGCCGGGCGTCGGGGCTTCAGGCATCGTCCAGCGACCGGGCCTCGTCGACCAGCATGATCGGAATGCCGTCGCGGATCGGGAAGGCGAGACGTGCCTTCTCCGAGATCAGTTCCTGCTTCTCGCGATCGTAGCGCAGCGTCGTCTTGGTCACCGGACAGACCAGGATTTCCAGCAGCTTCGGATCGACCTCCATCCGGGTCGCGCGCGCATTTTCCTTACTGTCGGTCATGTTTCCTGTTTCCGTCCTGCTATTGCACGGTTGCATCGCCCGGCGAGAGTTCACGCAAGGCTTTCTCGGTCAGGGCAATCAGCATCTGGTTGCGGTCCTCGAGCGTCTGTGCCTCGAGCAGCGCCTGTTTCTCGCGCGGTCCGTAGGGGCTGATGGTGCAGAGCGAGTTGACCAGCGATTCATTCGACGACAGCTTGATGGCGCGCCAATCGGCCTGCAGCCCATGCGTGTCGAGATATTCCTTCAGGATTTCGAGCAGACGATCGCGGGAGACCTCGTCCTGTCCGTATCCCGGCGTCAGATCGTCGGCGAAGGGATCGCAGTCGATCTCGAACTGCCGGTAGGGCGTCATCGCGGGCAGTTCGGCGACAAGGCGAAAGCGGCAGATGCCGGTCAGGGTGATGACCATGCGTCCGTCATCGGTTTCGGCGAAGGAGGTGATGCGGCCGGCACAACCGATGGTGCAGAGCGGCGGCTTCCTGCCTTCGATCTGCGAGGCAATGATCGCTTCGTCGCCATCGGGCTGTACCATGCCGATGATGCGGTCGCCGCGAATGGCATCGTCGATCATCTTCAGATAGCGCGGTTCGAAGATGTTGAGCGGCAATTGTCCGCGCGGCAGCAGGATCGCGCCCGCAAGCGGAAAGACCGGGATGGTTCCCGGCAGGTCCGCGGTCGTCCGGTATCGCTCGGTGGGCCCCATATCCTGCCTAGCTGAACAGAATGGAGGAAAGGCGGCGGCGTCCGCTCAGCGTTGCCTCGTCTTTCGGTCCATAGGCTTCGAAGAATTCGACGAGTTGCTTGCGTGCAGCCTCATCGTTCCATTTGCGGTCGTATTCGACGATGATCAGCAGTTCCTCCACGGCGCGCTCGCGTTCGCCGGCCGCATTCAGCGCCAGGGCGAGATCGAAACGCGCCTGATGATCCTTCGGATTGGCTTCGAGCCGCGCGATCAGTTCCGATACGTCGCCAAGCTCGGCCGCCTTTTCGGCCAGCGACAGCGCTGCTTCGGCTGCGGTGAAGGCCGGGTCGTTCTTTCCATCGGGTCGGACCAGCGCCAGTGTCTGGCGGGCCCGGTCGAGATCGCCGGCCTCGATATAGCAGCGCGCCAGCCCGCCGACGGCGGCCGGATGGCCGGGCTCTTCCTGGACGGCCTGTGCGAAACCCTGCGCCGCGCGCGACAGGTCGCCGGCCGCCAGTGCTGCCTGCGCCATTTCGATCAACTCCTCGGCCGGCGAAGGAGCGAGGCCGCCGGCCAGCTTTTCGATGAAGGACTTGACCTGGCTCTCGGGCATCGCGCCCATGAAGCCGTCCACCGGCTGTCCGTTCTTGAAGGCGAAGACGGCCGGGATCGACTGGACGCGCAATTGCTGCGCAACTTCGGGGTGATCGTCGATGTTCATCTTGACCAGTTTCACCGCGCCGCGTGCCGCCAGCACCGCCTTTTCGAGGATCGGGGTCAGCTGCTTGCAGGGGCCGCACCATGGCGCCCAGAAGTCGACGATCACCGGGACATCGCGCGAGGCGTCGAGCACGTCGCGGGCGAATGTCTGGGTGGTGGTGTCGACGATCAGGCTGTCTGCGGCGGCATTGCCTTGTCCGATGATCGGTTCCATGGGCGGTCCGGGCCTTCTTTTCTGGTTCTGCCGCATAAGATGGAGCGGCGGCGTTTCGAAACAATGGTTTAGCGGTCGGACGCAGGGGGCGCAAGAAAGCGTCGATTTTTCGCGTCAGGGGATGCAATGCACCCCGGCCTTCCCATTTATGGGTCTGCATGCGGCAATCAAATGGGGGATTCCGATGTCCATGACCGCGTTCCGCGCCGTTCTTGTCCTGTGCGGCGTCTTGATCGTCTTTCTCGGACTCAATGTGGCGCTGGGCGGCATTCCGACCATGGGCTGGCTCGACGAGCGGCCCTTCCTCCTGGTTACCGATGAGGAGCAATACCGGATGATCGACAATCACGTCCGGTTCTTTGGCGGGCTCTTCGCGGCGGCCGGACTTTTCCTGATTTTCGCCGCCAGCAACCCCGTTCGCTTCACGCAAGGGATATTGCTGGTCCTCGCGGCGATCTTCATCGGCGGCATGGCGCGCTTTTCGGCGCCCGACCCGTCGGTCGTCTTGGCGGCCGAGATCGTCAATTCGCTGGCGGCAGAGCTGGTGCTGATGCCGCTGCTCGCCGTCTGGCTGTTGCGGCTCGGCCGGATCTAGCCTGCGGCTTCGACGAGATCGAGGATCACCGGCCTGTGGCCCGTGATTTCGAGGAACGCCATGAAGTCGGCGCGGGAAAGCGCCGTCGTCGCGGTGTTTTCGAGCGGATGGTAGTTGAGCCGCTCGTGATCGAGCATCGGCGCGTCGAGTACCACGGTCACCTGTTCCTGGCGGTCGTTGACCAGCGCGAAAGGCGTCACCGAGCCGGGGCGCACGCCCAGAACCTCGTCCATCAGATCGGCGCTGGCAAAGGAAAGCCGGGCGCTGCCCAGCGGTTTCGAAAGGCTGTTGAGCTTCAGCTCGCGCTCCTCCAGCGTCACGATCAGCCAGAGGCGGCCCTTTCTGTCCTTCAGAAACAGGTTCTTGCAGAAGCCGCCGGCGCGCGCCGCTTCCGGCCAGGCGGCGCGATGCGCCTGCGCCTCCTCGACCGTATGGAGCGCCGGATGGGTCCGGGTTTCATGGGCAATGCCCTGTGCCTCGAGCCAGGCGAGAAAGCCGGCGCTGGTGGTCAGTTTCGGGGTCGCTTCGTCATGCATGGCTCCTGATTGGCATGGGCGGGACGACGGTGCAAGCGCCGGCAGCGGGCGGATTTCCGGCAGAAAACAAGGGCCTTGCATTGGTTCTGGCGATAGGCCATAAAACCGCCCTCACAGGCGGGCGGCTGTCTTCAGGCGCCCGGTTGATCCGGATGCGGGCGTAGCTCAGGGGTAGAGCACAACCTTGCCAAGGTTGGGGTCGTGAGTTCGAATCTCATCGCCCGCTCCAGATTTACGAAGCCGCCGCAAGGCGGCTTTTTCTTTGGCCGCAGGGCCGCCAGGAAGGGTGCACTTCATGATCTCCGGTTCGGCTGCCTGCCCCTGCGGCTCGGGTCTTGTCTTTTCGGCCTGCTGCGAGCCTTGCCTCACGGGCGCCAAGCTGCCGTCCACGCCCGAGGCGCTGATGCGTTCGCGCTATTCGGCCTTTGCGACCGGCAATATTGACTATCTGGAAGAAACCCTGCTGCCGGGCACGCGTGAAGATTTCGACCGCAAGGGGGCGGCCGACTGGGCGGCGGCCAGCGAATGGACCGGCCTTGAAATCCGTCACACGCAGGGCGGCGGCCCGGGCGAGGCGGAAGGCGTCGTCGAATTCGTCGCTCATTACACGCAAGCCGGCGACAAGCGGCTTCACCATGAAACCAGCAGCTTCCGGCGTCACGACGGCCGCTGGTACTATGTCGACGGCATCATGGGCGCGCGGCCGCGCCATGTCGAAAAGATCGGCCGCAACGATCCCTGCAGCTGCGGGTCAGGCAAGAAATACAAGAAATGCTGCGGCATGGCCGCCTGATCCGGCGGCTTCCAAGGTCCGGCCAATCATGCTCCACTTGCGCAAACGAAATCGGTTCGCGGTGTCGCGGGACCGGGCATAAGAGGGGGGCGGAGCGTTGGATTCCCACAACCGTGCAGCAGACGACGAGCCCTTGCGCATTCAGGTGCCGGGCCAGGTCAGCGCGCAGCTCCTGTCGGCCACGGGTGCCGATGCCGCAAACGGGCTCGGGCAATGGAGCTGGGCCGTCTTCGAATGGGCGCGCAACCCATACGTCATTCTGATCACGATCTATATCTTTTCTCCTTACTTCTCGAACGTCGTGGTCGGCGATCCGGTGCGCGGCCAGGCGATCTGGGGCAACATCAACGGCGTCGCCGGTTTCTTCATCGCCTGTCTCGGCCCCGTCCTCGGCGCCATCGCCGATACGGGCGGGCGGCGCAAGCCCTGGATCGCCTTCTTTGTCGCGCTGATGGTGCCGGCGATCTTCGCGCTCTGGTGGGCGATGCCCGGCGGCGAGGGGCTTTCGATCCTGACCATCGCGGTGCTGATCGTGCTGATCGCGGTCGCCTTCGAATTTTCCGCCGTCTTTCACAACTCGATGCTGCCGGCGGTCGCGCCGCATGAACGGATCGGCTTTCTGTCGGGCCTCGGCCTTGCGCTCGGCAATGCCGGCGCGCTGCTCATTCTCTGTTTCATGCTCTGGGCCTTCGTGCTGCCCGGCGTCGTCGGCTGGGGCTTCGTGCCCGCGGCGCCGCTTTTCGGCATCGAAGCGGCCGCTCATGAGAACAGCCGCATCTCGGGCCCCATCGTCGCGGTCTGGATGTTCCTCTTCACGCTGCCGTTGCTGCTCTGGACGCCGGATGTCTCGGGTTCGGGGGTTCCGGTCGGCACGGCGATCCGGCGCGGCATCGGCTCCGTCGTCGGCACGGTCAAGAAGCTCAGGCATTACCGGAATATCGCCATCTATCTGGCGGCGCGCATGTTCTATAATGACGGCAAGACCGCAGTGCTGATTTTCGGCGGCGTCTATGCGGCCGGCGTTTTCAAATGGGATGTGCTGACGCTGACGGTCTACGGCATCGTGTTGTCGGTCTTTGCGGTAGCGGGCGGCATTTTCGGCGGCTGGCTCGACGACAGGTTCGGTTCGAAGCGCGCGATCATCGTTTCGATCGGCGGGACCTGTGTCGGTCTGGTGCTGGCGATCTCGATGACACCGACCGAAATGTTCTTCTTCATCCCGCACGATCCGGCAACCGCGCCGCCGGTCTGGAACCTGCCCTTCTTCGCGACGCTGCCGGAACTGATGTATCTGATCGTCGTGCTCATCGTCGCGATCTGCATCACGGCGGCCTATGCCAACAGCCGCACCATGCTGGCGCGCATTGCGCCGGTCTCCAAGATGTCGGAATTCTTCGGCATCTATGCGCTGTCGGGCACCGCGACGGCGTTTCTCGGGCCGTTGCTGGTCGGTGTTGCGACGCATGTGTTCCAGAGTCAGCGCATCGGCTTTGCCTCGATCCTTCTGCTGCTCGGGCTCGGCCTTGCCGGCATGTTCTTCGTCAAGGAAGAACGCGCGGAGGCGGTGGATTGAACGCGGTGATCGAGGGCGCGGTGCCGGAATTGCAGCCGCCGCATGATACGGGCGGGCCCGAACCCGCCTCCAATATCGCGCAGGGCGCCTGGGTTCTCTATGAATGGGCGAACCAGACTTATTTCTCGCTCATCACCATCTTTCTCTTTCCGCCTTTCTTCACGCAGGTACTGGCCGCCAACCCGATCGAGGGTCAGGCCTATTGGGGCTATGTGCAGGCAGCGGCCGGCATTTCGATTGCGCTTTTGAGCCCGCTGCTCGGCGCGATGGCGGATGCGGCGGGGCCGCGCAAACCCTGGATCGTCGTCACCACGCTGATTTGCGCGGCGGGCTGCTTCGCACTCTGGTTCGCGGTGCCGGGAACGCCGCTGCTCCCGGTCATGATCGCGCTTGTCGTCGCCGCCATCGGCATGGAATTCACGATCATCTTCGCCAATGCCATGCTGCCGACCATCGCGTCGGACCGGCGGATCGGTCTGCTCTCAGGCATCGGCATCGGCGTCGGCCAGCTTGCCGCGATCGTCGCGCTTGTGCTGGTGCTGATCCTGCTGCAATTGCCGGGTGAGGTGGAGGCCTCCTTCATTCCTTCCGAGCCGATATTCGGCCTCTCGAAGGAAGCCCATGAAACCGACCGCATCATCGGGCCGATCTCGGGCCTCTGGTTTGCCGTCTTCATGCTGCCGCTGCTGTTTCTCGTGCCGGACCAGAGGAGCCGCGGCCTCGGCCGCATGCAGGCGGCGCGTGAAGGATTGCAGCGTCTCGTCGCGACACTGCGCGCCGTGCGCCATTTCCGCAATGTCGCGCTCTATCTGTTCGCGCGCATGCTTTTTTATGACGGCATGACGGCGATCTTCGTTTTCGGCGGCATTCTCGCCGCCGGGATTTTCGGCTGGGGCGCGATGGAGATGGCGGTCTACGGCATCTGGGTGACGCTCTTTGCCGCTTTCGGCGCTTTCGTGGGCGGCTGGGTCGATCTGAAGATCGGCTCGAAGCGGACGCTGGTCTGGGCGCTGCTCGGCGTGATCGGAACTTTCCTCATGCTGCTGTCCTTCGACCGGGACAGGATCTTCTATGTGATCGAGGTGCAGGTGGCGGCGGATGCGGGCGCCTTCACCACGCTGCCGCAGCAGCTCTTTCTGCTCACCGTCGGTCTCTTCGGGCTGTCCGTCGGGCCCGTGATCGCGTCGAGCCGGACCATGATGGCGCGGATCAGCCCGCGTGAAATGATGACGGAGTTCTTCGGCCTCTTCGCGCTGGTCGGCAAGGCGACGGCCTGGGTCGCGCCGCTCTTTATCGGTATCGTGACAACGATGACGCAGAACCAGCGCTTCGGCCTGATGGTCGTCGTGCCGCTGATCCTTGCCGGGCTGATCGGCCTTCTCTTTGTCCGGGAGGAGCGCTCGTCGGCGGTTCTCCACTAGCGCCGTTGCGCTTTCGGGCCTGTCCGTTTATCCACTGGTTCAAGTTACTCGCTGCGCATTCGGGGGTACGTGCTCATGGCCAAGAAATCATTCTCGGAACGGCTGGTCCGTCGCTTCTACTACAAGTATTTCGCCCGCAATATTCTCTATGAACTGCAGATGCGCGCGCGGGCACAATCGGCCGATTATGCCGAGGCGCAGATGGGCGATGCGGTGATCTTCGAAGATGCGACCAAGATGCTGAAATATTGCGTCAAGAACGCGCCCGCGGGTGCCGTGCTCGAATTCGGCGTTGCCGATGGCGGTTCGATCGCCGAGATTGCTGCGGTCCACAAAGGCACCGTGCACGGCTTCGACAGTTTCGAGGGCCTGCCCGAAGACTGGTCCGGGCACACGGAAGCGGCCGGCACCTTCGATCGCGGCGGTTCGTTGCCCAAGGTCCCGAAGAATGTCGAATTGCACAAGGGCTGGTTCAGCGACACGATCCCGGTCTGGAAGGATGCGCATGCCGACAAGGTCGGCTTTCTGCACATGGATTGCGACATCTATTCCTCGACACGTGACGTGCTGGCCTTGATGAAGGACCGGCTGCAGGTCGGCACGATCATCAAGTTCGACGAATATTTCAACTATCCCAACTGGCAGAAACACGAGTTCCGCGCCTGGAAGGAATTCGTCGAGGCGCATGGCGTCGAATATCGCTACATCGCCTTCACGGCGCTGCATGGTCGCGTCGCGGTCGAGATCACGAAGCTCTGAGCCTTGATGGCCTCAATGCCGGAAGTGACGCATCCCGGTCATCACCATGGCGAGGCCCTTGTCATCGGCTGCGGCGATCACCTCATCGTCGCGCATCGAGCCGCCGGGCTGGATGATGGCCGTGGCGCCGGCTTCGGCGGCCGAAAGCAATCCGTCCGCGAAGGGAAAGAAGGCGTCGGAGGCGACGACCGAGCCGATGGTGGCCGGTGTCTTCTCGCCGGCGGCGTCGGCCGCGTCCTGCGCCTTGCGCGCGGCGATGCGGGCTGAATCGACGCGGCTCATCTGGCCGGCGCCGATGCCGACGGTGGCGCCGTCCTTCACATAGATGATCGCATTCGACTTGACGTGCTTGCAGACACGGAAGGCGAATTTGAGGTCGATCATTTCCTGCGGTGTCGGCGCGCGCTTCGTGACGACCTTGAGATCCAGCGCGTCGACGCGGCCATTGTCGCGTGACTGCACCAGCATGCCGCCGGCGACCGCCTTGAAATTGAGGCCGGGGGTACCCGCGTCCGGCAGTCCGCCGGTGATCAGCAGACGCAGATTCTTCTTTGCGCCGATGATGCGGCGCGCGTCCTCGTCGGCATCGGGCGCGATGATTACCTCGGTGAAGATGCGTGCGATCTCTTCGGCCGTCTCGCCGTCGAGCGGACGGTTCGATGCGATGATGCCGCCAAAGGCCGAAACCGGATCGCAGGCCAGCGCCTTGCGGTAGGCGTCGGCCAGCGTCGTGCCGGTTGCGACGCCGCAGGGATTGGCGTGCTTGATGATGGCAATGGCAGGCGCGATGCCGGGATCGAATTCGGCGACGAGTTCGAAGGCCGCGTCGGTATCGTTGATGTTGTTGTAGGACAGTTCCTTGCCCTGCAGCTGCACCGCGTTCGAGACGCCGGGGCGGTTCTCGCCGGTCACGTAGAAGCTGGCGACCTGATGCGGGTTCTCGCCATAGCGCAGCGTCTGTTTCAGGCTGCCGCCAAAGGCGCGGTAGGCGGGCGCCGTTTCGCCCAGCGCATCGGCGAACCAGTTCGAGATCGCGGCGTCATAGGCGGCGGTGCGCGCATAGGCCTTCTGGGCGAGGCGCGAGCGCAGCGCCAGCGAGGTGCCGCCCCTGGCACTGATCTCGTCGATGACCGCGCCATAATCGCGCGCATCGACGATCACGCCGACATAGGCGTGGTTCTTGGCCGCGGCGCGGATCATCGCCGGGCCGCCGATATCGATGTTCTCGACGCATTCGTCGTAAGCCGCGCCCTTCGCGACCGTCGCCTCGAAAGGGTAGAGATTGACGACCAGCAGGTCGATGGCGCCGATCCCGTGTTCCTTCATTGCGGCGGCATGGGCCGCATCGTCGCGCACCGCCAGCAGACCGCCATGTACTTTTGGATGCAGTGTTTTCACCCGCCCGTCCATCATTTCGGGGAAGCCCGTCAGATCCGCCACGTCCTTCACCGGCAGGGCCGCATCCTTGATCGCCTTTGCGGTGCCGCCGGTCGAGACCAGTTCGACGCCCGCCCCGTGCAGCGCCCGGGCGAAGTCGATCAGCCCGGTCTTGTCGGAAACCGAAAGCAGGGCGCGGCGGACGCGCTGGATGTCGGCGGCGGCGGGATGGGGTTTTGCGGCGGTCATGGGAGGTTCCGGTCAGGAGGTCGGGGATGGCGGGGCGATAGCACGAAACGGCCGGGTGCGCCAAGGCGGCGGCCGCAATTTGGCTCCATCGGCATTACCTCAGTGGTTATCGGAACTGGCCCGCCGCCGGGCTAGGTTTGCGTGAAACGCCCTCCAGCCTGCAAGGACCGCCCGCATGAGCCAGCCGATGGATATTTCCGATCTGCCCTTCGCCAACCTGCTCGGGATCGAAATTGTCGAGGCAAAACCGGAGCTTGTGGTGGCAAGGCTGGCGGTGCGCAAGGCGCTCTGCACCATTCCCGACATCCTGCATGGCGGCGCCATCATGTCCCTTGCCGATACGGTCGGCGCGGTCGCGACGGTGCTGAACCTGCCCCAGGGTGCCTCGACCACGACGGTCGAGAGCAAGAGCAATTTCCTCGCCCCCGTGCCGCTCGGCGATGTCGCGACGGCCAGTTGCGAGCCCTTCCACAGGGGCGGGCGGCTGATGGTCTGGCAGACGAAAATCACGCGGGGCGACGGCCGCCTCTGTGCCGTCGTCACCCAGAGTCAGATCGTGATGAAACCGGAAAAGAAAGCCTAGAGATCCGGCAGTTCCGGCACCTCGGCATCGGCCTCGCGGACGCGGCCGGCATTGCGGGTCGACAGCCTGCGCCAGGCCCAGTTGATCCGTGCCTCGCCGCGAAACACCTTGCCGGTCACCACCACCTGGTCGGCGCGGCGCGTCGTGTCGCCGGAACCGAGATAGACGCTTTCCTCGATCGCGATCTCGCATTCGCCGCCTGCCGTGCGGGCGCGGAACTGCCAGCCATCGCCATTGGAGAGCATCACCAGCACGTTCGAGCGGTCATGCGCCAGCGAGGCCTTGGCGTCGGGATGGAGATGGAAGCGGATCGCGAAGCCGGGATCGGCGGGCGGGCGCGTCCAGTAGCCGCGCTGCCAGGGCAGGGCACGCAGCGGCGGCGCTTCCTCCAGCATGTCCTCGCCGCGCAGATCCTCGCCGGTCGCCGACAGGAACAGGCGGCGGCGGTGCAGCAGGCCGAAATTGCCGGCATAGCCGTCATGGGTCATGTCGAGCCAGGTGCCGGCCTCGTTCTCGTTGCGGCGGCTCTCGACCCGGCGCGGCCCGTCCATGATGCGGGCGCCCAGCAAGGCGCGCGAAAGCCGTCCGCGCAGCATCCGCGCCGAGGAGGTGTCGGCCAGCACCAGCGTCGAATGGGCCGCGGTGGCGCGGCTGGCCGCCTCCCAGTCCGGCCCCAGCACCTTGGTCGCGCCGCAATTGACGACCATGCGGGCGCGGCCGACGCTCATCTCGAAGGAGAGGCAGCCGGCATGGGCCTCGTGGCTGAAGGGGCCGGGCGGCGGTTTGCCGGCATCGACGACAAGGCCGGTCGGGCCGGCGGCCAGGCGCTGATAGCCCGAATGCGGCGCATAGCCGAAGGGGCGGCCCTTGGCGTCGTCGCGTTCCAGCGCCGCGTCGATCGCGCCTTCCGGGCCTTCGGTCGAGCCGTTGAAGAGCGCCAGCCGGCCGTCGCCATGGCGGAAGAAGCGCAGCATCGGCGTCATCCGGTCGATCGCGTCGCGGATCGGCTTGGGGACCTCTATGCGGCGCGTCGTCAGCGCCTCGCGCAGCGACAGCAGGTCGAGCAGGATCGACAATTGCGCCGAGGGGTTGCGGCTGACATGGCCGCCATCGGGCAGGATCTGGCGGTCGAGTTCGCGGCAGAGAAGTCGGGTGCCCTTCTTCAGGCGCTTGTGGCCTTCCGACAGGCAGAGGCCCGAAAAGGCCAGGCCGATCGCGGCCACGATGCGCGGTTCGCCGGCCGGCGCCATGGCGGCCACGCGGGCCAGGTGGCGGGCCTGGCGGGCCATGTTGCGCAGCAGCGTCGAACGATAGACCAGTTCGCTGCCATCGATGATCAGCGCGCCATTGGCCACCCATGAGGTCAGGCGGCGGCCGATCACCTGCGGCCGCCAGGCGATGGGGTGCCATTCGCCCTCGGTCGCGATCCAGTCGGCGACCAGCTTCTGGGCATAGGCGCGCGCCGCATCGCCGGTGCCGGCCGCATGGGCGGTGGTGAAATGGCGCAGCCAGGAAAAGCCGTGCAGCTCCTCGGCCCAGCGCTCGCTGGGCGGATCGGCGGCGAAGGGCGAGGAGGCGCCGGGCGCGCGCAGCTGGCCGCCCGGCAGGAACCACAAGCCCTGAAACAGCGCATCGGCCTTCGAGGTGCGGCCGGGCCGGAGATCGAGCGGATAGAGCACCATGTGATCGGGCATCGGCCCGCGCAGCGTCTGGCCATAGGCCCAGGTCCCGAAGGCACGGGCGAGCACGGCGTCGCGGATGCGGAGGGCGGCGGCGGCGGCCAGATCGATGGCGCGATTGCCCGAGGCCGCGCCGGCGCGTGCCAGCGCCTGCGTCTTGCTCTCCCGGTCGGTCTTCGCGCCTTCACCGGTCATGGACCAACGGCCGCCTCCGGACAGGGGTTCGGGCGCGCTTCAGCGCGCGCCACGCAATGTCGCGATGTTCCGTGCATAGGCCGACGGGCCGCCCTTGAAGGTCGCCGTGCCGGCCACCAGCACATTGGCGCCGGCGGCGATGGCGCGCGGCGCGGTCTCGAAATTGATCCCGCCATCGACCTCGAGATCGACCGTGTGACCCGACGCATCGATCCGTTTACGGATGGTTTCGATGCGCGGCAGCTGGCTCTCGATGAAGCTCTGTCCGCCGAAGCCCGGATTGACCGACATCACCAGCACCAGGTCGATGTCGCCGATGAGCGGCCAGAGCATTTCGAGCGGCGTGCCGGGATTGAGCGAGAGGCCGGGTTTGCAGCCGGCCGCCCGGATCGCCTGGATCGTGCGATGGGGATGCGGGCCCGCTTCGGGATGAAAGGTGATGATGTCGGCGCCGGCGCTGGCGAAAGCGTCGATATAGGGATCGACCGGCGCAATCATCAGATGCACGTCGAAGACCTTGTCGGAATGCGGGCGCAGCGCCTTCACCACATCGGGGCCGATGGTGATGTTGGGCACGAAATGCCCGTCCATCACGTCGACATGGATGTAGTCGGCGCCGGCCTCGGTGATGGCGCGCACCTCCTCGCCGAGGCGGGCGAAGTCGGAGGCCAGAATCGAGGGGGCAATCTTGATGCCGCTCATGGGGAGACTCTCGCATGGCCGCCATTCGGCGGAGATGGCGTGATGCCGCAGTTTCGGCTTCTGAATCCAGTGATTAACAGCTAGATTCCCGGGGCGCAAGAATGAGCGGACTTGAGCGCCTGCCGAGTCCAAAAGGGGGATCCTTGACGTCGTCATCCCGGCAGCCCGGTCCGAGGCTGAGTTTCCGCCAGCGGCTGACCTGGGCCGCGCATTTCTTCAAGGCGCTGGCCTATCAGTATCACCGCGATTTCGGCGAACGGGTGGCCGGGCTGATCCCGTCCGATGCCGTGATCGTCGATGTCGGCGCGCATTCGGGTCAGTTCGCCAAGCTGTTTGCCCGGCTGGCGCCGAAGGGCCGGGTCTATGCCTTCGAACCCGGCGCCTATGCGCTGTCGATCCTGCGGCCCGTGCTGCGGCTGCGCGGCTTCCGCAATGTCGTGGTGGTGCCGCTCGGCCTTTCCGACCGGCCCGGCAGCGAGACCCTCAGCCTGCCGCTCAAGAAGCGCGGCTCGGTCGGTTTCGGGCTGGCCCATATCGGCGCCGAGATCAGCGGGCGGACGACCATCGAACAGCAGATCGCGCTGACCACGCTCGATGCCTTCGCGGCCGAACAGGGGCTCGCGCGGCTCGATTTCATCAAGGTCGATATCGAGGGCTGGGAACCGCATTTCCTGCGCGGCGCGGCCGCGACGCTGGCGCGCTTCCGGCCGGTGGTGATGATCGAGGTGGCGCAGCCGGCGCTCGAACGGGCCGGCGCCGCGCCGGAGGAGATCTTCGCCGCGCTGGCGCCGCTCGACTACCGAATCTTCAAGACGCGCGAACACGATGCCTACCGGATGCAGCCGGTGAGCGGTTTCGAGGGGTCGGCCGATTATCTCTTCGTGCCGGTCGAAATGGCCGGCCGCGTCGCCGAAGGCTGACGGTTCAGCGCTTGCGCGCCAGCACCTTCAGCGCGGGCTTCAGGCTCCAGACGAAACGGATCACGTCGAAGCCGTGCCGGTCGAGAAAGCGCGTCATCGAATCCTTCGTGAAATAAAGAATGTGATGCGGCGGGAAGACCTGGTCCCAGTCGGGAAAGTTCGCCGGCACGCGCCAATGGCCGGCATCGGGCGTGGTGAGATAGAGCAATGCGCCGGGCGCGAGGCGCGGCGCGAGCGCCTCGAAATAGGCATGCGGGTCGGGAATGTGTTCGATCACCTCGGTCGAGAAGGCGAAGTCGAACATGCCCCATTCGGGCGGCAGGCTTTCGATGGGGCCGGCATGATATTTCCCGCCGGGGAAAATCCGCTTGGCGCCGCCGACGCTTGCCGGATCGATGTCGATGCCATGCGCGTCGAGGCCGAGTTCGCGGGCGGCTTCCACCGTCGTTCCGATGTTGCAGCCGAGATCGATGAAGCGATTGCCTTTCGCCAGATGCATGTAGCGTTTCAGGCGCTTGCGCGAGCGGGCGACTTTCTTCCTCGCCTTCCTGGTGTAGCTGATGCTCGGCCCGTAATTGTCGTAGATCGCGGCGACGTCGGCGCCGGTCGGCATCGGATGGACGAAGCCGAAGCCGCATTCCGTGCAGCGAAATATGTGGTGGCCCTTGTGCGCGCCGAGGGCCGTGAATTGCGTGCCGCCGCAGATCATGCATGTCTCGGGCGTCACGGGGCTGGCGGTACTGTCGGACAAGTCGTTCGATCCTCGGAATGGGGCGCGGGCCAGACTGCCCATCGCTGCCCGTGCCGTCAATTGGAAAGCCCCCCTTTCGGCCGGGCAGGTTCAGCCGCGCCGCGTCAGCCGCGCCGCATAGAAGCCGTCGAGCCCGCCGCGCCCGTCCAGATGCGAAGGCAGGGTGCGCAGGTCGCCGGCTTCTGTCAGCCATCCGGCCGCGCCGGCGATCTCGTCTGCCGCGATCGGTTGACGCGCGAAGTCGGGCCGCGCCGCCAGAAAGGCCTCAATGCGTTCGACGCCTTCTTCCGGTTCCAGCGAACAGGTGCAATAGACGAGCGTGCCGCCCGGCGCCAGCAGCTCGGCCGCGCGCGCGATCAGGCGCGCCTGCAGCACGATCAGCTTGTCGCGGTCGGCCGGCGATTTCAGATGCAGCACATCGGGATGGCGCCGCGCCGTGCCGGTCGCCGAACAGGGCGCATCGAGCAGGATCCGCTCCCAGGTCCGGCCCGGCGCATATTCGGCCGCATCGGCGACAACGCTCTCGGCTTCGAGGCCGAGCCGGGCGAGATTCTCCTTCAGCCGTTCGAGGCGCGGCGCCGAGCGGTCGAGCGCCGTCACGCGCGCGCCGCGCGCGGCCAGTTCGGCCGTCTTGCCGCCCGGCGCGGCGCAGAGATCGAGCACGTCGCGGCCCGCCACATCGCCGAGCAGCAGCGCCGGCAGCGCGGCGGCCGCGTCCTGCACCCACCAGGCGCCGTCGGCAAAACCCGGCAATTCCTCGATGCGGCCGGCGCCCGCAAGGCGCAGCGTCCCGGTCGGCAGCAGTTCGGCGCCCAGCGTCTCTGCCCAATGCGCACGCTCGCTGTCGCGCTTGACCGAAAGGTCGAGCGGCGGATCGGCATAATGGGCGCGGATGATCGCTCGCGTCGTCGCTTCGCCATAAGCGGCACACCAGCTCGTCCAGAGCCAGTCCGGCGTGTCGAGATGTTCCGTGTCGAGATTATCGATCAGCGCGGCGCCCTCGCGCGACAGCCGGCGCAGCACCGCATTGACCAGCGCCTTGAAATGCCGCGCCGCGCCGTCGCGGGCGGCGGCCTCCACCGCCATCGACACGGCGGCATGCGGCGCGACGCCGAGAAACAGCATCTCGGCCGCGCCGGCGCGCAGGATGTTCTGCGTCGCGCCGGCGCGCTTGGGCAATTCCCTGTCGAGCAGCCTGCCGATCGCATGGTCGATGGTGCCGAGGCGGCGCAGGGTGGTGGCGGCGATCTGGCGGGCAAAGGCGCGGTCGCGCGGGCTCGCCGCGGCCAGATGCCCGGTCGCCATTTCCACGGTGATCGCTTCGTCGAGCGGGCGCCGGCGCGTCAGCACCGCGCCCAGCAGCTCGGCGGCGCCGCGCCTTGCGGCGAGGCCCGGCGCAACGGTATTGGCGGCGGGAATATCGTTCATGGGGCGAGGTTAGAGCACAGGCCCCGCGTCAACACAAAGCGGAAGGCCGGCGCTCAGCCCTGCGCCCTGCCGGCGGCCATCGCCTGCGCCAGCTTGCGCAGTTCGGCAACGCGGTTGCCGGTTGCCGGATGGGTCGAGAACAGATTGTCGCGGCCCTCGCCGTTCAGCGGATTGATGATGAACATATGCGCCGTCGCCGGATTGCTTTCGGCGCCGGCATTGCGGGTGCGCCGCGCCGCGCCCTCGATGCGCTCCAGCGCCGAGGCGAGCCAGAGCGGGTTGCCGGAAATCTCGGCGCCGCCGCGGTCGGCGCCATATTCGCGCGTGCGGCTGATCGCCATCTGTACCAGTGCGGCCGCCATCGGCGCCAGGATCGCCAGCGCCAGCACGCCGATGAAGCCGCCCGGCGCATTGCGGTTGCCGCCGAAGAAGAGCGCGAAATTGGCCAGCATCGAAATCGCGCCGGCAATCGTCGCCGTCACCGTCATGGTCAGCGTGTCGCGGTTCTTGATGTGGGCCAGTTCATGCGCCATCACGCCGGCCAGTTCCTCGGGCGTCAGCATTTCGATCAACCCGCTGGTCGCCGCCACCGCCGCATGTTCGGGATCGCGGCCGGTTGCGAAGGCGTTGGGCTGCGGCGAATCGACGATATAGGTCGCCGGCATCGGGATGCCGGCATTCTGCGCCAGCCGCGCGACGATGCGGTAATAATTCGGCGCCGTCGTCTCGTCGACGCGGCGCGCCTTGTACATGCGCAGCACGATCTTGTCGGAATTCCAGTAGGCGAAGAAGTTCATGCCCGCCGCGACGACAAAGGCAATCGCCGCGCCGCCGGCGCCGCCGATCAGATAGCCGATCCCCATGAAAAGCGCCGTCAATGCGGCGAGCAGCATGAAGGTCTTGACCGTGTTCATTTCGCGTCCTGTTCTCATCGCGCCCGCGTCTGGCGTGCGCCTCGTTCCGTCTCTATATGTAGTGCAACACGCCCCGCTTCAAGAAAGACCGGAACCGCCGCCGATGACCGAGAGTGACCTGCCGCCCGATGCGCCGCCCTGCAAGCCGTTGACGCCGGCGGCAAAGCGCGCGCTGGCCGAGGCCGAGGCGCGGCGCAAGGCGGCGGCCGCAGCCGAAGCCGCCCGCCCGCGCGAGATCGGCGGCCGCGAGGGCCCCGAGCCGACGCGCTACGGCGACTGGGAGAAGAAGGGCATTCTCAGCGATTTCTGAGCGGCCGAAGATGCCGGCCGGGCGGCCGCGCCGGCTTGCCTTGCGACGCAAATAAGATTATATTCCTAAAACCGTGAATTCAGTCCCCCCGGGTGGCGTATGCGTATCCCCGTCCTGATCCTGGCGCTTGTCGCCCTGCTGTCGCCGGCTCATGCGACGGGGCGGCTGGCGGGGCCGGTCGAGGCCGAGGTGCTGCGCGTCATCGATGGCGATTCGCTGGTGGTCAGGGCCCGCATCTGGCTCGGCCAGACGGTCGAGACGCATGTCCGGCTGACCGGCATCGACACGCCGGAACTCAAGGGCAAATGCGACAGGGAACGGGAGAAGGCCCAGGCCGCCCGCGCGGCGCTGATCGGCTTGCTGGGCGAGGGCCCGGTCGCGCTTTCCGACATCGAAACCGACAAGTTCGGCGGCCGTGTGCGGGCGCGGGTGGCAAGCGCCACGCACCCGGATGTCGCGCAGGCGATGATCGCGACGGGCCATGCGCGCGCCTATGACGGCGGCCGGCGCGCCGGCTGGTGCGACGTCGCCGCCCTGCCGGCGGGCCGGAACTCAGAACAGCAGATAGATCAGGATGATGATCGGGATCGGCACGCCGACCGCCCAGAGCAGGATGCCGCGCATCTGAAACTTCCTCTCGCAACGCCCCGGCCCTGAAAAGACATAGGGCGGACAAGGTGGAAGTCGATGGGGGATTCGGCCTTATTGTCGGCAAGGCACGGCGCAACGAAACCTGTCGGCAAATGGCGATCCGATCGACATATCCGGTGGACGTGTAGATTTTTCGCCAATTCTTCGACATGTCGCTACGAGCGGCATGAGTTAGAACGGCAGCTGCCTTATACGAGCTGTCCTGCTCATGGGTAACTCATAGAGTGCTGAACCGCCGACCAGACGCGACAAGTCCTCAATGTCAGGCCATCGCCATATTAGAAAAGACGCACATTGGTGCATGGGTGTCTTTTGATACGAGGGATGCAAGACAAATCCCATCAATCCAGACGTTCTGAAGGCCGTTCTCTCAGCCTTGTTTTTCCTGATTCGGCCATCACCGGTTACGACGATCCAAATGATATTGTCCTTGGACAGATACTCTATCCATTCAAGATCGGTTGCGTGGCGTCCACAGGGCAAATCTTTGATATGGACTGCTTCATGCCCCAAGTGTTCCACAAACCCGTTGAGGGTTGAGGCAAGAGTCGGTGAAGTGCAGTTATCGAAAAATATCTTCAAGCGGCCCGCGTTTGCTCGAGTTGACGTTGGAAATCCAATGCACGCCGAACTGAAGCCTGCGGCACACTCCAAACACGGGCAACTGAGTCTATTGAGCCCTCGGCCTCCACAGCTTTCGCAAGAATCGAAGTTGGTACGCTTGTTTCCGCCTCAATTGGCGCGCCGAAAGATTTATCGGGATCCAGAACAATTCGGCCAGTCTTACCGAGCGGCCACCATCTCACTGGAACCCCGTCTTCAAACTCAATGTTCTTGAGACTGGGCTCGATCACTTCTCTGAATGCAAACTGGCTCTTGAACAAATCGATCAGGCGATCGGAGCCCTCCTCGTCCAGAACCTGCAAGAACACTGTCCGGCCATCAGTCCGGAATCGCGTGGTAGACAGGGGCCGCTCTTCACCGATTAGCTCTCGTGCGATTTCAATGGCACGCCTTACTTTTTGGGCGCTGAGTTTGCGCTGGATAAAAGCATCGGCGACCCTCACCTCCATCAAATCCCGGAATCCTAGATAGACTTCGTCATCGCTCAGATCGATCTGTGGCGCCCAAAGGCGCGCGTATTGCTTTCCGTGGGACGTATGGCCTCGCAGCCAACGCACAATTTTTCCACTTGGCACGCCTATTAAGCGTGATGCCTCGGCGGGCGTATAAAGGCCAACACCTACGAGAGAGCTTGGTGCTTGCGTGGACATTTTGCGCCGCTCTCCTATAAGTTGGTGTAAAAACAACGGCTTATATGGTGGCGCACTGATTGTGAATGCACGAACGTCAGCCGGTCGGCCCATTGAATCAGAGCTGGCCTGACTATGCCACTACAAATGGGGCAGGGAGGATATCTCACCCCGCGCGGTTCTGCCTATTGTCCACCAAATCCGTCACCACGCCGGGGTCGGCCAGCGTCGAGGTGTCGCCGAGATTGGAGAAATCGTCCTCGGCGATCTTCCTGAGGATACGCCGCATGATCTTGCCCGAACGCGTCTTGGGCAGACCCGGCGCGAACTGGATCAGGTCGGGCGAGGCGATCGGGCCGATTTCCTTGCGGACCCATTGGACCAGCTCCTTGCGCAGGGCTTCGGATGCGGGCTCGCCGGCATTCAGCGTCACATAGGCATAGATGCCCTGGCCCTTGATGTCGTGCGGATAGCCGACCACGGCCGCTTCGGCGACTTTCGGATGCGCGACCAGCGCGCTTTCGACTTCGGCGGTCCCCATGCGGTGGCCCGAGACGTTCAAGACGTCGTCGACGCGGCCGGTGATCCAGTAATAGCCGTCCTCGTCGCGGCGGCAGCCGTCGCCGGTGAAGTAGCGGCCGGGATACTGGATGAAATAGGTCTCGACGAAGCGCTGATGATCGCCATAGACGCTGCGCATCTGGCCCGGCCATGAATCGTCGATGCAGAGATTGCCGGTCGTCGCGCCTTCCTGCACGTTCCCCTCGGCATCGACGATGACCGGCTGCACGCCGAAAAAGGGCCGCGTCGCCGAGCCGGGCTTCAGCGCCGTCGCGCCGGGCAGCGGCGAAATCAGAATGCCGCCGGTCTCGGTCTGCCACCAGGTGTCGACGATCGGACAGCGCCCGTCGCCGACCACGCGGTGATACCAGAGCCAGGCTTCGGGGTTGATCGGCTCGCCGACCGAGCCCAGCAGCCTGAGCGATTTGCGGCTGGTCTTCTTCACCGGTTCCTCGCCCTCGCGCATCAGCGCGCGCAGCGCCGTCGGCGCGGTGTAGAAGATGTTGACATTGTGCTTGTCGATCACCTGCCAGCAGCGCGAGGCGTCGGGATAGTTCGGCACGCCCTCGAACATCAGCGTCGTCGCGCCATTGGCCAGCGGGCCGTAGAGAATATAGCTGTGGCCGGTCACCCAGCCGACATCGGCCGTGCACCAGTAGATGTCGCCATCGTGATAATCGAAGACATATTGATGCGTCATCGACGCATAGACCATGTAGCCGCCGGTCGTGTGCAACACGCCTTTCGGTTTTCCGGTGCTGCCGCTGGTGTAGAGAATGAAGAGCGGATCTTCGGCGCCCATTTCCTCGGGCGCGCAGGTCGCCGGCACCCTGGCCGCTTCCTCGCCATACCAGACGTCGCGCCCGGCCGTCATGCCGACATCGCCGCCGGTATGCCTGACGACGATCACCGAGCGGACGCCGGGACATTTCGTCAGCGCCTCGTCGGTATTGGCCTTCAGCGGAATCTTCCGGCCGCCGCGCACGCCCTCGTCGGCCGTGATGACGCAGTTGGAATCGCAATCGACGATGCGGCCGGCCAGCGCGTCGGGCGAGAAGCCGCCGAAGACCACCGAATGAATGGCGCCGATGCGCGCGCAGGCCAGCATCGCGTAAGCCGCTTCGGGGATCATCGGCATATAGATCGTCACGCGGTCGCCGCGCTTGACGCCCTGCGCCTTCAGCACGTTCGCAAAGCGGCAGACCGCGTCATGCAGTTCGCGATAGGTGATCGACTTGTGGTCCTTCGGATCGTCGCCTTCCCAGATGATCGCCACCTGGTCGCCGCGCTTTTCGAGATGGCGGTCGATGCAGTTGGCGCTGGCATTCAGCGTGCCGTCCTCGAACCATCTGATCGAGACGTTGTGCGTGTCGAAGCTGGTGTTCTTGATCTTCGTATAGGGCTTGATCCAGTCGATGCGCAGGCCCTCGCGGCGCCAGAAATTTTCCGGGTCGTTGACGCTCGCCTTGTACATCTCCTTGTATTTCGCATCGTCGATCAGCGCGCGCTTCTGCCATTCGGCGGGCACGGGGAAAATCTCGTCGGACATCGGGGCCTCCCATCAAGACGCGGCGTTTCTGGTTGCCGGCATTATGTCGGGCACGGCACGGGGGGACAAGGCGCGCGTATCTCTCAGGTCTTTGTTCGAGGCCCACCCTCCCCCTTTTTGGGCAGAGCAACCGCACCTGATGCTTGAGCCCGTTCTTTCGCCAACCATTCAGTGTCATCCCGGCACTTGTTGCCGGGACCCAATCCACGTCGATGCTTGTTGCGGAGCTTGTTGGTGCTTCGGTGTGGCGTCGATGAAGTGCCCCATTGTTTCTGCTGAGGGAACCAATGGGTCCCTGTGTGTTGGGGATGTGTCAGGATGGGT
>NZ_CAXBIB010000004.1:0-213838 GCF_963975745.1 uncultured Parvibaculum sp. | reverse complement strand
AACTGTTGCACTTCAAATGTGAATCCACACCCCGGCTTTCGCCGGGGTGACACTTGCGGGTTGGGTTCAGGCAGCGTGAAACGCCCCACCACCGCCCCTCTCCCCCTCACATCCCTCAAGTGCTATAACGCCCCCTCCCGAACCGGAGCATCCTCATGGCGACAGGCGAGACACTCAAGGGCAAGGTGGCGATCGTCACCGGCGGCGCCAGCGGCATCGGCCGCGCCATCGCGCATGCCTATGCCGATCAGGGCGCGAAGGTGATGGTCTGCGACATCGACGAGGAAGCGGGCGAGGGCGTCGCCGCCGATATCGTCGACAGCGGCGGCGAGGCGCGCTTCCGGCATTGCGATGTCGGCGAGCGTCTCGATGTGCGCAATCTGATCTGTGCCACGACCGATGCCTTCGACCGTCTCGACATTCTCGTCAACAATGCCGGCATCGTCGCCGGCGGTGATTTCCTGACGCTGACCGAAGAGGATTTCGACCGCGTCATCCGCGTCAATCTCAAGGGCCATTTCCTGGTCGGCCAGGCGGCGGCGCAGCAGATGGTCCGGCAGATCGAGGCGGGCGGCGCGCCCGGCACGATCATCAACATGTCGTCGATCAACGCTGTCGTCGCGATCCCGACACAGGCCGCCTATGCCGCCTCCAAGGGCGGCGTCAAGCAGCTCACCGAAGCGATGGCACTGTCGCTGGCGCCTTACGGCATCCGCGTCAACGCGATCGGTCCCGGCACCATCGCCACGCCGATGGCCGGCGCCGTCAACAGCGATGCAGCGGCGCAGCGCATGGTGCTGTCGCGCACGCCGCTGGGCCGCATCGGCCAGCCCGGGGAAATCGCCTCGGTCGCCGTCTTCCTGGCGTCGGACGCCGCCAGCTACATGACCGGCGAAACCATCTATGTCGATGGCGGCCGCCTCGCGCTCAACTATCTGGCCCAGCGGCCGGTCAAGGCCGGCGAGGAAAAGAAGAAATAGGGGCAGGCGCGCGCCCCGGTCGTCCGATCGGAAAGACGTCCGTCGCCAGCCTTGACCGAAGCCGCGGCTGGTGCGGATTTTACATCAGCAGCTTCTCGATCGTCTGGGCGAGTTCGGCCGGACGGAACGGTTTGGCGAGCGATGCATTGGCGCCGAGCTTCTCGGCCGTTTTCAGGAAATCCAGCCGCTTCGTGCGGCCGCCGCCCGAGATGGCCACGATCGGGATCGTCGTATTGACCTCCCGGATCGCCATGATCGTCTCGATCCCTTCCTGCACCGGCATCAGGATATCCGTTATCACGATATCGGGCGCAGGTTTGCTTCGCTGCAACTGGGCCAGACCGGCCGCGCCGTCGCCCGAACAGGTCACATTGTGACCGTATCTTGCCAGGGCCGATTTCAGCATTCGCGCCACATCGGGGTCGTCTTCAATCAGCAGCACATTTGCCATTTTCGGGGGGCCCTCGGGAGCGGGTTCATAGCCCACCAAACTGTCAGCAACCGGTTTCCGAACTGTTAAGACCTCTGTCCTATTCATGGTCACGGGGGCTGTTCATGTTGCGCGGAAAATTCGAATGGCCGCAGGATTGCACACTACTCAACGGACGCTCGCCGGCTGGTTTGGGCGGTTTTGGCCTTTCGGACGTGCCGATGCGCGACCGTCCGCACTGGCCGAACCCCGGCATGTCGGCGGACCGCAGGCGCCGGAAGCCGAGGCGCGGCTCCGGGCGCTTTTCGCCGATGCATCCGATCGCGGGCCGGTCGCGCTTGCTCATCTGCAATTGCTGAATCTTGCGGCAATCCGTCAGCAGGTCGGTGCCCGCTGGCCGCAGGTTCGGCGGCTGGTCCATCTCCTCACCGAAACGACACTGTACCGCTATCTCGGACCCGACGATTTCTTCTTCGTCTGCCGCGAAGACGTCTATGTCGTCGCCTTTCCGCGTCTGACGCCGGACGAGGCGGCCGCGGCCTGCCAGCGGATCGTCGATGAGATATCGCATCACCTGTTCGGCAAGGAGGACGGCGCAGGGGAAGCTGTCCCGGGCAGCGATGGGGTCGGCCGGCTGGATGTCGTCGCAACGTCGTTCGAGGTCGATCGACAGCAACTTCGCGAAGCGCCCTCGGCGCGCGATCATATCGCCGGTGCCGCCCTGGATATCGCCGACCGGAATGCGCTCGCAATGAGCGCGCTGGACCGCAAGATGGAACAGGCCCTCGATGCGGCGGAGACCTTTCTCGCCGGCATGTCGGAAGAGCAGCCGGCCGCCAGCGTACCGGAGATCGTGCGGCGGCTCGGCCTCCTGGTCGATCAGCTTCGCGCATTGGAGCGGGAACTCGTCGGGACGGCCGCAGCCGGCACCCCGAGGCCGGAAGCTGGGATTTCCTGTCGTCCGATCGAATGGGACGGGCTCAAGAAGGGACACGATTTCGAGGCGCCGCAGGAATGGCGCGCCATCCCGGGATCGCGGCAGGATGCGCTGTCGCGCCTGTCGCAGACATTGATCGTCGCCACGGAACGTCTGGCGCATTTCGAGAGTCTTGCCGCGTCGAGCGCCACGGCGGGCGAAGACATCTGCTGGATGACGGTTCCGGACATGGCCGTCTCCTATACGATCGACTATCTCCCGATGCTCGAAACGCGTCGCAGCGTTGTCGCGATATATCTCGCGCGCACCCGATTCCGGCTCGGCGATCTTCCGGTGACGCTCGACGAACTCCTGGAGGTCGAGGACGATCTGGAAGTGCGTGCCGTCGCAAGCCGCCTCGGTGCCCGTGCGGTCGTGAAGCGCACTGCTGCGGCATCGGGCGAGAAATCGCTCCGCGCCATATCTGTCGATGACGCGATTTTCCGGTCCGCACCGCACCGGCGAACCTTTTTCGAATTCATCTCCAATATCGAGAACGAGGTTCGGCGGCAGCTTGTTGTCGAGGTCGTTCTTCATGCCGGCTGGCCGCCGCTTCAGATCGAGCAATGTCTGATGCAATTGCAGCCCTTCTGCCGCGCCATCTTCCTGCGCTTGTCAGACCTCGACATCGACCTTGCCAATACCGCGACCTTCACGCCCAAGATCAGGAAGGCGGTCAGTGCCGTCGGCGTGGCGGCACCGGCGGCCGGGGGGAATGAGCCGGAGTTCCTGTGCGATCTGAGGAAACTCGTTCAGCAGTGCGAGAAGCTCGGCCTCAACACCTATCTCGTCGAGATACCGTCTCTCGCCATCTTCATGAATGCGGTCGCCATGGGCATTACCTTCACCAGCGGTGCGGCGATATTGCCGGCCTGCAACGAACCATCGGCGCTGCACACGGAAACGATTGAGGACATTTTTGCAGCGCGTGCGCAGGCCCGGACCGGATCCGGCCGGACCGCGCGCCTCGCGTGACAGTCGCCATGTCTCTCGACCGCCTCGCCTTCCGCACGACCGGCATGCGCCGGCTCGTCGCCGCCTTCGACTGGGGCGCCACGCCGCTCGGCCCCGTGAGCGACTGGTCGCCCGAGCTCAGGAGCCAGGTGCAACTCTGTCTGGACTCCGATCATCCCATGTTGCTTGCCCTGGGCGACGATCTTGTGCAGATCTACAATGACGGCTACGTCCCCATTCTGGCCGACAAGCATCCGGCAGCACTCGGCCAGTCGGCCATGGTGACATGGTCCGAGATCAGGGACTTTCTTGCGCCGGCGATCGCGGAGCTGCGCATGGGCAAATCCTTGCGTCAGACCGATTTTCCTCTCGTCCTGAAGCGGAACGGCAAGTTCTCCGAGCGCCATTACACATTCGCCTATAGTCCGTTGCGGGGCAGCGATGGATTGATGTCGGGCGTCCTCTCCGTCGCCTCCGACACAAGCGCGCGCGTCTGGAACGACCGCCGCGCCGCGACACTGGACAGGCTTGCGGAAACCGCACGGCCCTATGCGAGCAATGACGAGGTGTGGGCGGGTGTAAGAGAGGCATTCGTCAGGAACCGGAGAGACATCGCTGCCGCGGTCCTTTTCGCGCATCGCGATGGCAAGCCCTGCGAACCGATCTGGTCGATCGGCATCTCTGCGCGCCAGGAGCTTGCGCAATTGCGGTCGCAGATCGTTCCCTCCCGGAGCCCGCGGCGCCAGATCAAAATTCGCTGTCCGGGGGGCATCAGCGCGAAGCGGCAGATCGGGAAGGTCGGCATTGCGCTTCCGGTACGGACACGCAAGCGGGATATTGTCGCGAATCTTGTCGTCTTTCCCCACGATCTGGTGCCGATGACGCGGCGCCTGCTCGGCTTCTACAACGATCTGCGGAACGCCTGTGAGCGCTCCATCGAAATTGCCGCCGCGAACCGGGAGGAAATCATCGCGCTGCGCAACGAGCTGGCCGAGGCGGATATCCGCTACCAGTTTCTGTTCGAAAGTCTGGGTGAGGGGGTCATCTATTCCGCCACCGAGGGACGTGCCGTCGAAGGCGAACGCATTCTTGCCGTTAATGCAAGTTGCTGCCGCATGCTCGGATATACGAATGCGGATCTTACCGGCAGCGTGCGGGAGAAGATCTTCTTCGACGACGACCCGTTACTGGCGCAGGCCCTGCTGCAGCGTGAAAGGCAGGGTTGTTTCCGCGGTGAACTCAGGCTCAGACGGGCGGATGGTGCCCCGCTCTGGGTCGATCTGACCTCAAATCTGATGACCGACGAGAGCGGCCGCCGTCAGGCGGTCACCATCTTCCGCGACGCCACGCAACGCAAGGAGCTTGAGCAGAAGGCCAAGCATGCCGAGCGTATGGAGGCGCTTGGCCAGCTGACCGGCGGCGTGGCGCATGACTTCAACAATCTGCTTACCGTGTTCCTCGGCGGCGCCGACGAACTGGTCAAGGACAGCGCGCTTGGCCTCTATGAACGCGAGCTGGCCGACACCATGAAGGCGGCGGCGGAGCGGGGCCACAGGCTGACCGGCCAGTTACTGGCCTATGCACGTCGGCAGGAGCTGCGGCCGCGCCGGATCGACGTCAATCGCGTCATCATGGACTCAGCGCAGCTGCTGCGGCGTCTGTTCACCGGCAGCGTCGGCCTGCGGCTGGATCTGGAGAGGGACCTGCCTTGCGTCAAGCTCGACTCGGGAAAGTTCCAGACGGCCCTGCTCAATCTTGTTGCCAATGCGCGCGATGCGATGTCGGCGGGCGGCGGCGATGTGAGGATCGTCACGGCGGTCCTTCGCCTTGGCGAGAGCGAACAGGGCCTTTATGCCGGTCTGCCGGGCGGCCGCTATGTTCGGGTCAGCGTCGAGGACAGGGGTACCGGCATTCCCGAAGATGCGATGCCGCGGCTTTTCGAACCCTATTTCACCACCAAGCCGCTCGGCGAGGGAACGGGGCTCGGGCTTCCGATGGTCCAGGGTTTCATGGCCCAGTCCGGCGGCGATGTCCGGATCGAGAGCGAATGGGGCAAGGGGACGTCGGTCCATCTTGTTCTGCCCGCCTTGCAGAACCGGTCGCCCGAGACATGATCTCTTTCTGTCGACACCCCGGGGACAAGTTGCCTTTGTCCCCGGTGTTCGTCCGTAGACGGATGAAGTTATCCGCGCATTATGACAGTTTTGTGACAGTTGCGTGACAGAGGGGGGGTTACGCCTCGTCCTCGTCGTCCGCGATCTTGACGTCCTTGAGGCTCGCAAAAACGCTGTCGGCGTCGTAGCTCTTGCGTTCCTCGTCTTCCGGCTTCTTTTCCGGCGCGGCGATGGTCGCGTGCAGCGGTTCGGCCGGGCTGGGCGCGGTTTCGCTGGCCGGCAGCAGGGTTTCAGAGATGCCGGCCGCCTTGTTGGCCTTCTTGCGCTCGCGTTCGGCCTTGCGCGCGGCCTTCTGCACCGCCGCGTCGAGCTCGATCTGCGTGCAGAGACTGAGGGTTACGGGATCGACCGGCTTGATGTTCGGGGCGTTCCAGTGGCTTCGGTCGCGCACGCTCTGGATCGTCGGCTTGGTGGTGCCGACGAGGCGGGCGATCTGCGCATCGGTCAGTTCCGGGTGGTTGCGCAGCAGCCAGGCGATGGCGTCCGGGCGGTCCTGGCGGCGCGAGACCGGCGTGTAGCGGGGCCCCGTGCGCGTCGGCATCGGCGGCAATTTGTATTTGCTTTCAGCGGTTTGCAGGCGCGCATCGGGGTCCTGCTGGCAGCGCTCGATTTCGGCGCGGGTCAGCTGGCCGGAGACCACCGGGTCCATGCCCTTGATCCCCTGGGCCACGTCGCCATCGGCGATCCCCTTCACTTCGAGCACATGCAGGCCGCAGAAATCGGCCACCTGGTCGAAGGTCAGCGAGGTATTCTCGACCAGCCAGACAGCGGTCGCCTTGGGCATTAGGGGCTGAGTCATGTCGGTTCCTCTGATCCACCCGGCAGTGAGCCGGATAAACCGCTTTTCGTGTCCATCGAAGATTGAATTAGGGCGTTATATAGGGCGAAAAAGCGGCCAATGAAAGCGGAATGATGCCGCGACCGCTAATTGTGATGCGCGCCGCAGAAAGGCCGGAACCCAAGGGATTCCGGCCTTTTCACCGCGGTATTGCGCGGTTTTAGCGCTTGATCTCGGTGATCTTGGTGCCTTCGATGCTGACGCCGGCCATCAGACCCGACTGGTCGAAGACGAAGGCATAGGCGTCGTCCTTCAGCGTCGAGGTCGAGAGGTTCTTGGCCGCGCCCTCATCGACGATGACGACGGTCGGGCCGACGCCGACTTCCCAGCCATGCGTCTCCTTCAGATAGTTCACGGCCTCGCTGTTCATCAGGAACACGGCGTAACCATAGGTCTGGGCGCCGGCCTGCAGGCCCCAGGAACCGGTGACCGAGTTGTAGTAGTGATTGACCTTGCCGCCTTCCATCAGCACGCCTTCGCCATAGGCGCCGCCGAAAATCAGGCCGGCCTTCACGACGTTCGGAAAGACCAGCACGGCCTGCGCCTTGCTTCCGATCGTCTTGGCCACCGAATTGGTCGCGTAGAGTTTGTCCAGCGCGTGGGCGGCCTCCTTGTTCAGATCTTCTGCTGTTGCTGCCTGGGCGCCATGAAACGCGCCGAGTGAAACCGATGTCACCGCGGCGAAGATCGCTGCAAGCATGAATCGTCTGAGGTTTTTCATCGGATTTTCCTTCTGTCGTGGATACGGCGGTCTGCTCGACCGGGCGGGGCATCGCGCGACGCGACAATGCGCGACGGGCAATGCCGTCGACGTCCGGACCTTCGGCGCCGCCTGTGGCGAGATAGGGGTGAGACTGTGTTCATTTCGGGTGCAAATATGGCCGCGCCCGGAAAACGGCTCAGATCGTCAGCACGATCTTGCCGATATGGCTGCTTTTTTCCATCAGCGCATGCGCCCTGGCGGCGTCCTTCAGCGGGAAAACCGTGTCGATCAAGGGTTTTACGCGGCCGGCTTCGATCAGTGGCCAGACTTTTTCACGCAAGGTGCGGGCGAGGCTGGCCTTTTCCTCGATGCTGCGGGGGCGCAGCGTCGAGCCGGTCAGCGTCAGGCGTTTCAGCATCACCGGCATGAAATTGACTTCTGTCGTCGCACCGTTGAGGAAGGCGATCGAGACGATGCGGCCGTCGACCGCCGCCGCCTGGATGTTGCGGGGAATATAGTCGCCGCCCACCATGTCGAGGATCACGTCGGCGCCGCGATTGTCGGTCAGCCGCCTGGTTTCGGCGACGAAATCCTGCGTCTTGTAGTCGATGGCCGCCGCGGCGCCGAGCTTCAGGCAGGCCGCGCATTTCTCGGCCGAGCCGGCGGTTGCGATCACGCTTGCACCGAAAAGGCTGGCCAGCTGGATCGCCGTCGTGCCGATGCCGCTCGAGCCCCCATGCACCAGCAACGTCTCGCCAGCCTTGAGCGCGCCGCGCTCGAAGACATTGGCCCAGACTGTGAAAAAGGTTTCGGGCAGCGCGGCCGCTTCGGTCATCGACAGGCCATGCGGCATCGGCAGCGCATGCGCTTCATGCGCAACGCAATATTCGGCATAGCCGCCGCCGCCGACCAGCGCGCAGACCCGGTCGCCGGTCTTCCACAGCGTCACGCCCGGTCCGGTCGCCACCACCTCGCCGGCGACCTCGAGCCCCGGCGTTTCCGGGGCGCCGGGCGGCGGCGGATAGAGGCCCATGCGCTGGATCGTGTCCGGACGGTTGACGCCGGCCGCCGCGACCTTGATCAGGATTTCGCCATGCGCCGGCTCGGGCCGCGGAATCTGGCGGGGTTCCAGTACATCCGGTCCGCCCGGCTCGCGGATCGCAATCGCCGTCATGGTTTCGGGCAGGTTCGGCACTGGGCGCGTTCCTCGGTCGTCGCGGCTGGGCTTGCAGGTCTAGCCCGCTGTCCCCAAACTGGCAACCTGAGGCCAGCAGGGAGAACGAGCGTCATGGATCGGGACGATCTGGAGCCGCGCAAGCGGCGCGATGAGGCGCTGGCAGCGCTGGCCAGGGAGGATTTGAGCCTGCTCGGGATCGAGGAGCTCAACGACCGAATCACTGCGCTCGAGAGTGAAATTGCACGAATCCGCGATCAGCTGACCCGGAAGCACAGTTCGCTGTCGGCGGCCGAGGCACTGTTCAAAAAGTAGACGCCCTCAGTTAACACATTAAAAATACAGCGCTTTCAGTTGGCCCTTCTCAATGTTCGGGCGTTGCCTGTCTTGCCGGTGCCGCGTCAAATTGCCACAAGATTAACTTCCTGTTAGGAATGATGGCGCTAGGGTGACCTTGCGTAATCCAGTTCTCTGGATTTCTGAGTGGCTCCTATCCACTCTGTTTGACGCCTCCCTGTTAGAACTTGAGCCGCGGGCTTTCCCGCGGCTCTTTTTTGTCCGCCGGCCCCTGGCTGGCACGGATATTGATCCCTCAGACCCTGACTGTGCCGCAATGGCGCGACGTAAGGGGTTTGCAGGATGACTGTTCACGAGATCACCGGCGGCGACGAAATCGGCTTCGCGGAGGCCGACTGCGTCACCTTGAGCGAATTCATGGCCTCCGGGCTGTTCCAGCGCACTTACAGCGAGGGCATGCGCCTGGTCGAGGAAACCTCGGCCTATCTGGACGGGGAGGGCCGTGCGGCCTCCAAAAGCCTGCCGCGCGAAGCCTCGCTCGCCTATGCCGGCGAAAGCATGCGGCTGACCACGCGGCTGATGCAGGTCGCTTCCTGGCTGCTGGTGCGCAAGGCCGTCCATGAGGGCGAAATCACGGCCGAGGAAGCCAATGCCGAGAAATACCGTCTCGCCACCAAGGAGATAGCCCGCCAGCCGCGCTTTGCCGGGGCCGATGCGCTGCCGCAGCGCCTGCAGGACCTGATCGAGCGCTCGGAACGGCTCTATGCGCGGGTCGAGCGGCTCGACAGCCGGCTGCGCGAACCGGTCGCCCGGCCGGCGCTCAACCACCCGCTGGCCGAACAGCTGCAGCGTGTCGAGGCATTCTACCGCGAAAGCCTGTCCCATGATTTCCCGCGGCCCCAGTTCGGCCGCCGCAAGAACCGGCCCGAATAGGCGTTCGGCGCCGGCGACAACAAAAAAGCCCCGCAAAGCGGGGCTTTTTCCGTTCCGGTCGGTCGCGCAGGATCAGTTGCTGCTGACGAAGCCGAATTTCTTGTTGAAGCGGCTGACGCGGCCGCCACGATCGAGAATCTGCTGGCCGCCGCCGGTCCATGCCGGGTGCGTCGTCGGATCGATATCGAGAACCAGCGTCGCGCCCTCCGAGCCATAGGTCGAGCGCGTCTGAAAGGTGGTGCCATTGTTCATCGTCACGGTGATGAAATGGTAGTCCGGATGGGTGTCTTTCTTCATGGCTCTCGGCCTTCCCGAATTGAAAACGGCGCGCCCTGGCTGTTCCCTCAGGGAACGCCGCGCTGCCGGAATGGGGGCTTATAGCGAACAGGCAGGGCCCATGCAAGCCGAGATCGGTGCCTGCGATCAGGGGCCTGAAGGCCGGGTTTCGGGCGCTCATGCCGCAGAGAACGGCGCCCGTCGGCGTTGCGGCGGCAGGGCCCCGATTGCTATACCCGGCAGGAACTTATTCCCGGGGTAGACCCGAACGGCTAGTGTGGCCGGTCCCGCAGCCAAGAGCCGGCAAGAACGCATGAGCGATACATCGAATCCGGTCATCGAGGCCATCGAGGAAGAAGCGCAGCGGCGCAAGCCCGCCAGGCGCGTCCGCCCGATCCTGAGGCTATTGCCCTTCCTGGCCGTCTATCGGGGCATGGTCGCGCTGGCGATCTTTGCGCTGGTTCTGGCGACGCTCGCCACGCTTGCCATCCCGATGGCCGGCGGCCGGCTGGTCGATCTCGTCGGTGATGCCGACAATGCGGGGACTGCGGCCTTTGTCGACCGCTATTTTCTGGCGCTTATTGCTGTGGCGCTGACGCTTGGCATTGCCAGCGCCGCACGGTTCTATTTCGTCAGCTGGCTCGGCGAGCGCGTGGTGGCCGACCTCCGGCAGGCGGTCTATGGCCATGTGCTGAAGCTTTCGCCGGAATTCTTCGAGATGACGCGTACCGGCGAGGTGCTGTCGCGGCTGACGGCCGACACGACGCTGATCAAGACCGTTGTCGGCTCCTCGGCCTCGATCGCGCTGCGCAATCTTTTCCTCTTTGTCGGTGCTTCGTCGATGATGGTCGTCACCAGTGCGCGGCTCTCGAGCCTGGTGCTTTTTGCCATTCCGATGATCGTGCTGCCGCTGGTTCTCCTTGGCCGCTGGGTCCGGCGGCTGTCGCGTTCGGCGCAGGACCGGCTGGCCGATACCAGCGCTTTCGGTACCGAGAGCCTCAACGCCATTCAGACGGTGCAGGCCTTCACGCATGAGGATCACGACCGGCGACATTTCTCCGACACGGTCGAACGGTCTTTCGACACCGCGCGGGCGCGGATTGTTGCCCGCGCGATATTGACGGCACTGATCTTCTTTCTCGGCCTGACGAGCATCGTCGGCGTCATCTGGTTCGGGATGAAGGATGTGATCGCCGGCGATATGACGGGCGGGGCGCTGGCGCAGTTCATCCTGTATGCGCTTTTTGCGGCCGGCGCGCTGGCGGCCCTGTCGGAGATCTGGGGCGACATGCAGATGGCGGCGGGCGCCACCGAGCGGCTGATGGAGCTTCTCGATGTCGAACCGCAGATCGCCGTGCCGGCCCACCCGGTTGCCCTGCCGGCGCCGTCGCGTGGCGAGATTCGTTTCGAGGAGGTGACTTTCGCCTATCCGGCGCGGCCCGGCATGTCGGCGCTTCAACGGTTCCGGCTCAACGTCGATCCGGGGGAAACCGTGGCGCTGGTCGGACCGTCCGGTGCCGGAAAGAGCACCGTGTTCCAGTTGCTGCTCCGTTTCTACGACCCGCAGTCGGGACGCATCGTGCTGGACGGGGTCGATGTGCGCGATGCCGACCCCCGCGCGGTGCGGGCGCGGATCGCCGTCGTCCCGCAGGAGACAGTCATCTTCGGCACGACGATTGCCGAGAACATCCGCTATGGGCGGCCCGAGGCCGGCCGTGCCGAGATCGAGGCGGCGGCCCGGGCGGCGCGGATCGACGATTTTATTGCGCGTCTGCCGGAGGGCTACGACACTCAGGTCGGCGAGCGCGGCGTGACGCTTTCCGGCGGTCAGCGCCAGCGCATCGCGATTGCCCGTGCCATTCTGCGCGACGCGCCGGTGCTGCTGCTCGACGAAGCAACCAGTGCGCTCGATGCGGAAAGCGAAGCGGCCGTCCAGCAGGCGCTTGAGGGTCTGATGCAGGACCGGACGACGCTGGTCATCGCGCATCGCTTGGCAACCGTGCTGAAGGCCGACCGGATCGTCGTCATGGAAGACGGCCGCGTCGTTGCCTCGGGCACGCATGAGGAACTTCTGCGGCAGGGCGGGCTCTATGCGCGGCTGGCGCGGCTGCAGTTTACCGGCGATCTTCCGGCTGAAGCGGATGCGCTCCCGTCCGGACAGGTCAGCGCGGCCATTGGTTGAACGAATTTCATCGAGGGAATGCAATGTCGAAGCGTTGGCAGATTGCAGGCTATGCCCTGCTGGCACTGGTCATAATCGTCAGCGTGCTCGCGTGGCGATTTCTGTCGGCGGCTGGCTACTTCACCGCCATCAATCAGGAAATCCCGGCCGATTGCCGGGTCATCGCGGCGGTGCCGGGGCCGGAAGACATCGTCATCGACCATGCGCGCGGCATTGCCTATGTGTCGGCCTATGACCGCCGTGCGGTACAGGGCGGTGCGCCGGGATCGGAAGCCATTCGCGGCGGCATCTACGCAATCGATCTCAATGCGCCGGAGAGCGAATGGGCGCTCTATCCGGTGACACCCACGGCGCCGGCCGATTTTCGCCCCCATGGCATCGATCTTCATGTCGGCGCGGACGGTGCCCGGCGGCTCTTCGCGGTCAGTCATCCGGCGGCAGGCCATGAGGTCGTCGAGATTTTCGACATCGCGGATGACGGCACGCTCAGCCATGCAGCAAGCGTCACGGACCCGCTTTTCGTCTCGCTCAACGACGTTGCGGCGGCGGGTCCCGACAGCTTCTATACGACCAACGACCATGCTTCGAAGAACGGCCTGCACCAGCTCTTCAGCAACCTTCTTCTGCTGCGCAACACCAATGTCGTCTATCACGACGGTGCCGCGGCGCGGGTGGCCGCCGACAGATTCGGTCTGGCCAACGGCATCGCCATCAGTGCCGATGGTGCTCAGGTCTATGTTGCCGATCTGATGAGCATGAGCCTGCATGTTTTCGACCGCGATCCGGCGACCGGCGATCTCCGCGGCGTCGACATGGCACGGCTCGGCACCGGTATCGACAATATCGACGTGCAGCCCGACGGATCGCTGCTGATCGGCGCGCATCCGAAGCTGATCGATTTTCTCGGCCATGCGGGCGACCCCGCCGCGCTGTCGCCCAGCCAGGTCGTCCGGGTCGAACCCGGCGCGAATGGCGGCGGCAAGGCCGGCACGATCTATCTCAATCTCGGCACCGAGATTTCGGGTATCAGCGTTGCTGCCGGCTATGGCGACCTTATGCTGCTCGGGCAGGTTTTCGAGCCCGAGGTTCTCGTTTGCACGCAGTCGAAAGAACTGAAGGCCTGGTAGTCAGCGTTCGGTCAGCTTGAATTCGATACGGCGGTTGCGCGTATTGTCGGTGGTCGTCCGCCCGGCAACAAGCGGGTGGTGCTCGCCGAATCCTGCCGCCACCAGGTTGCGCGCCGGAACACCCTGGGCGACCAGGTAGTCCACGACGGCGATGGCGCGGGCGCTCGACAGGTACCAGTTCGAGGGGAACTGCGGCGTTGCGATCGGGTTGGCGTCGGTATGCCCATCGACGCGCAGCACCCAGGCAATGTCGTCGGGGATCTCGGCCGAGATTTCGCGAACCGCCAGGGCGATCTTGTCGAGCTGCTCCTGCCCGGATGGATTGATATCGGCCGAGCCCGAGGCGAAGAAGATTTCCGACTGCATGGCAAAGCGATCGCCGACGATCTCGATGTCGGTCCGGTCGCCCAGAATGGTGCGCAGCCGGCCGAAGAATTCCGAGCGGTAGCGGGCCAGTTCCTGGACTTTCTGTGCCAGCGCCGCATTGAGGCGGCGGCCGAGATCGGCGATCTGGGCCTGCGATTCACGGTCTCTCTGCTCGGAGGCCTCCAGTGCGGCTTCCAGCGTCGCGAGCTGGCGGCGCAGCGCGGCAATCTGCTGGTTCAGCAGCTCGACCTGCGACAGGGCTTCGCTGGAGACGCGCTGTTCGTCGGCGAGGCGGCTTTCGAGATCGGCGATACGGGAACCGGCGCCGGCGCCCTCATCGGCCATGGCCGCAAGGCGGGCGTTCTCGGCGGAGGCGGTCGCGAGCGATTCCTGCAGCGAGAGGATGGTGACCTCGAGATCGGCCTTTTCACGCCGCTCGAGTGCCAGCTGGTTGACCAGTTCGGCAATCTGGCTGCGCAGGCTGTCCAGCGCCGAATCCTTGTCGCTGACCAGAAGGCTGAGGAAGAACTGCGTGATCATGAAGATGGTCAGCAGGAATATCAGCACCAGCAGCAGGCTCGACATGGCGTCGACAAAGCCCGGCCAGTAGTCGCTGCTCGGCGCGCGGCCGCGAATGCGTCTGTTGGCGAGCGCCATCCTGCGTCAGCTCCGGCCGTCGAGGCGGCGGGCCAGTTGCTCGAGCACCGGCCTCAGCGCCTCCTGATTTTGTGCAAGCTGGCGGACAAGTTGCTGTTCGTTCCGCAACTGTTCGGTCAGGGCCGATATCTGGCCGGCCAGGGCCATCAGCGTCGCATTGGCACCTTCGCCGCCACCGGCCAGCGCCTGCTCGATATTGCGCAGCCGCCGCGAGGTTTCGCCCAGCATCGAGGGGTTGTCGGGATTGGCTTCCGAGAGGCTCGTGACGGTCGAAAGCCACTCTTCGAGCTCGTTGTAGAAGCGGTTCTGCGCCTGGCCTGCCTGCAGATCGAGAAAACCCAGCACCAGCGATCCGGCCAGGCCGAACAGCGAGGAGGAAAAGGCCGTGCCCATGCCGCGCAGGGGCCCGTCGAGCCCCGCTTTCAGATTGGTGAAGACGGTGGCGGCCTCCGCGGTTTCGACATCGAGGCTCTGGATCGTGCCGGCGACAGAGGCGACCGTGCTCAGCAGCCCCCAGAAGGTTCCGAGCAGGCCGAGAAAGATCAACAGGCCAATGACATAGCGCGAAATCTCGCGCTGCTCATCGAGGCGGGAGCCGAGCGAATCGAGGATCGAGCGCATCGACATGGCGTTGAGCTGCATACGGCCCTTGCGGTCGCCCAGCATGGTGGCCATCGGCGCCAGCAGGCGCGGTGCGGCCGGAATGGTGAGGCCGGGGTCGGCACGGCGAAACTCGTTCACCCAGCGCACTTCCGGGTTGATGCTCAGGACCTGGCGGAACGCATAGAGAATGCCCACAGCGAGGACAAAGACGATCAGGCCGTTCAGGAGCGGGTTGGCCATGAAGGCCACTTCGATCTGCGGAAACAAGATGGCGGCGGCGAAGGCCACGATCACGACGAAAAGTACCATGCGGGTGACATAGGGGCGGGGCCGGGAAAGGCCGATGCCGTCCTTGTGTTCCTTTGCCATGCGTCGTCAGTCCCCTCTCAGATTCGAACGGATCGGTTCAGCCGCCCGCCAACACAATGTCCACTCGGTCCTGCGGCCCGCTGTCGGATGTACCACCGAGCGCACGAACGTGAATGCGGCCCGAAACGACGCCGCTTTCGATCAGCTTGTTCCTGACTGACAATGCGCGCCGCAGTGACAGCTTGCGGGCCGTCGAGGAGGCGTCGCGGGGTGGCCCGGCATAGGCCTTGATCAGCAGACGGCTGCTTTGCCGTTGTACATCCGCAGCAAAAGCGGCGATCTCGTCATGCGCAGAAGAGCTCAGGGCGGATTCGTTGGGCGTAAATTCGATGCGCAGCAGCGCCGTTTCGGGAGGTGGCAGCGGTGTCTCGGCGGCCCGGGCCGCGAAGACAGCCGTCAGCAGAATGGCGAGTGCCGCAAATCCAGCCTTGTTGCGAAAGAACATGCGGTCATCCGTGGATGGGTATCAAGCAGGTGCAGCAACGCGGTTCGCCGCACAGTCTAGGCCTGTTCGCGCCGAGCGAACAGACCCGGACCCTGGATGGCGTCTAGGCAGGGAATTGGGCGGAAATAGGGCTATGCGGTGCGGTCCGCGTTCAGTAGCCGTCGAACAGAATGTCGACCCGGTCGGCTGCGGCCATGGTGCTGTCGATATTGCCCATGCCACTTGCGCGTACGCGGCCGGTACTCATGCCCTGGTCGATCAACGCCTGCTGCACGGCCAGCGCGCGTTGCATGGCGATGTCCGCTGCGGTTGCGTCGCCGCCGCGGGATCTGTCGGCGTGGCCCCGGACCTTGACATTGCCGACACGTTTTGCAAAGGCGTTCACGAAGCCGGCAACCTGATTGCGGGCGCTGAGATCGAGAACTGTCTCGCCGGGCTGGAAATAGATGCGCGCCAGCGTCCCCTCCGGCAGCATGTCGGGCGTATAGGGATAGAAGGCATCGCGCGGCCGGAATTCTTCGCGTGCATGGTTGCTCGACTGCGCCGGTCCGGCGGAAGATGGGGGCTGTGCGGTCAAGGTGCCAAGGGGCTGCCGGATGTCGCCGCCAAGTCTGTCGGGTGACGGCAGGGAGTTGCTGTTTTGAATCGTGCTGCCGAGTGGCGGTAAACCCGGCATGTTCGCGGTCCGGCTCACCGTTTCTCCGACATTCTGCACTGTCTGCCCGGCGGTGCTGACCGTGTTTTCAAGGGGCTCGCCAACCGGCGAAAGCGGCCCTGCAATGGCATCGGGGCCATGGATCGCGATGGTCAGGACGAGGACACCGAGAACGGCGTTGAGAAGTCGCCGGATGGTTGCGGCTTGCAGAACGGCATCAGATACAGCGGATTCCGCCATGACTCGGCCTCCGTCAGTTCCGGTCGAAAAAAATGTCGGTGCGCAAAAGTCTAACACATGGGCGGCGCTGGCACAGGGTAACGGGCCAGTCGTGTGTTTCAATGGAAAGTTTTCAGGCAATCAGGCCGGTTTATGGGCCTTTTTCAGCACTGTGCCGAGCTGGCGATGCAATGCCTCGTTACCGGCCAGAATGCCGCCCGTATCGAGCATGGCATCGCCCCCCTTGAGGTCGGTCACATACCCGCCAGCCTCGCGCACGAGAATGATGCCGGCGGCAACGTCCCAGGGGGCGAGATTTGCTTCCCAATAAACGTCGAACCGTCCCGCGGCGACATAGGCCAGGTCGAGGGCGGCCGAGCCCATGCGCCGGACGCCGGCGACTTCGTTCATCACGAGGTCAAGTTCGGCCGAGAAGCCCTTGTGACCGGGCCGGCCGATATGTGGAATTCCGGTCGCGACGATCGATTGTGCCAGTTCGCGGCGCACGGCGACGCGGATGCGTCGGTCGTTGAGGAAGGCGCCCTGTCCCTTTTCGGCAATGAACATTTCGTCGGAGATCGGATTGTAGACGAGACCGGCAACGATCTGGCCGTCGCGTTCGAGACCGATCGAGATCGAAAACATCGGGATGCCGTGCAGGAAATTCGTCGTGCCATCCAGCGGATCGATGATCCAGCGATGCGACTTGTCGCTCCCCTCGACAACGCCGCCCTCTTCCATCAGGAAGCCATAGCCGGGCCGTGCCTTCGACAGTTCCTCGAACAGAACCTTTTCGGCCTTGCGGTCGGCGGCGGTGACGAAGTTCGCCGGTCCCTTCAGCGAGACCTGAAGGTTTTCCACCTCGCCGAAGTCGCGCTGGAGGCCCCGCGCGGCCTTGCGGGCGGCGGCAACCATGACGGACATCGAGGGTGTATGACGGGACATCTGGTCTATCCGGTTTCGCGTCAGTCGGCGCGACGCAGATAGGTGACTTCGTTGGTGTCGACAACGATCCGCTCGCCGGTCGTTATGAAGGGCGGGACCATGACGCGCACGCCGTTCTCGAGCAGGGCGGGCTTGTAGGAGCTTGCGGCCGTCTGCCCCTTCACGGTCGGCTCGGTTTCGGTGATTTCCAGTACAACCTGATCGGGGAGAGAAATACCCAGGGCCTTGCCCTCATGGCTTTCGACGGTCACCTTCATGCCATCCTGCAGAAAGGCCGCGCGCTCGCCGACCCAATCCTTCGCCAGTTCGATCTGTTCGTAGGTTTCATTGTCCATGAAGGTCAGCATCCCGTCATTCTCGTAGAGATACTGGTAGTCCTTCTGTTCGAGACGGACGCGCTCGACCGTTTCGGCGGACCGGAAGCGCTCGTTCAGCTTGCGGCCGTCGACGAGGTTCTTCAGTTCGACCTGTGCGAAGGCGCCGCCCTTGCCGGGCTTTACATGCTGCACCTTGACTGCTGCCCAGAGCCCGCCCTCATGTTCGATGACGTTACCGGGGCGGATTTCATTGCCGTTGATCTTCATGGGATGCTCGAATTCGGGGATTGGTCAAAACTGGACAGGCTGCCGGACAAGCGACAGCCGGCGCTCTGATAACACCATGCGCCGCCGATGGACAGAGTCTTTCCGCCGAATGGCACCTGCCGGACGGTCAGTCGCCACTGGTGGCGCCTGTCGCGCCCTGGTCCCATCTGGCGATCTGACGATCGACGCTGGCCCGGATTTCAGGGGTGATTTCGGGCTCCAGAGCGCTTCGGAGCGCCTCGTCCTCATATCCGCCCTTTTCGGCCAATGTCAGCCAGAGCAGCGCGGCCGCCACGTCCCGCGCCACGCCCTGACCCAGAAAATACAGGCGGGCGAGCCGGGCCTGGGCCAGCGGTTCGCCGCGCATGGCGGCCTCCGTGAACCATTTGGCCGCAAGTGTGGCGTTCCGCTCCACGCCGTCGCCGGCAAGATAGGCAAAAGCCAGTGCGGTTTGCGCTTCCGGAAGGCCGCTTTCGGCCGCGCCGCTGAAGCGGCGTGCTGCCTCAATGGCGTTCTTGGTCGTGCCGACGCCGTCCTGCAGCATCAGGCCAAGCTGGTAACTCGCTTCGGGCTGACCCTGATCGGCGGCCAGGCGGAAATAGGCTGCAGCCTCACCAAGATCCTGCGGCCTGCCGCGGCCTGTCGCGAAAAGCGTGCCGAGATAGTATTGCGCATCGGCGTGCCCTGTTTTTGCTGCGCGCTCGAACAGAGCCGCTGCCGTATCAATGTCGCGCGGGCCGCCATGGCCGGTCGTATACATCATGCCGAGTTCGGTCTGAGCGGCGGCATGGCCCTGATCCGCCGCCTGCTGAAACAACCGTCGTGCCGCAGCAGGTGTCGCGCCGGCGACGTCGCCGTATTCCATCAACAAACCGAGTGCATATTGCGCACTTGCGTCGCCCTGCTCGGCCGCCATGCCGAACCATCTTGCCGCCTCGTTGCGGTCCGGCGTCACGCCCTCGCCGTTGTTGTAGATCGATCCAAGCATCAGCTGGGCGGCGATCTCGCCGCTCTCGGCCAAGGGCAGGGCGAGGCGCCGTGCTTCGTCATAGCGCTGCCCCCGGTAGGCTTCCATTGCCGCCGCCATTGCATCGGCCGGTTTTTCCTGCATGGACCCCGTTGGCGGCGTGCTCTGGGCGGTCACTTCGGGCGCCGATCCGACGATGGCCACTACGCTCAGGCTCAACGCAACAAGAAGCTGTCTCATCAGGACGTGCTTTCCTCGATCATAATTCTGTTGAGCTGCCGGACAGCCGCAGCCGGACCGTCGGCATGCGCCCAGACACCGGACGACACAGCCAGAAAATCCGCGCCCGCACGTACCAGCGGTGCTGCATTCTCGACCGTAATGCCGCCGATCGCCACGCAAGGCACTTCGAAGAGTTCCGACCACCAGGTCAGTATCTCCGGCTCCGCCTTACTTATAGGCGTTTTTGTATCAGTTTCGTAAAAGGCACCAAAAGCCACATAATCCGCGCCCGCCTCGCCGGCCTCCATCGCCAGATGGCGGGAAGCATGGCAGGTCACGCCGACGATGCGATCGGGGCCGACCGTCCGCCGCGCCTCTGCATAGGAGCCGTCCTTCTGGCCGATATGAACGCCGTCAGCGTCGAGCTCGGCGGCGAGGTCCGGCCGGTCATTGATGATAAAGGCAATGTCGCGTGCATGCGCGAGCGGCATCAGCGTCTCGGCGGCGCGGCGAATGGCATCGGCTGTCGGCGGGGCCTCGTTCTCGCCCTTCAGGCGCAGTTGCAGACTTGCGACGTCGCCGGCATCGAGCGCCGCCTTCAGCGTGTCGGCAAACGCGCGCGGCTCAAAGCGCGGCGGCGTAATGAGATACAGGCGGCAGGCGGTATCGGCGTTGCGGTTGGTCATGGGCCTGTTTTGTACCGCGAAGCGCCGATCGGTGCACCTTCTTCCGGCGAGGTCATTTCGCAGAATTGCGCATCTAGAAAAAACCCCGCTCAATGAGCGGGGCTTTCGGTTTCCTCATCCGGTGGCGGTTCAGGCCGCCTTTTCCAGCGCGGTCTTCCAGTCTCCGATTGTGGCGAGGCTGTTCATTTTCGCGCGGTGCAGGAAGGCCTTCTGGCCCGCTGCGACATTCTCCGCCTTGCCGCTCCAAGCCTTGAGGGGGGCCGCCTGGAGTGCGCGGCCGTAGGAGAAGGACATCTTCCAGGGGAAGCCGCCGATGGCGTTCATCGCATTCAGATGCGCGGTCGCATCCTCGTCCGACTGGCCGCCCGACAGGAAGACAATGCCCGGAATGGCGGCTGGAACTGTGCGCTTGAAGCAGGCGATGGTCATCTCGGCGACCTCCTCGACGCTGGCCTGCTTGCCACACTTCTTGCCGGCGATCACCATGTTGGGTTTCAGGATCGTGCCTTCGAGCTTCACGCGATGGGCCGCCAGGCGCTTGAACACGATGCGCAGCGTCTCTTCCGTGACGTCGAAACAGCGTCCGATATCGTGGCCGCCATCCATCAGCACTTCGGGCTCGACGATGGGGACGATCTTCGCTTGCTGGCAAAGCGCGGCATAGCGCGCCAAGGCCTCGGCATTGGCTTCGAGGCAGGTGCGGGTCGGGATGCCGGAGGCAATGTCGATGACCGCGCGCCATTTCGCGAAGCGAGCGCCGAGATCGTAATATTCCGCCAGACGCTCGGCGAGGCCATCGAGACCTTCCGTGACTTTCTCGCCCGGGAAGCCGGCCATGTCCTTTGCGCCGGCGTCCACCTTGATGCCGGGGATCGAACCGGCCTTCTTGATCAACTCAACCAGCGGCGTGCCGTCCTTCGTCTTCTGGCGGATCGTCTCGTCATAGAGGATCACGCCCGAAATGTAGCTCTTCATCGCTTCTTCGGTGCGGAACAGCATTTCGCGGTAGTCGCGGCGGTTGTCCGCCGTCGATTCCACGTTGATGCTGTCGAACCGCTTCTTGATCGTGCCCGAGCTTTCATCGGCGGCGAGAATGCCTTTGCCCGGCGCGACCATCGCCTCGGCAATCGATTCAAGGGTCTCAGTCATATCGTTGTCCTCTCGATCCCAATCCTGCCTTGCGGCCTCTTATTTTCGTGCCAGCGCTGCGACGCCCGGCAGTTCCACGCCTTCCATCCATTCGAGAAAGGCGCCCCCGGCGGCCGACACATAGGTGAAATCATCGGCCGCACCAGCTTCGTTGAGGGCCGCCACCGTATCGCCGCCGCCGGCCACCGAGACGAGTTCGCCCTGCTTGCTGCGCATGGCGACGATGCGGGCAGCCTCGACCGTGCCGCGGTCGAAGGGCGGCACCTCGAAAGCGCCGAGCGGCCCGTTCCAGACCACCGTCTTTGCCGTTTCGAAGCGGCCCGCCAGATGCTTCAGGGTGTCGGGCCCGACATCGAGGATCATCATATCGTCCGGCACATCGTCCACCGAGACTGTCCTTGCGGCGGCACCGGCCTTGAACTCGGCGGCCACCACCACGTCTGTCGGCAGAACAATATCGCAATTGGCGGCGCGCGCATTGGCAAGAATATGCCGAGCGGTGTCGAGCAAATCCGGTTCGCAAAGGGACTTGCCCACCTTCTTGCCTTGTGCCGCCAGGAAGGTGTTGGCCATGCCGCCGCCAATGACCAGCGCATCGACCTTCTTCACCAGATTCCCGAGAAGCGCGATCTTGGTCGAGACCTTGGCGCCGCCAACGATAGCGACGACCGGGCGTTGCGGATTTCCGAGGGCGGCGTCGAGGGCCCGCAATTCAGCTTCCATGGCACGGCCGGCATAGGAGGGCAGGAAATGCGTGATGCCTTCGGTCGACCCGTGCGCGCGATGGGCGCAGGAAAAGGCGTCATTGACGTATACATTGCCGTTCTCTGCCAGAGCGGCCGCAAAGTCGGGATCGTTGTTTTCCTCGCCGGCATGAAAGCGGGTGTTCTCAAGCACGAGAATGTCGCCAGGCGCCAATGCTTCCACCGCGCGCGCGGCAGCATCGCCGATGCAGTCCTCGCCAAAGGCAATCTTGCCGCCGATGAAGGTGGCAAGTGCCTCGGCAACGGGTCTCAACGAGTATTTGGTGTCCGGCTTGCCCTTGGGGCGACCGAAATGCGACAGCACGATGACCTTCGCGCCCCTGCCGGCCAACTCGGTCAGTGTCGGGGCCACACGCTCCAGTCGCGTGGCGTCCGACACCGCGCCGTCAAGCATCGGTACGTTGAGGTCGGCACGAATGAGGACGCGAACGCCCTTCAGATCGATCGCCGCGAACAGGTCATCGAGTGTCTTGTGGCCGGCCATGAGGTCCAGAGGCTCCAATCAGAGAAGCTTGCCCATCGCGACGGCGGTGTCGCCCATGCGGTTTGAAAAGCCCCATTCGTTGTCGTACCAGCTCAGCACGCGGACGAGGCGTCCATCGATCACCTGTGTCTGGGTCAGATCGAAGGTCGACGAGGCCGGGTTGTGATTGAAGTCGATCGACACATTGGGTTCGTTGGTCGTCGCCAGAATGCCCTTCAGCGGTCCCTTGGCAGCGGCAATGATCGCGGCGTTCACTTCTTCCACGGTCACCTTCTTCTTTGCCGTGAAGACAAGGTCTATCACCGATACGTTCGGTGTCGGCACGCGGATCGAAGTGCCGTCGAGCTTGCCCTTCAGTTCCGGCAGCACCAGGCCGACGGCCTTTGCGGCGCCGGTCGAGGTCGGGATCATCGAGACCGCGGCGGCGCGGGCGCGGCGTGGGTCCTTGTGCAGCGTGTCGACCGTGTTCTGGTCGCCCGTATAGGCGTGGATTGTCGTCATGTAGCCCTGCTCGATGCCGCAGGACTTGTGGAGCACCTGCGCGACCGGAGCGAGGCAGTTGGTGGTGCAGGAGGCGTTCGAGACGATCTTGTGGCTCTTCTTCAGATCCTTGTGGTTGACGCCGTAGACGACCGTCAGGTCTGCTTCTTCGCCCGGTGCCGAAATCAGCACCTTTTTCGCGCCAGCGGCCAGATGGGCGGCCGCCTTGTCGCGTGCGGTGAAGAGGCCCGTGCATTCAAGTGCAATATCGACGCCGAGTTCCGTCCAGGGGAGCTTCGCAGGATCGCGTTCGGCGATCACCTTGATCGGACCGCGGCCGAGATCCATCGACGACTTCGTCGTCTTGATCTTGCCGGGGAAGGGGCCGTGGACGCTGTCATATTTCAGCAGCAGGGCGTTGGCATCGACCGAACCGAGATCGTTGATCGCGACAACCTCAAGGTCCTTGCGGCCCGATTCGGCGATGGCGCGAAGCACCAGCCGCCCGATCCGACCGAATCCGTTAATCGCAACGCGCACAGCCATTTTCTGTCTCCCGAAACTTGTGATGTCTTACGGTTTTTCCGCAAGGCGGGCCTTGGCCGCAGCGACGGCCGCCTCCGCGGTGATGTTGAAGTGCTTGTAGAGATCGGGTGCCGGGGCCGAAGCGCCGAAGCCTTCCATGCCGACAAAGTCGCCATCGGGACCGATATAGCGGTCCCAGCCGTACCGAACGGCAGCTTCAATGGCAATCTTCACGGTACCTTCGCCCAGCATCCCCTCGCGATATTCGCGCGATTGCCGTTCGAAGAGCTCGATGCAGGGCATCGAAACGACACGGGCCGGGATGCCATCCCTTTCGAGTTGTGCCTGTGCGGCCATTGCAATCTCGATCTCCGAGCCGGTCGCCAGCAGCGATACCTTCGCCTTGGCCGATGCCGGGGAGAGTTCGTAGGCGCCGCGCGCGCAGAGGTTTTTCTCGGAATTCTCGAGCCGGACAGGCGTGAGATTCTGGCGTGTCAGGGCGAGTACCGAAGGTGCGTCCTTCGCTTCAAGCGCCAGTTGCCAGCATTCGAGCGTTTCGACGGCGTCCGCCGGGCGGAAGACCAGCAGGTTCGGCATGGCGCGCAGGCTAGCCAGATGCTCGACCGGCTGGTGCGTCGGGCCGTCCTCGCCCAGACCAATCGAGTCATGGGTCATGACATAGATGACGCGCTGACCCATCAGCGCCGAAAGGCGGATTGCCGGGCGGCAATAGTCGGTGAAGACCAGGAAAGTCCCAGAATAGGGGATGAGACCCTTGTGCAAGGCCATGCCATTCATGGCGGCGGCCATGCCGTGTTCGCGAATGCCGTAATGGATGAAAGAGCCCGAAAAATCCTCGGCCGTCACAACTTTCTGCTCTTTCGAACGGGTGTTGTTGGAACCGGTCAGGTCGGCGGAGCCGCCGATCGTATCGGGTAGCGCCGCATTGATGACGTTGAGCGCTTCTTCGGAAGACTTGCGCGTCGCCCATTTCGGCTTGTCGGCGACCAGCTTTTCCTTGAAGGCGGCAATCGCCTTGCCCAGTTCGGCCGGCAGGTCGCCCGCAAGGCGACGCTCGAAGTCGATGCGCAGCGGTGCATCAAGTGCTGCGAGCCGTTCCTCCCAAGCCTTGCGTGTCTTGACGTTGCGCAGGCCGGCGATGCGCCATGCATCCAGCGTTTCACTGGGTATGGCGAAAGTCTCTGCTTCCCAGTGGAGTTCCTTGCGCGCCAAGGCAATCTCGTCGGCGCCGAGCGGCGAGCCATGGGACGAGGATTTGCCCTGCTTGTTAGGCGACCCATAGCCGATCACCGTGCGGCAGGCGATCAAGGTTGGCCGATCCGATTTCTGGGCCTTTTCGATGGCCGAGGCGATCTCATCGGGATTGTGGCCGTCGATCCGGACTGCGTTCCAGCCTGCCGCTTCGAAGCGTTTCAGCGCATCGCCCGATTCGGAAAGCGACAGGGCGCCGTCGATGGTGATGCCGTTGTCGTCGTAGAGAACGATCAGTTTTGACAGCTTCAGATGCCCGGCAAGGCCGATCGCTTCGTGGCTGATGCCTTCCATCAGATCGCCGTCGGAGGCGAGCACATAGGTATGGTGATCGACAATCTTGTCGCCGAAACGCGCGGCCAGCAGACGTTCCGCCAGTGCCATGCCGACGGCGGTCGCGATACCCTGGCCAAGCGGGCCGGTGGTGGTTTCGACACCGGCCGCATGGCCATACTCCGGATGCCCGGCCGTAATGGAGCCGAGTTGGCGGAAATTCCGGATCTGCTCGATGGTCATGTCCTCGTAGCCGAGGAGATAGTTCACCGCGTAGAGCAGCATCGATCCGTGACCGGCCGACAGCACAAAACGATCGCGGTCCGGCCATTCGGGGGCCCGCGGATCGATTTTCAGGAACCGGGTGAAAAGGACCGTTGCAATGTCGGCCGTGCCCATGGGCATGCCCGGATGACCGGAATTGGCCTGTTGCACCGCGTCCATCGCCAGCGCCCGAATGGCGTTTGCGAGGGACTGATGGGAAGCCGCCGCCGTTTTTCCTGATGAGGCTTCCGCCTTCTTGGCGAGGGCGGATTTTTCAGTTGGTGTCATGTGTCACTCTGTAGCCCAGGCGGGCCTGAGCGGGCATGGAGGTCGCGGGCTTCAAGAACCGCAGGTCTGGCTCGGATCGGGCCCTCCCGAGAGCGGCGCCACAATGACCACGGGACCCCGTTGAGTCAATGCCGGAATGGTCGTTCCCATTGTCGATTTCCGGCAGGCCATGCTGCATTTTTGCCGGCGCGCTGCCGCTTTATTTGATGGCCTGCCGTTGACCTCGTTTCCCGGCCGCGCCTATCTTGGGCCGCGAGGGCGGATGGTGCCTCGAAGCCGGACAAAAGCATGACCAAACTCGATTCGGCGATGGAGCGCTTCTCAAGCGCTGTCGACAAGCTGGAGGCGACGATCAACCGCCAGGTCGTGCGTGTGCAGGCGGCAAAGCTTCTGCAGGAACAGGTCGACACGCTCAAGGAAGACAGGGCCGTTCTCGCCGAGGAACTCGACGAGATGCGCGCAGAGGCGCGACGGCTCAACGAACTCAATGAGCGTGCTTCGGAGACATTGGCGGACGCCATTGAGGGCATCCGCGAGGTGCTGGCCGAGGCCTGAATCGTAGTGTGCTGAAGGGGAACTAGATGGGACAGGTCAAGGTTTCGCTGAACGACCGCACCTATACCGTTGCCTGTGGCGACGGCGAGGAGGATCACGTTCGTGAGCTTGCGGCCTATATGAACAAGCACATGATTGCGCTGGCGCAGGAAGTCGGGCAGGTCGGCGATGCCCGTTTGCTGCTGATGGCGGGGTTGCTGATTACCGATGAGCTGTCCGAAGCCCTGCAAAAGACCAAAATGCTCGACCAGGAGATCGAAAGCCTCTCCGGTGCCCGGACCTCCGCGCTGGATCGCTCGCAGAAGGCGGAGGACGCCCTTGCCGATGTGCTCGACAATGCGGCGCGGCGCATCGAGGATCTGGCCAAGCGCATCGAGGCGGCGTGAGTGTTGTTCCGCCCGCCTGCCGTGCCCCGCTTGACCCGGGGGGGCTCAAAGGCCGATAGAATAGAGCCGGGTGCTGCCTGGTACGTCAGGAACACATACTCTCGGGGCCTTACGGTCCTCAAGGGAGCTGTCCCTGAGGGAGACCGTGGTCTTCTTCATACGGCGCCCACCTACGTTAGTAGGTCTCCGGGGAACGACGTTCCAACGGCCAAGGTGGCCCCACCTGTCTCACATTGCCATGGGGCGGCATCATGAACGCGGCAAAGCAGGCGGCGCGTTCTGCGGCCATTCTGCGACGGGATGCCGCCAGGGCGATGGCGGCGCCGGACGCCATGCGCCGGATTGCCGATCATTTTTTTCGTTCGGTGCCGCTTCGGCCCGACGCCGCTATCGCTGGTTATGTTGCGATCGGGAGCGAGGCAGACCCCGCCGAGATACTCGCACGGGCCTCGGCAAATGGGCATGTCTGCGGACTGCCGCGTGTTGCGCAGAAGGCGGCGCCGCTGGCGTTTCTGCAATGGGCGCCGGGCGATGCTCTCGCCGGCGGCGCTCATGGCACGCGCGAACCCCTGGCGAACATGCCCGAGGTTCGCCCGGACATCGTGCTTGTGCCGCTGCTCGCCTTCGACCGGCGCGGCCGCCGTATCGGCTATGGCGGTGGGTATTATGACCGCACGCTGGCGAAACTTCGAGGGAACGGCGGGGTTGTCGCGGTTGGGATTGCCTTTGCGGCGCAGGCGGTCGACGAGCTGCCCGAAGAGGAATTTGATGCCAGGCTCGACTGGATCGTCACCGAATCGGGCGCGCGTGCCTTCGCCGCCGCGCCTTCCGGAGTTTGAAAATGAGACTTCTTTTTCTCGGCGACATTGTCGGCCGCAGCGGCCGTGACGTTCTGGTCGCCGAACTGCCGAAACTGCGTCGCGATCTGCGGCTCGATTTTGTGGTCGTCAATGGCGAGAACGCCGCCGGCGGCTTCGGCATTACCGGCGCCATTTGCGACGAATTTTTCGATGCGGGTGCCGATATCATCACGCTCGGAAATCACTCATGGGATCAGCGCGAGGCGCTGGTTCATATTGCGCGGGAGCCGCGCCTGATCCGCCCCGTCAACTATCCGGCGGGAACGCCCGGGCGCGGTGCAACGCTTGTCGAAGCTGCGTCGGGCGGCCGCGTGTTGGTCGTCAATGCGCTCGGCCGTGTTTTCATGGACTCGCTCGATTGCCCCTTTGCGGCCGTCGACCGGGAACTGGATGCATGTCCGCTTGGACAGGCAGTGGATGCGATCGTCATCGACATTCATGCCGAGGCGACGTCCGAGAAGATGGCGATGGGACATTTCTGCGACGGCCGTGCATCGCTGGTTGTCGGCACGCATAGCCACGTGCCGACGGCGGATGCCCAGATACTTCCCGGCGGTACCGCGTATCAGACTGACGCCGGTATGTGCGGCGACTACAATTCGGTCATCGGCATGGAAAAGGACGAGCCACTCAACCGGTTTGTCACGAAGATTCCAAGCGGCCGGTTCCAGCCGGCCATGGGCCCCGCTACGCTGTGCGGCGTGTTTGTCGAGACCGATGCGGGATCGGGACTCGCGCAGCGGGTCGAGCCTGTTCGCGTCGGCGGTCGCCTTCGCATGACTCTGCCGGAGATATGAAGGAAATGCGGATTGTTGTTGCAGGCAATTACAATGAAAAGCGTGCGGGTGCCAATTTTTATGCGACGGTGCGCAAGCTGACGAACGGCTTTGTGCGCAACGGACATCTGGTAATGCCGTTCAGCGATCGCGATGTGGCGCGCGAGCAGGGGCGTTTCGGCATCGGCCGTGCCGGTGCCGGACACGTCAATCGGCGCCTGCTGGAGTTATGCGAGAATTTTCATCCGGATCTGCTGGTTCTCTTCCATGCGGACCATATCGACAACGACACCATACGTAGCATACGTCAGATGCTGCCGGTACTTCGCGTTGCGGTTGTCAGTCTCGATGCACTCTTTCTTTCCGAAAATGTTGAGCGCATTCACCGACTTGCCGAGGTTGCCGACCTGACGTTCATCACAACGGCGGGCGAGCGTCTGCGTGAATTCGTCACGCCGACGCACCGGCTTGCCTTCATTCCCAATCCGGCGGATCGCTCCGTCGAGACGCTAGAAGGTTTTGCGTGCGACGATCAGCCATTCGATTTTCTTTGCACCATCGGTACCGAACGAACCACACCTGAGCGCGGTCAGACGATGCGCGAGATCGCTGCGCGTGTGCCAGAAGCGCGCTATGCGTTCTACGGATTGGCCGAGCGGCCCTATGTCTACGGACAGGCATATTTCGAGGCCATCGCCTCGGCTCGCATGGGGCTCAATCTCAATCGGTCGGACGACTACTATCTCTATTCGTCGGATCGCCTTGCCCAGTATGCCGGCAACGGCCTGCTGGTCTTTGTTTCCCGATCGACCGGGTACGACGGTATCTTTTCCGACGACGAGTTTGCCTTCTATCGGGACATTGACGAATTGACAGGCCGGTTGCGTTACTTCCTGGAGAATGACGGCGAACGCCAGCGTGTGGCCCGGAACGGCCATGCGCGGTATCATGCTCTGTTCAGCGAGCGTCTGGTTGCCCGCTTTGTCGAGGAAGTGACGTTCGATCGGTCGTTGTCCGGCGATTATGCTTGGCCGACCGAAATCCACAAAATTTGAATGTAATTATTGTTGAAGGCCGCTACTGGATTTTGAACAGGGCGGCTTCTATAAAAGCGCCCGAAATCAGCTTGCATCGATGGGTGTTGGGAGACGGAATGGCCGGCCATTCGCAATTCAAGAACATCATGTACCGCAAGGGTGCGCAGGATAAAAAGCGCGCCAAGATGTTTGCCAAGCTCGCCAAGGAGATAACCGTGGCGGCCAAGATGGGCCTGCCGGACCCGGAATATAATCCGCGCCTCCGCGCGGCCATTCAGGCCGCGCGTGCCGAAAACATGCCCAAGGACAACATCGAGCGGGCGATCAAGCGCAGTACGGATCAGGGCGGCGAGAACTATGAAGAGGTTCGCTATGAAGGGTTCGGGCCGGGCGGTATCGGCGTCATCGTCGAGACGCTGACCGACAATCGCAACCGGACAGCCGGCGAAGTGCGGGCGATTTTCACGAAGAATGGCGGCAATCTGGGCGAAACGGGATCGGTGTCGTTCATGTTCGACCGTCTCGGTCTGATCGAATACCCGGCTGAAACAGCCAATGCCGATGAGATGATCGAAGCGGCGATCGAGGCGGGCGCCGACGATTGCCAGTCGAGCGCCGATGGCCACGAGCTCTACAGCGCGCCCGATGCCCTGCACGAGGTCGCCAAGGCACTTGAGGCCCGGTTTGGCGAGCCGCGCGCTGCCCGCATCGTCTGGAAGCCGCAAAACACCATCGGTCTTGACGACGAAAAGGCCGAGACGGTGCTGAAGATGCTCGAAGCGCTGGACGACAACGACGATGTGCAGCAGGTTTATGCGAACTTCGAGATGTCCGATTCGGTGCTGGAGAAGATGTCAGCCTGATTGATCCGTTGCGATCAGTCTATCCGGGCCTGCTCCGGCCCCGTTGCGGATGTGAAACCGGCAGACTCTTGCTGCTCGTCTGTTTGGAGGACAAGCCGCCCATGCCGGCATCGCTCAGAATTCTCGGCATCGATCCGGGCCTCGGCGCGACCGGTTGGGGCGTGCTCGAAATCGCCGGATCGCGGCTTATCCACATTGCCAACGGTACCATCGTTTCAAATGCGCGGTTGGCGATCGCGCGGCGCCTCGTCGAGATCGAAGCGGGACTTCTCAACGTGCTTGCTTGCCATGCGCCCGATGCAGTGGCTGTTGAGCAGGCATTCGTTGCCCGGGATGCGGCCGCGGCGCTGAAACTTGGCCAGGCGCGGGCTATTGCGCTCCTGGTTGCCGCCCGGGCCGGATTGCCTGTTGCGGAATATGCGCCGAACCGGATCAAGAAGTCGGTTGTCGGTGCCGGTCACGCCGACAAGAAGCAGATCGCATTGATGGTCGAGATGTTGTTGCCGGGTGCGAGGCCGGGCACAGAGCATGCTGCCGATGCGCTTGCCATCGCCATTTGCCATGCCCACTCAGGTGGGGCCGATGAGCGCATTGCGGCCGCGCTGTCGCGGGCCGGAGCCGTGCGATGATCGGTAAGCTCAAAGGTATCGTCGATTCAACGGGTGAGGACTGGGTCGTCGTCGATGTCGGCGGTGTCGGCTATCATGTCACCTGTTCGCGGCGAACGCTTTCCGCGTTGCCGGCGCAAGGCAATCCCGTGACGCTTTCGATCGAAACCAAGATGAGCGAAGAGGCAATCCGGCTGATCGGGTTTTCGAGCGATGGCGAGCGGGAATGGTTTCGTCTCCTGCTTGGCGTACAGGGTGTCGGCACACGTGTTGCGCTTGGCGTTCTCGGCGCGCTGACCCCGATGGATCTTGCGCGGGCCATCGCACTCGATGACAAGAAGGCGGTTTCAGCGGCACCGGGTGTTGGCCCGAAGGTTGCGGCGCGCATCGTTGCCGAATTGAAGGACAAGGCGCCCGCGGGAGCCGGACTCGCCGTCGTTGCCGCCGGCAACGGTACGGAGGCTGTACCCGCATCCGAGCCGATGCGCGATGCCGTTTCGGCGCTGGTCAATCTCGGCTATCCGCAGGCACAAGCTGCCGGTGCGGTTTCGTCCGCGGCACGTCGGCTTGACGAGGATGCCAGCGCCGAAGCGCTGATCCGCCAGGGACTCAAGGAGCTGGCGCGATGACTGAACGTATTCTCGGGGCCGCAAAACGTCAGGAAGACGAAATGGAGCGCTCGCTCCGGCCGCAGATCCTGGCCGACTTTGTCGGGCAGGCCCGCGCCAGAGACAATCTTTCGGTCTTCATCGAGGCGGCGCGGGTGCGGGATGAGGCACTCGATCATGTGCTTTTTGCCGGTCCTCCCGGCCTGGGAAAGACGACGCTGGCGCAGATCGTGGCGCGCGAACTCGGCGTCAATTTCCGGGCAACATCGGGCCCTGTCATTTCGAAGGCTGGCGATCTCGCTGCGCTCCTTACCAACCTTGAACCGCGGGATGTGCTGTTCATCGACGAAATCCATCGCTTGTCACCGGCGGTCGAGGAAATTCTCTACCCGGCGATGGAGGATTTTCAGCTTGATCTGATTATCGGCGAGGGGCCCGGTGCGCGTTCGGTGCGGATCGAGTTGGCGCCCTTTACCCTGATCGGCGCGACGACGCGGACAGGGCTGTTGACGACGCCGCTGCGCGACCGGTTCGGTATTCCGGTTCGGCTCAATTTCTACGAAATTGCCGAACTCGAAAGCATCGTGCGCCGGGGTGCAGGTGTGCTCGGCATTGAACTGACACCTGACGGCGCGCATGAAATCGCGCGCCGGGCGCGCGGCACACCGCGTATTGCCGGCCGCCTGCTGCGTCGCGTCAGGGATTTCGCCGCTGTCGAAGGCGTGGAGTCCATTGATGCCAAGGCTGCCGACAAGGCATTGCGGCGCCTGGAGGTCGACGAGTTGGGGCTCGATGCGCTCGATCATCGTTACCTACGATGCATCGCTATCGGCTTCTCGGGCGGCCCGGTCGGCGTCGAGACCATTGCTGCAGCGCTTTCCGAACCGCGCGATGCCATCGAAGAAATCATCGAGCCGTATCTGATCCAGCAGGCCCTGGTAAACCGGACACCGCGCGGACGGATACTGACGGCGGCGGCCTTTGCCCATCTCGGCCTTGCGATGCCAAAGGGCGAGAAGGGTGGGCAGGGTGCGCTCTTCGATGGCGACGACGAGGATGATCAGCCATGAGTTCCGATTGGCCCGACCTTGCGGGCCGGATCGACGGCCAGACGCATCGTCTGCCGGTCCGGGTCTACTACGAAGACACGGATTTCTCGGGCATCGTCTATCACGCCAACTATCTGCGTTTTGCCGAGCGCGGTCGGTCGGATTTCCTGCGTCTGGCGGGCGTTCACCATGCCGATCTTTTCGCGGGCGACGATCCGCTTGCCTTCGCGGTCCATCGCATGGAAATCGAGTTCCTCAAGCCTGCCCGTATCGACGAGCGGCTTGAGGTCCGGACACGCTATGTCCGGGCAGGTGGTGCCAGGATCGAAGCCACGCAAGCGATCGTCCGGCTATCGGATGGCGGTGAAACCGAACCGATATGGCGGGCGCGGGTCTTTGCAGCCTGTCTCGATACTGCGGGCCGGCCGCGGCGCCTCCCTCCAAGGGTGGCACAGGCGCTGGCTCCTTTCATCAATGCCGGAGGCCCTGAAACAGGGCGGTAAGAGTTATCGATCTATGATGTTGTCGGGCCGCCACACCGGACCGCTAACCTCTTGTGGTGGCAGCCCTAATCGGGAAATGCGCCACGGTAATGACATAATTGAGAGACTAACTTCGGCCTTAATTCGGGGGCACACATTCAACGGTGAGGCGCGGCGGGCACTGGTGGCCCGGATGCGGACGCCGCGACTGCGATGTGCCGCTCCCTGCATCGAGCCTGAAAGCACGGAGAGGCAATCTGATGGATCCCGTCACCACCGCCCAGATCATAACCGAGACGACGGTTGAAACTGCCGCCATGGACTTTTCCATGTGGGGGCTGTTCCTGCGCGCCGATATCGTCGTCAAGCTGGTGATGCTCGGCCTTTTGTTCGCCTCGATCTGGTCATGGGCGATCATTTTCGACAAATGGTGGCGCTTCTCCCGCGTCGAGCGGCGTGCCGATCAATTCGAGCGCATTTTCTGGTCGGGCCGGTCGCTGGACGATCTCTATCAGGAGATGGGGCACCGCCCGCAACACCCGTTTTCGGTACTCTTCATCGCCGCCATGCGCGAATGGCGGCGTTCGCAGGATATTGTCTCGAGTTCCTTCATCGGGCTCAAGGAACGTGTCGACAAGGTCATGCAGGTCACGATCAGCCGCGAGATGATGAATCTCGAGAGCCGGTTGCTGTTTCTTGCAACGGTCGGCGCGACCGCGCCGTTCATCGGCCTTTTCGGTACGGTGTGGGGGATCATGAATTCCTTCCAGTCGATCGCCATCAGCCGGGACACCAATCTCGCGGTCGTCGCCCCGGGTATTGCCGAAGCTCTTTTTGCGACGGCGCTCGGGCTGCTCGCCGCCATTCCGGCCGTCATCTTCTACAATCGTTTCTCCAATCAGGTTTCGCGGATCGGTGCACGTCTCGAGAGCTTCTCGGACGAATTTTCCGCCATTCTGTCGCGACAGCTGGACGAGCGGGGCTGAACCATGGGCATGTCCGTCGGAAACGGAAAGTCCGGGCGCGGCCGCTACAGTCGGGCGCCGATGGCGGAGATCAACGTCACGCCGGTCGTCGACGTCATGCTGGTGTTGCTGATCGTATTCATGGTGGCTGCACCGCTCCTGACGGTGGGTGTGCCGGTGGATCTGCCGAAAACCCAGGCTGCCCCGATATCGGGCGATAATGAGCCGTTGACGATCACGCTCAACGGAAATGGCGATCTCTTCGTGCAGGAGACGCCGAGCGAAATCGACTCGATGGTGCCGCAATTGCTTGCCATTGCAGAGAATGGCTACGAGCAGCGCATTTTCGTTCGTGCCGACGGCTCGCTGCCCTATTCGCAGGTGATGCAGGTGATGGGTGTCATCAGTTCTTCCGGATTTACCCGCGTTGCCCTTGTAACCGAGTCCGAGACCAAGCCGGCGCGCGGGACCGGCGAAAGATAAACGGCGAGAATGCGCAACTCAGTCCTCTTTTCGGTCGCCGCGCATGGTCTGGTGGTGGCGATGGCGCTGGTGGCTCTTCCTTCGCCCGAGGAGCTGCCCATGGTCGAGACGCGTGCCGTTCCTGTCGATCTCATCACGGTAGATGAACTGACAAATCTGAAGCGTCTGCCGAAAATCGAACGGCCGCCGGTCGAAGAGCCTGAGCCACCGAAGGAAATCGAGCGGCCGAAAGCCGATGCGCAGCCCGTACCGCGGCCGCCCGCACCGCCGCCGCCTCAGCAGGCGCCGGAACCTCTGCCGGAAAAGACGGTGGAAAAGAAAGAACCGCCGAAGCCCGTGGAGAAAAAAGTCGAGAAGCCAGCGCCGCCGAAGCCGCCGGAGCGCAAGTTCGATCCTAACCAGATCGCCGCTCTGCTCAACAAGGCGCCCGAGGCCGCGGCCAAGCCGCAGCCGGCCCCGCCTGTCGAGGACAGCACGGCCGCGGACTATACCGACGATCCGACAATGCAATTGTCACTCAGCGAAATGGATGCAATGCGGCAGGCCGTTTCACGCTGCTACAATGTGCTCGATCTCGTGGGCAGCGCCGATGCCGACAAGCTCTATGCGCATGTAAGCGTCGGTCTCAATCAGGATGGCTCGATCATCGGACGTCCACAAGTCTTGCGGTCAGGGGGCGGCGCCGGGTCGCGTGTGCTTGCCGACCGGGCGGTTCGCGCGGTGCTGCAATGTGCGCCCTATGCCTTTCTGCCGCTCAACAAGTATCAGAACTGGCGCGAAACAACTCTGAAATTCAGTGTACGCGGCATGATGTGAAGCCAGTTTCAACAGGACGGCGACGTGTGTTGACCGTCCTTGGTAGAAGACGACGAAATGCCGGATGAGCGTTCCTTTATCAGGAGAAGCTGCGATGCATGAATTTCGCAATATCGACCGTGCCCTGCCTTGGATAGGGACCGTCCGTTTCCTTGCGCTACGTTCGTTCGCATTCATATTGGCAATGGTGCTTCCATTCGGCGCCGCACATGCCGCGCTCGAGATCGACATTGACAAGGGTACGATCGATCCGCTGAAGATCGCGATCGTCGATTTTCTGGGTACGCCCGGCCAGGAGAGTTCGGTTGGCGCCGACATTGCCGGCGTCGTCACCAACAATCTCGAGCGGTCGGGGTTCTTCCGTCCGTTACCCAAGGCATCCTTCATTGAGAAACTCGGCGACATCAACGTTCAGCCGCGTTTCGGCGACTGGCGCATCATCGAGGCACAGGCGTTCGTCACCGGACAGGCGCGTCTTGAGTCCGATGGGCGTCTTCGTGTCGAGTTCCGCCTCTGGGATGCCTATGCGGAACAGCAGCTGACCGGCCTTCAGTTCTTCACGACGCCGGACAATTGGCGCCGTGTGGCGCATCTGATTTCCGACGCGATCTACAAGCGTCTTACCGGCGAAGACGGGTATTTCGATACGCGCATTGTCTATGTCTCGGAAACGGGTCCGAAAAACAATCGCGTCAAGCGTCTGACCATCATGGATCAGGACGGCCACAATCCCCGCATGCTGACGCGCGGCAATGAACTGGTGCTGACGCCGCGGTTCAGCCCCAACTCGCAGGAAATCACCTATCTCGCCTATCGCAACAACCAGCCGCGCGTCTATGTGCTCGATATCGAGACCGGCCAGCAGGAGGTTGTTGGCGAGTTTCCCGGCATGACTTTCGCGCCGCGATTCTCGCCGGATGGACAGAAGATCATCATGAGCCTGCAGCGGGGGGGCAATGCGGATATCTACACGATGGATCTGCGAAGCCGGCAGGTGACGCGGTTGACGAATACTGCCGCCATCGATACCGCGCCGAGCTATTCGCCCGACGGCCGCCAGATTGCCTTCGAGTCGGATCGCGGCGGCTCGCAGCAGATCTATGTGATGAATGCCGACGGCTCGAATCAGCGGCGCATCAGCTTTGGCCAGGGCAGCTATGCGACGCCGGTCTGGTCGCCGCGCGGCGACCTCATTTCGTTCACCAAGATTTCGGGCGGCCGGTTCGTGATCGGCGTGATGCGTCCGGACGGGACAGGCGATCGGGTGTTGACCGAGGGCTATCACAATGAAGGGCCGACCTGGGCGCCCAACGGCCGGGTGCTGATGTTCTTCCGCGAGACGCGGGGTGCGCAGGGCGGTCCGAACCTCTGGACGGTGGACGTGACCGGGCATAACGAGCGCCCGGCGCCAACCCCGACTTTTGCGTCTGATCCGGCCTGGTCACCTCGTATCCAGTGACCGCGTCAAGTATTCGCATGTGTCTTTGGAGACCGATGTTTTAACGATGATGTAAAAATGTCACGCAAGCTTCACCGAAAAGTGGCAGAATGGCAAGCACTTCTTGCGAAGCATTCAAGACTGTGGCACAGAGTGTGTTGCGGTACAGCAACCCCCAGCGTCGGCCAATTGTGGGCGATGCGAGCTGGCCTCCGGGACCCCGGGAGCCGGTAAGACCTTGGGCGCGGATGTCTTCAGGTAAATCAGGCATCGCCTGTTTTGTCGCCGGGCATCTCGTGCAAAAGTAGCAATATCGATTGAGCGCTGAGGCGCCATGGCCGCTGAGATCAAAAGGAGATCACCCGAATGAAGTCCCCGAACGCTGGCCTGCGGATTGCCGCTGTGGCCGCTGCTTTCTTCATGTTGGCCGCTTGCTCGACACCCGCCGCAGATGGTGGCGGTTCGACCTCAGGCGCCGGCACTATCACGCCCGGCACGCAGGAAGATCTGGTCACGAATGTTGGCGACCGTGTCTTCTTCGATACCGACCGGTCGTCGCTCAGCGATGAGGCCCGTGCCACCCTGCAGCGTCAGGCGGCATGGATGCAGCTCTACCCGAACCTGACCTTCACGCTTGAAGGGCATGCCGACGAGCGCGGCACGCGCGAATACAACCTCGCGCTCGGTGGCCGCCGTGCCAACGCCGCGAAGGACTATCTTGTGAGCCTCGGCGTCAATGGCGGTCGCATCAACACCGTTTCCTACGGCAAAGAGCGCCCGGTCTGCCTCGACTCCAACGAGAACTGCTGGAGCCAGAACCGTCGCGCCGTGACGGTTGTCGCCTCCGGTGTCGGCAGCTAAGCGGCTTCATTGCCGATAGCGGCCAAGTGCCTTGAAGCGCTCTTCCGCCTTTGCGGAAGAGCGCTTCTTTGTTTGGGGCCTGTACGCTTTGGCGCCCCAATTTTGTCTTGTTTGCAGCTAGGATGCGGAGGGTCGAGTGAGATACTTGCTGGAGGTTCGATTGCATCCCGGTCTTCAACCAAGACATAAGGGCCTGTGGGTCGCAGGGGCATCCGTTCTGATCGGTCTGTCCATGCTGGCCGCCGGCGCGGCCGTCGCACAGTCCGGCAGCGAACTTGATTTGCGGGCAGTCGGCAATCGGCTCGACCGGATCGAGCGAGAGATCACCGATCTGCAGCGGCAGAGTTATGGTGCAGGCACTTCTGCAGGCGTACCCACGCCGCTTGGTGGCGGCGGTGCTGCGGCGGCGGATGCCCAATCGCGTATCTTCGAGCTCGAAGAGCAGGTGCGCCGCCTCAATGGCAGCCTCGAAGAGATAAGCCACCGTGTCGATCAGATGAGCCGGGATCTGCAGCTTTTCAAGGCCGATACTGACTTGCGCTTCCAGGACGGGACAGGCGGTGCATCGGCATCCGGGGGCGCAATGGCCACCGTTGAAGATTACGAAACCGGCGGTTCCGGTCCGGCCGCAGGCGAAGGTACGCTTGGCACCGCACCGGTCTCCGCGCCACCCGTTGCTGCCGTGCTTCCGAATGGTACCCCTGAAGTTCAATATGATTTTGCGATCGATCTGATGAAACGTGGTCAGTACGATCAGGCACGCGGGGCCTTCGTCGAGTTTCTGCAACTCCACCCCAAGCACACGCTTGCGGGCAATGCACAGTACTGGCTTGGTGAAACCTATTACGCGCAGAACCGGCACAAGGAAGCTGGCGATGCCTTCCTGACGGGCTACACGACCTACGCGTCCAGCAACAAGGCGCCCGACAGTCTGCTGAAGCTCGGCATGAGTCTCGCCGCGCTCGGCAACAAGGATGCGGCCTGCACGGTGTGGAGTGAACTCGGCTCGCGCTTTCCGCAGGCATCGCCCGCAGTCGTCGCCCGCAACAAGCTGGAGCGCGAGAAGGCTGGCTGCTGATCCGCCTGAAAGCGAGGGGGGGGGAATGAGCGCGCAGGACAAGACCGCGCGGCAGGCTGTCCCTCCAGTGACTGCTTCGGAATTTGCCGAACGGCTTGGTTCTCTCTCGCCGTCGAAGAATGTCGCGGTCGCCTTTTCGGGCGGGCCGGATTCGCTTGCGCTTCTCATTCTTGCCGTGCAATGGGCGAAGCGCCGCAAAAGCGTTTCGCTCCACGCGCTTACCGTCGATCACGGGCTGCGTGCCGCTTCTGCCGCCGAGGCGAGGCGGGCGGCTGCGATGGCGAAGGAGCTCGGCGTTCCGCATCTAATTCTACGCTGGAAAGGTGAGAAGCCAGCGCGCGGCATTCAGGCGGCAGCGCGCGATGCGCGCTATCGTTTGCTGCTCGATGCCTGCTGGAAATTGGGTGCCTGTGATCTTCTCGCCGCTCATCATCTCGACGATCAGGCAGAAACCCTCTTGCTTCGCCTTGTGCGCGGCAGTGGCGTCGACGGGCTTGCGGCGATGGCCGCGGAAAGGATGTTGATCGGAGGCGGGCCTCACGTTCGCCTGCTTCGGCCGCTGCTTGATTTGCCGCGCGAAAGGCTTGTCGCCACAGTTCGCCGCGCAGGGCTGGTGCCCATCGACGATCCGAGCAATGAGAACGAGACTTTCGATCGCGTGAAGGTCCGCAAGCTGCTTGTTGCGCTGGCGCCACTCGGGCTCGACGCCGCGCGGCTTGCGCGCACCGCGGCGTTGATGGCGCGGGCTCGAGAGGCGCTCGAGGCGGCGACGGCGGCGTTACTCGCGGATCATGCCATTCTGTCCTCTATCGGTCATGTCGAGGTCGATTGCGAGGCGCTTCTGTCCGCGCCGGGTGAAATCAGGCTCCGCGCCCTTGCTGCGATCATCCGTACGGTCGGTGGGCATGACTATGCGCCGCGTCTCGGTGCGCTGGAGAGTGTCGAGGCGGCTCTTCGCGCGGGGACGCTCGGCCGCGGACGGACGCTTGCGGGCGTGAAGCTCGCCATCGCGGCGGGGCGGCTCGTTGCGGTACGAGAGCTTGCGGCGGCCTCCAGCGCCGAGCCGATCGCGCTCGGGCCCAAGGAAGAAGGGCTCTGGGACGGCCGTTTCTATGTCGGGGTACTGAAGGCGCCGCGTGGTCCGCGTCTCACCGTCCGTCCGCTCGGCCAAAAAGGGCTGGCGCAGCTTGCCGCCCATGGCGTCGCAGTTCCTGCGGGGCCGAAAACAGCGCTTTTTGCGCTGCCGGCCCTATGGCGGGACGGCGTGCTTGTGGGGGCGCCTCATTTGGGGACGCTCGATCCGCGAGTTGTTGCCAAAGCGGCGTGTCGTCGCAGCACCGGGCTCTGGGCTGCTAGGACGTCCAGGACCGCCTGAAAGAACGCCAAACGATCTTCCGCTGGCACTTGGTAAACCTTTATATGGTCACTATGTTTCTCATAGATTAGAAACAGTCGAGGGCAGGGGCCGTCTCTGGCACATCCCCTGCAGAGCCAAGCCTGTCGTCAGGTAAAGAAGGTCAAGCCTTTGTCCAATTTCAAGAATTTCGCCGTCTGGGTGTTGGGTGCGCTGCTGTTGATCGCGCTGTTCAACCTGTTTCAGGGCCCGGCGCCGCAAAGTGGTACATCGACCGAGATCGACTATTCGCGGCTGCTTGACGATGTCGATGCAGGCACGGTGCGCGAGGTCACGATCCAGGGCGAAAAGATCACTGGTCAGTATGCCGATGGGCGCCGGTTCTCGACTGTGGCACCAGCCGATCCAGCGCTGATCGAGCGGCTTCGCGCCAAGGGCGTGCAGATTGCCGCCAAGCCGTCAGACGAAAACGTGCCCTCGCTGCTCGGGGTCCTCGTTTCCTGGTTCCCGATGCTGCTCCTCATTGCCGTCTGGATTTTCTTCATGCGGCAGATGCAGGGCGGTGGCGGCAAGGCCATGGGGTTTGGAAAATCGAAGGCGAAGCTGCTGACCGAGCGCCATGGTCGTGTCATGTTCGACGACGTCGCCGGCATTGACGAAGCCAAGGACGACCTGACCGAGATCGTCGACTTCCTGCGCGATCCGGCGAAGTTCCAGCGTCTCGGCGGCCGCATCCCGAAGGGCGTGTTGCTGGTCGGCCCGCCCGGCACCGGCAAGACCCTGCTGGCGCGTGCCATCGCCGGCGAAGCCAATGTTCCCTTCTTCACGATTTCCGGTTCCGACTTTGTCGAGATGTTCGTCGGCGTTGGCGCCTCCCGCGTGCGCGACATGTTCGAGCAGGCCAAGAAGAATGCGCCTTGCATCATCTTCATCGACGAAATCGATGCGGTCGGACGTCATCGCGGCGCCGGCCTTGGCGGTGGCAATGACGAGCGCGAGCAGACATTGAACCAGTTGCTGGTCGAGATGGACGGCTTCGAACCCAATGAAGGCATTATCCTGATCGCAGCAACCAACCGTCCGGATGTGCTCGACCCGGCGCTGCTGCGTCCGGGCCGCTTCGACCGCCAGGTCGTTGTGCCCAATCCGGACGTCATCGGCCGCGAGAAGATTCTCAAGGTTCACATGAAAAAGGTGCCGTTGGCGCCTGACGTCGATCCGCGCACGATTGCGCGTGGGACGCCCGGTTTTTCGGGAGCCGACCTGGCGAACCTCGTCAACGAGGCGGCGTTGATGGCGGCGCGGCGCGGCAAGCGGCTCGTCACCATGGCCGATTTCGAGGACTCCAAGGACAAGGTGATGATGGGCGCCGAGCGCCGCTCGATGGTGATGACCGAAGAGGAGAAGAAGCTCACGGCGTACCATGAGGGCGGTCATGCGCTTGTGGCGCTGCACATGCCGGACTCCGATCCGATTCACAAGGCGACCATCATTCCGCGCGGCCGCGCGCTCGGTATGGTGATGCGCCTGCCGGAACGCGACCAGCTTTCGGTCACGCGCGCCAAGCTCAAGGCCGATCTTGCGGTCGCGATGGGCGGCCGTATCGCCGAGGAGTTGATCTTTGGCCATGACAAGGTGACGTCCGGGGCATCGTCCGATATCTCGATGGCGACCAAGATGGCGAAGGCCATGGTTACGCGCTGGGGCATGAGCGACAAGCTCGGCCCTCTGGCCTATCAGGACAATGAGGAAGAAGTATTCCTCGGTCACTCGGTCGCGCGCCACCAGAACATGTCCGAGGAGACGCAGCGCCAGATCGACGCCGAGGTGCGCCGCATCGTCGAGGAAGGTTATGGAACCGCGAAGCAGGTTCTCAGCGAGCATCTCGACGATTTGCATACGATCGCCAAGGGCCTGCTCGAATACGAGACGCTTTCCGGGGATGAAATCATCGGTCTGCTCAAAGGCGATATGCCTGTACGTGAGCGCGGCGAGCCCGAGAAGGTCGATCTGGGGCCCGTGTCGTCTGTGCCTACCACAGGGCCTGTCGGCGCGCCGCCGGCCCCGCAAGGCACCTGAACCGGGCCATCGGTGAGGACGAAAAAGGGAGGCTCCGGCCTCCAGCCCCTATGATAAATGTTGAAAGGCTGTGAGGCCGGTTCCCCAGCCCCTTTGGTCCCCGAATTGTCGTAGCCTTCTAACGCCAGCGTCCCCTTTCTGCCCTCTGCAGGGTGCTTATCTGCACACCGCTACGTTTCACAACTGGTTGCGGGATTTCAGAAATCCGATTTGAACCTCCGCTTGCAAGGCGGTTGATTTTGTTGAAGTGGGACAGTGCATGCAAAACAAAACCCCGATAACCGATTGGTTTTGCGGGGTTTTTGTTGTGTGATCTGGTTACGGTGGAGGCAACCGTCTCAACTTGTGGCTCCTCTTAACCTGCCGGCCAGTACTCGACCAGCTTGCCCAAGAGAGCTGTAGCGGATTGTTTCGTGCCGCAGCGTAGTATTTGCAACCCCCGCCACAAAACGACAATTATATAATATATTACATGTTTTTCTTGATAATCAGGATCGTCTTGCTCCTACGTATATACCTGTCCCGGTTAAGGCGGCGATACCCCTGCCGGGGGAGACCGGCGGCGTTCGCCCGCATGCTCGCCGACGTGATGTCGGGCCAACTCGTCATCTCGTCTCACAATGCCCGGATTAGGGATTGAAATTTCGGACTCTCTGATATACATTCCGATGTGTCGGAATATTTAATCAGGAGGCTCCCATGCCCGCAGTCGCGGAAATGCTGAAGGTCAGCGAGGTCGCCGTTGTCTCGCGCGTGAGCCTGCGCGACGTCAATCGTGCTCTCGACGAACGCATCCTGCCGGACGCCTTCGTCTCGTTCGACAATGGCCGTTACGTCCTGGCCGGCGCCTGTTCGCTCATCACCTTCTATTTCGCGAGCGCCCGGCGCCTGACCTCGGAAGAGCGCCTGTCGGCCATCAGGACCGCAGAGCCTCGGCTTGCGCGGTCCCGCGCCCTGCCTTGGGCTGCGCTGTTGCGTGAGGACTGGACCGTCCGCGACGATTTCCTGACCATCGACCTGCTGCCCTTCATGAAGGGCGCGAGCGAGCGGCTGGACGATCTCGCCGCCGCGCGGGAGATGGTCACGACCTCACCCGACATTCTCGGCGGCACACCCGTCATTCGGGGCACCCGTGTTCCGGTCTATGATGTCGCGGCATCCGTAGCCGCCGGCCATTCGACGGAGCGCATCCTCGCGACCTGGCCCAGCCTGGATACCGAAAAAGTCAGGCTTGCCACAATCTACGCGGAGGCAAACCCGCTGCGCGGTCGCCCACGCGCTCCCGCCGATCTTTGCGAAGGCTCGGTCATTATCACGGATCGCCGCATTCCTCGAGCCAGGAAGGCGGGATGAAGTTTCTGATCGACGAGTGCCTAAGTCCCGAACTGGCGAAGCTGGCATTGAAAAAAGGATATAACGAGACCAGCCACGTTGTCTGGATGAAGCTCGCCGGCCTGAAAGACTGGGAGCTGAAGCCGATCATTCTCGGCGGAGACTGGACGTTCGTCACCAGGAATTCGGTGGATTTCCGGGGTCCGAAAGATAAGCCAGGCACCAAGGGCCAGTATGCCGACGTCGCCATCCATGCCGGGTTGATCTGTCTCAACGGCCCACCCAGCATGAATCTCGACATGCACATCGAGCTGTTCGAGCAGGCGCTGGTCGAACTCAGTGCCGACGATGATCTCATCAACCAGGTTCTTGAAATCTTTCTGGAGGACGGGATTGAGCTTCGGGTGCTGCGCTACGCCTTGCCCAAGGATTGAGCAGCACCGGATCGGATAGAGAATCCGTCATCGTCGCTTAGACCATCAAGGTTTCCCCAGAAAGACGGGACGCCCACTCGTTCATGCTCACGCTGGGGGAGACTTCTCTCCTTGGCCCGCACTTCGTTGCAGTGCGGGCCGGGTTTCCGTGACGGGTTGGTTGCCGGAGAGATGCTCCCGAGCCTCGCGCTCGACAAGAAATTCCCTGCCTCGCCATCTGGGGAAGCGGCGCGATCCTTAGAGTTTCCATCGAAGAAGCTTCTTGACTCGGGATATCGCACATGTTTTTGTTCTTGTTATGTTCTAATGGTGCCCTTAGCCTGCCTCCGATCAACAAGGAGGACGGACATGGTCATCTATGTAGGACGGGAAGGTGTTCTGCGAACGAACCACCTGAATGAGGAACTGGCGCGGCTGAAAGAGCTCTGCGTCGATCTCGAATGGCTGAGAGCCGGCGTCCTGCCGTCATTCGAAGACCTCGAGGACGCTCCCTTCATCGACGATTATTCATTCGTCCAGCGTGGCGTGGCCGCGCTGCAGGGAAAGGTCACGGGTCATCCCCTTCTCGGAGCGACGACAGCCATGACGTCGGACCTCTGTGTGTTCGCCCCCGACCTCGGATGGGCCCGAACTCTCTCCCGCTTCTACAGGCTCGGATCGCCATCTCCGGCAATGGCGAAATGGATACAGGCCTGATGCCGGGCGGGATTTAATCTGCGGTTCCGGACAAAATATGTCCGGAACCGCAGATTAAAGCGCAGAGCAGGCGGAGAACGCCGGTAAAACAGCAATCGGCACGGCAAGCGCGCAGAAGCCGCCGCTATCCCGTCACCCGAATGGCAGGCCATGAAGAACCCGGCAATGTCATTCCCCAGCGCCGCAGGAGCGCTTCCATGTCAAAGGCATCCAGCACCGAACAAAAGGCCGCTGCCAGACTGGCTGAGCAGCTGGACAGGCTTCCCGCGGATATCCGGAGGGTTCTGATGGAGTCTTTTGCCGATGCCGCAGAGGCGATAGCGGAGCGATACGATCCGGGGCGCGAGCAAAACAAGCCTCTGACCGATGCCGAACGGAAAGCTCTCGAATCCGTCGGTGTATCGGTCGATCGCTCCGGGACGTTCTATCGTCCGATCGTGCGGACGGCCATTCTCGAGGGCACTCTCCTCGCAACAGCGCTGTCGCCGGCGCAGGCGGCGAGGGTTCTAGGTATTTCCGGCCGCCGGCTGCGCCAGCACCTCTCTGAGCGGACGCTGATCGGTGTCAAAAGAGCGAACGCGTGGCTCATTCCGTCATTCCAGTTTGCCGGGGAAAGCGAGTTGCCCGGGCTTGCCATCGTTCTGAAGGCAATCCGGGAAACGGCCCTGCCGATCGAGATCGCCGGTTTCTTCGAGAGCGAACAACCCGATCTCGTCGACGAATCCGAAGAACCCATGACGCCGAGGCAGTGGCTGATCGAGGGACGGGATCCTCAGGCCGTCGCCAGTCTCGCCAGGGGGATTTGATGGCGCGGGTATCGATGCCGAAGTTTACGCAGAGACTCGGAGTGCTCGTGCAATTGCTATGGGAAAGCCACACCCCAAGACCCACAAGACATAGAAACAGGTCACCTCAACCCGGTCGAATAACCTGAGTTTGGGTCATAGGTACATTCAGATAGTCTCGAACGAATGCGACGATTTCCGCCGCGTCTTCTTCTATTCCCATCACGAGCGCAGAGGCACGGTTGCGTTGCCAGGGCAAGCCAAGATGAAAAAGACCGGGGACGGAGGTTCGTCCGCCTTCGTGCTGGAAGCGGCCGTGTGGATCCTTCGTGCCGGGGATATCAAGCCATGCGTTGTCGCCATGATAGCCGGCACACCAGATGACACAGTTCAACTCCCGCGTCGATCCATCGGCAAAGAATGCGGTCCGGCCATCGGCACCGACGAGGCGGGGGACAACCGCGACACCCAGGACCCGTAAATCGTCGAGACTACGCCCCCGGTCGGGGAAGGGGTCGGTGCGGCGCATCAGGCGGCCCGCAAGCGAGCCCGGTTTCGCTTTCATCAATCCGAGAATCCTCAACCACCACCATGTGCTTTTGCCGAGGATGCGTTCGGGAAACAGCCGGCGTCTCCGGCCCGTTGCAAGCGCGACATTGTGGGTCACCGATAGCTCGGCGGCAATATCGCGCCCCGACGCTCCGTCTCCAGCCACCAGGACAGCGCCTCGCGGAACATCACCGGGATTGCGATAGGTGTCCGGTGTCAGTTGCTTGACGGTGTTGTCGAAATCGGCGGCAACCGGCGGAATCCGGGACTTCTGGAAGGCACCCGTAGCGACAATCACGGCTCTGGCTGCGATTTTCCGTCCATCGTCGAGCGTTGCCTCGAAGCGCCCGGCCCGTAACCGGAGTTGTTTCACCCCGTTGCCGGAAAGGACGGGCAGATCAAAATAATCTGCATAGGTCTCAAGATAGTCGGCGAACTCATCGCGTGTTGGATAGCCATCCGGCGCACCATCGAGAGAGAGCCCCGGGAGCATACTGAAAGCCCGTGGCGTAAACAGGGTGAGTGAATCGTAGCGTCCGCGCCAGCTGTCTCCGATACGGGCTTGGCGATCTACAATCAGAAAGGAGCATCCCGTTCCGGCAAGACGATACCCCGCGGCGAGGCCCGCCTGCCCGGCACCGATGACCAGCACATCGAACGTCTTCGCCCAAAGCTCCGCCGTTCGGCCATCATCGGGATGCACAACCTCCGGTATCATCCTCATGTCTTCCTGTTGTTGCACGTCGTCTCTTGCAGGACGCCTGGGCTTCCACAGCTCCTAACTCACCTATTTCGATGGCTCGCGAACAAGAAGACGCAGCGCGTTGGCTGTAACAAGCACAGTAGCACCCGTATCCGCGAGGATCGCCATCCACAACGTTGTGACGCCGAGAAGAGTCGTTGCGAGGAAGACGGCCTTCAATCCCAGCGCGATTGCGATGTTCTGCCGGATGTTGCCAAGGGTCGCCTGCGACAGGTCGATGAGATCGGCGACGCCCGTTACCCGATTTTTCAGGAGTGCGGCGTCCGCCGTCTCCAGCGCGACATCGGTGCCGACACCCATGGCAACGCCGACCGAGGCCGCAGCGAGCGCGGGCGCGTCATTGATGCCGTCTCCCACCATGACGACAGGGCCATCCTCTTTAAGCCGGCTGATTTCGGCGAGCTTGGCGTCCGGCAGAAGCTCGGCACTCGCCTCCATGCCGAGGTGACCCGCAATGGCGTTGGCCGTGCGCAGGTTGTCGCCGGTCAGCATCAAGGCACGGATGCCACGCTCCGTCAGCCTCTTCACGCCCTCCATCGCGTCTTCACGCGGTTCGTCGCGAAGTGCAATCAATCCCTCGACGGCTTTTTCCGACAGGAGCACGACAACCGTCTTGCCCTCGCTTTCCAGCGTCGCGATCTTCTCTGCGACCTCGGCGGCGATGGCAGTCTGCTCCGCAGCATAACGGGGTGAACCGACAGAAGCAAAGCCGGTTTCTAGCCGCACCGTCACTGCCTTGCCAGGTGTTGCGGTGCCGCCGCCGAAGGTAGCCGGCATGTCCAGCCCGCGCATCACCGCCACCTCGACGATCGCGCGACCGAGCGGGTGACTGGTGTTGCGCTCGACCGCTGCCGCTACCGCCAACACCGAATCTTCACTACCCATGACCGGCACGACATCCGTTACCTGCGGGCAGCCGCGTGTCAGCGTTCCGGTCTTGTCGAAAGCAACGGTCCTGACCTTGCCAAGCGTTTCGAGCGCCGCACCCCCCTTGATCAACAATCCCCGCCGCGCTCCGGCGGCAAGGCCCGAGGCGATTGCCGCGGGCGTCGAGATGACGAGTGCGCAGGGGCAGGCGATCAGCAGCGTGGCAAGTCCCCGATAGGTCCACGTCATCCAGTCGCCGTCAAAGGCGAGTGGTGGAACCATGACGATCAGAGCCGCCACAACCATTGCACCCGGCGTATACCACCGGCTGAAGCGGTCGATCAGGCGCGCGGTCGGCGCCTTTGATTCCTGGGCTTTCTCAACCATGTGGATGATGCGTGTAATCGTGTTGTCGGACGTGACACGGTCGATCGAGACACGCAGCTCGCCATTGGCGTTGATGCTGCCGGCATAGACCGTCGAACCTGCTTTCTTGAGTGCCTGCACGGACTCGCCGGTCACTGGCGCTTCGTCGACCTCCGATATGCCGTCGATCACCGTGCCGTCGGAAGGAACACGGTCGCCGGGCCGCACTACGACGACATCGCCAACAACCAGATCTTCCGCCGCGACTTTTTCGACCGTGCCGTTACGCTCGCAAAACGCCACGCGCGGCACGAGGTCGATCAGCGCCTTGATGCCCGCTCGCGCCCGGCCGGCCGCGACGGTTTCGAGCAGCTCTCCGACCGCGAACAGGAAAATGACGACGGCAGCTTCCTCGGCCTCTCCGATGACGACCGCACCGAGCACCGCAATCGTCATCAGCGTCTCGATAGTAAAAGGCGAGCCGGACATTGCTCCGGCAACAGCGCGCCTCGCAAAGGGAATGACGCTTAAAAGCGCGGCGCCCGAATAAAGCCATTGTTCCCGTTCGGGAAAGATCTGCGCCATCGCGAAGGCAAGTGCGAAGAGGGCGCCGGTCAAAAGGACGAGTCGGCTCTTGCGCCCCTTGCACAAAGGCTCCCTGGCGCGCTTTCGGGGTATTCTCGCTTCCGGCTCCACATGACCGGCCAATGGGATGTAGCCAAGCGATCGAACTCTCTCCTCTATGAGGAACGATGCGGTACGATCCTCATCCAGTTGCAGCGCAAGCGTTCCGTTTGCATGGCTGACATCGACATCGCTCACGCCGGGCAGGTGGTACATCGCCTTTTCGATTTTCAATGCGCAGGCGGCGCAATCCATGCCGTCGATATACAGCTTGTAGGGGCGTGTCGCCGCCATGATGTCACCTCGACAAACTCGATGTGACGCACTAGATAGACCCTGTAGTAACTACAGGGTCAAGCGATGAACCGGGAAATCCTGACAATCGGCCATCTGGCGCGGCAGACGGGCACCAAAGTCGAGACGATCCGCTTCTATGAGAAGAACGGTCTCTTGCCGGAACCTTCGCGCACCGACGGCAATTATCGTGCCTATGAACAGGAACATCTCGACCGGTTGAGCTTCATCAGGCGTGCCCGCGACCTCGGCTTCTCGCTCGACCAGGTCAGGACGCTATTGATGCTCGCCGACGACCGCAGCCAGTCCTGTGCGGCCGTCGATGCAGTTGCCAGGGAACGTCGAAACGAGGTCGAGAGAAAGATAAGCGACCTTATCGCGCTCAAGGGTGAACTCGACAGGATTATAGATCGGTGCGAATGCGGGATAGTTGCCGACTGCAGAATCATCGAGTCGCTATCAACAGCAGGCTCGTAGTCTCCCACACCGGTATGTCCTTCACGCATTCAGGTTGATAACGCGCTCCCGGGTTCCATATGTGGCTTTTCGCAACGTTCGGCTGAACGGGTTGAAATTTCGCGAGAATTGGTCAGTATCGCATGATGTCCCGTTTCCTCGCCCAGCTCATTGTCGTCAGCCTTTTGTGGGGGTGCCTGTCCGCTGGCGCATCCGCCGACTCGTTCTATGGTGAGGCGAACGAGGCCATCGTTCATGCGACAGGAACGGAGCGCGCTGCGGATTCCACTTCCGGCTCGATCTGCGATGTCTGCCACATTCTCCAGCATGTCGTGCTTGTGCCCCGAAGCGAGTTCCTGGTGACGCTCGCGACGAGCCATGTTCCCGTTTCCGGTGACGAAAGTGCTGCAAGCCGGCTGCTTTATCCCGAAGGTCCCCCTCCAGAAATAGCGATCGCCTGAGCCTGAACGCGTTCCCGTCCGGGGACGCCCGATGTCTTTTATCTACAGGTGATCCATGAAAGGTTCATTCCGCCCTTGGCGGAGAGCCCTGTCCGGCATTTTTCTGTCGGCGGGACTCGCGATGCCGGTGTTCGCGTCGGACACGGCATCGGTAACGCTCGACGAAGCCATCGCCATCGCGCTGTCGCAGAACACGCAGGCGCGCATCGCTTTCGAGGCAATCGGTGAACGAACCGCAGAAGCGCGGCAAGCGGGGCTTCCGCCCAATCCCGAACTCGGCCTCGAAGTCGAGAATGTGCTCGGCTCCGGCCTCTATCGCGGCACGGAGGAGGCGGATGTCACGCTCGGCCTCACGCAGCGTATCGAAACGGGCGGCAAGCGCGAAAACAGGAAGCGTCTCTCCCGCCTTTCGGAAGCGGTCGCCGCCGCAGAAAGAGATGTTGTGGAGCGCCGCCTGCGCGAGGCGGTAACGCATGCCTTCAACGGATTGCTTGCCGCACAGCAAGAAGCGGAAACGACTTCGGCCGCGGCGGAGCGGGTCCGCGGCCTCGTGCCGGCGCTGCGTCAGCGCTTCGAACGGGGAGCTTCTTCAGAAGCCGATCTCAATCGCGGATTGCTCGCACTCGATCTCGCCGAGATCAGGGCGGGGACGAAACAGGCCGAGTTGCGCACGGCACAGCAAACACTGCTCGCCCTCTGGTCGGAGAGCGCCTATCGTCCGTTACGCGCCGAGGGCGCTTTCGCCGTTCCGGCAACGCCGCTTCCCGGCCTCGACGAACTCGAAGCCATGCTCGACAGCCATCCGGCGGTGCTGGGCGGACAACAGACCGTGAGTGTGCGCCGCGCGGCCTTCGACCTGGAAAAGTCGAATGCCTATCCGGATGTGACGCTGGGCGCAGGCGCCCGCCATTTCGCAGGAACGGACGAAAGCGCGTTCCTCTTCTCCGTCTCCATTCCTATCTCCGTCTTCGACCGCAATCAGGGCAATATCGACGCCGCATCGAGCCGCGTCGTGCAAGCCGATCTCGATGCGCGGCGAACGAGGGTGGAACTCGCCCGCGAATTGCAACAGTCGCATCAGACCTACAGCAGCCGTTGCCGTGAAGCGGAGCGGCTTGGCAGATCGGTCGTCCCCACATCGGCAAAAACATCCGCCGCAATCCGCGAAGGCTATCTCGCGGGCCGTTTTGGCGTACTCGATCTTCTCGATGCGCTGCAGACCAGCGCCGACAGCCGGATGCAGGAAACGGAGGCCCTTCTCGCCTGCCGTAATGCGCTGGCCTCCATCGAAATTCTGACCGGCCTTTCCGGCAAGGAAGAAGCGGCCGAAGGAGATGCACAATGAAAACGATCAAGACGGAAATCCTGGCGCGCCGGTTGCTCGCTTCGGGCCTGGCTGTCGCCCTCGCCATATCGCCCGCCCTGGCACAGGGCGACCGCGATCATGACCATGGCGGCGACAAGGCCGTGGAGGAACATCACGACCATCGTGATGGGAGTGAAAGCGAAGAGGAGCACGACGCTCATGGCGAGGACGCCCATGACGGTCACGGCCACGACGAAGAGGATGGACATGACGAGAGCGGCCACGGGCACAGCCATGACGACGAGCATGACGAGCATGAAGATGGTCATGTAACGCTGACGCCTGCGCAGATCGGCAACGCACGGCTGGAAATCGCCGAGGCGGGGCCGGGCATGCTCCGCCCCTCGCTCAATCTTTTCGGTATCGTCAGGCCCGATCTCGACAGGCTTGTCCATGTCGTGCCGCGCTTTCCGGGGATCGTGATCGGTGTGAACAAGCGCCTTGGCGACCGCGTGGAGCGGGGAGACATTCTGGCGACCATTGAAAGCAACGAGAGCCTGCGCGCCTATCCGCTCATCGCTTCCGTTTCCGGGCGCGTCATCCTCGGAAATGTCGTGCCCGGCCAGTTCGCGGGAACGGACGATCCGCTGATGGTCGTCGCCGATCTTTCGACCGTCTGGCTCGATCTTCAGGTTCATCGCCACGATGCCGGCCTCATCCGCGAGGGACAGCGTGTCGTTTTTCCATCGGAGAATGGCGGCGGCGAGGTCGAGGCGGTGATTTCCTATGTGTCGCCTATCGCCGCGCAGGACACGCAGAGCGTACTCGCCCGCGCGACGGTCGCGAACCCGGAGGGCCATCTTCAGCCCGGACTTTTTGTTACGGCCTCGGTGATGCAGGAACCCTTAGCGGCGCCGGTGACGGTGAAGCGCGAGGCGATCCTCCATGACGGTGCGGCGGCATTCGTCTATGTGCCGGGCGAGGAAGGCTCCTTCGAGCGGGCGCCGGTGAAGACCGGCCGGAGCGACGGCGTCCGCATCGAAATCCTCGAAGGGCTCGATGCAGGCGCATCCTATGTCGCGGGCAATGCCTTCCTCCTCAAGGCCGAGGCGGGCAAGAACGCCGCCGCGCATTCGCATTGAGGAGATGAAACATGATACCTGCAATCGTCTCCTTCTGCGTCAGGCACCGCTGGCTGGTGCTGCTGACGGTCGCCTTCGTCGCGGGCTTCGGCGCCTATAATTTCACGCGCCTGCCGATCGACGCCGTGCCGGACATCACCAATGTCCAGGTGCAGATCAACACCTCCGCGCCCGGCTATTCTCCCGTCGAGGTGGAGCAGCGCATCACCTTTCCGCTGGAAACGGCGATGGGCGGCCTGCCCGGCCTCGACTACACGCGCTCGCTTTCGCGCTACGGCCTGTCGCAGGTCACGGTCGTCTTCGTGGACGGCACGGACATCTACCGCGCGCGGCAGTTGATTGGCGAACGTATTCAGGCCGTTTCCGGCGAGTTGCCGCCCGACGTCGAAACGGCCATGGGCCCGGTTTCGACCGGCCTCGGCGAAATCTACATGTACCGCATGGAGGCCGCTCCGGATGCGCGCAATGCTGAAGGCGTGCCCTATACGCTCTCGGACCTGCGCGCGATCCATGACTGGATGGTGCGTCCGCAACTGCGCACCGTTCCGGGCGTGGTCGAGGTAAATGCCATCGGCGGTTATGAGCGGCAGATCCATGTCGTGCCCGACCCTTACCGGCTCACCTCCTTCAATCTCTCCTTCGCCGATGTCGCGAAGGCGCTCGAGGACAACAACGTCAATCAGGGCGCGGGCTATATCGAGCGGAACGGAGAGCAATATCTGATCCGCCTGCCGGGCCAGCTTGGCGATGCGGCGGAGTTCGGCGAGGTGCTGCTCGGCACGCATAATGGCAGGCCAATCTATATCCACGATGTCGCGGAAGTGACCTTCGGCAAGGAGCTCCGCACCGGCGCGGCGACGCATGACGGCGAGGAAACCGTTCTCGGCACCGCTGTGATGCTGATGGGCGAGAACAGCCGCGAAGTGGCAAGCGCCGTTCGCGGCAAGCTGAAGCAGATCGAGCGAAACCTGCCCGACGGCGTGACAATCGAAACGCTCTACGACCGCACCGATCTCGTCCAGAAGACCATCGCCACCGTCCGTAACAATCTCGTGGAAGGCGCGGTGCTCGTCATCGTTGTCCTTTTCATGCTGTTGCGAAGTATCCGGGCGGCGCTCATCACCGCCGCTGTCATTCCGCTTTCCATGCTGATCGCGGTGACGGGCATGGTGGAGTACCGCATCAGCGCCAACCTGATGAGCCTCGGCGCCATCGACTTCGGCCTGATCGTGGATGGCGCCGTCATCATCACAGAGAATTGCTTGAGACGTCTTTCCGAAGAACGGAAGCATCTGGGGCGCACACTCGGCCTCGACGAACGCTTCGCTGTGGTGGTGGACGCGACGCGCGAGGTGATAACGCCGGCCATGTTCGGCTCCTTCATCATCACGGTCGTCTATCTGCCGATCCTCACATTGACCGGCGTGGAAGGAAAAATGTTCACGCCTATGGCGGTCACGGTCGTCCTCGCGCTTCTCGGGGCAATGGCGCTGGCGGTCACTTTCGTTCCGGCGGCCATCGCCATTTTCGTGCGCGGCGATGTGGAGGAGAAGGAGAGCCTCATCATGCGCTGGGCGCAGAAGGGTTACCAGCCAGCACTTCGCTTCGCGCTTGGCCGTCAGAAGACAATCGCCATCGCGGCGGCGGCGCTCGTGCTCGTGGCCGCGCTCGGCGCGACGCGCTTCGGCACCGAGTTCATCCCGAGGCTCGACGAGGGCGACGTTGCGGTGCAGGTGCTCCGCATGCCGGGCACGAGCCTTACGCAATCGGTGGAGATGCAGAAACAGGTCGAAAGGGCACTGATCGAGCTTCCCGAAGTGCGGGAGGTCTTCGCAAGGACGGGCACGGCGGAAGTTGCAACCGACCCTATGCCGCCCAGCATCTCGGACGCCTATGTGATGATCGAACCGCGCTCCTCCTGGCCGAACCCGCGCAAGCGGAAAGCCGAGCTTCTGCAGGAGATAGACGAGAAGCTCGCCGCCATACCGGGAGCGAATTACGAGGTCTCGCAGCCCATCGAGCTCCGCTTCAACGAGCTCATCTCGGGCGTCCGTTCGGATGTCGGCATCAAGATATTCGGCGACGATATGGACAAGCTCCTCGCCTCTGCGAACGAGGTGGCCGCTATCGTTCAACGGATCGAAGGCGCGACCGACGTGCAGGTGGAGCAGGTGGAGGGGCTTCCCGTCCTCTCCATCGAGGTGAAGCGCGATGTGGCGGCCCGCTTCGGGCTCTCCGTCGCGGAGATACAGACGGTCGTGCAGGCGGCGATAGGCGGCGCGCGGGCAGGTACCTTTTATGAAGGAGATTGGCGTACGCCCGTTTTCGTGCGCCTGCCTGAGACACTCCGGCAGGATATGGACCGCCTGCGGGAACTGCCGATTCCGCTACCGCCGGCACATGAAGCGGAGGACCGTTTCGCGCCTGCCTCCTATTCACCCTTCGGCGAAGGCATGCCGCGCGTCGTACCGCTCCGCGAGGTGGCGGAGATCGCCCTCGCGCCCGGACCGAACCAGATCAGCCGCGAGAACGGCAAGCGGCGGATCACGGTGACGGCCAATATCCGCGAGCGCGACCTCGGCTCCTTCGTGGACGAGGCGCGGGCTGCCGTGGCGGCGCAGGTGCAATTGCCGCCCGGCTACTGGTTCGAATGGGGCGGGCAGTTCGAGCAGCTCGTCTCGGCGGCGAAGCGGCTTTCCATCGTCGTGCCCGCAGCGCTGGTGCTGATCTTCGCTTTGCTCTTCGCGAGCCTCGGCACGGCGAGGGACGCGCTGCTCGTTTTCTCGGGCGTACCGCTCGCGCTCACGGGCGGGCTCGCGGCGCTGGCGCTTCGGGGCATGCCGCTCTCGATCTCGGCGGGCGTCGGCTTCATCGCGCTCTCGGGCGTCGCGGTGCTGAACGGCCTCGTCATCATCAGCTTCATCAAGAACCTGCGGGCGCGGGGTCTTCCCCTCGATGAAGCGATCCGGCAGGGGGCCATGACGCGGCTCCGCCCGGTGCTGATGACGGCGCTCGTTGCCTCGCTCGGCTTCGTGCCTATGGCGCTGGCGACAAGCGCGGGCGCGGAGGTGCAGCGCCCGCTCGCCACGGTGGTGATCGGCGGCATCCTGTCCTCCACCATCCTCACGCTGCTCGTGCTGCCCGCGATCTACCGCCTCGCCCATGCGCGGGACGAAGAAGAACGAGCAGCCTGACGGGTCCGTGCGGACCCGATGGCGGCACCCCCGGCCGGGCTTCCGTGTCCCGGCCGGGGGGCATCTTTCGACGCTTCTCCGAGGATCCGGAATGAAAAGAAAATCAATCGCCTGGCTCGTCTGGATCAACAATGGTCGATTGAATCACATTGGACCTGCTTCTAAGAACCCGAACCCGCGCTGGCAAGAGGATAGGCAAGCATGACCGAGAAACTTCGCCTGGACATTCCGATCCTGTTGCCGGAGGTCAACACCGCCGCCGACGCCTGCGTCCAGATCCTGATTGAGCAGATTGCGGGGAAGGAAGGAGTGGAAGACGCGCATGTCGTGGCGGGCGTGGACGGCGAACCGGCGCGGCTTTGCATACATTACGATCCTGACATCCTGCCGCTGCCGCGTATCCGCGACCTGATCGCCGCCGCGGGCGCCAGGATCTCGGAACGGTATGGGCACGCGGTCTGGCAGCTTGATATTCCGCACCAGCGGCGAGCGCGGTCCATTGCCGAACGGCTGAGAACGCTCGACGGCGTGATAGAGGCTGAAGCGAGCGCCACCGGCACCGTGCGCGTGGAGTTCGATAGATCAGCCACATCCGAGGCGACACTCAAGGGCAAACTCGACAAGTTGCAAACCGGCGGCGCAAGGCCGGAAAGGGATTCCCGGGCGGATGAGCATGCCGGTCATGATCACGAAGGCGGCGCATTCGGAGCGAACACCGAGCTGATCTTTTCCTTGCTTTGTGGTGCTCTGCTCGCCGGGGGCTATCTCATCGGGAAGCTTCTGACGGTCCCGGCCTGGCTACCCTTCGCCTGTTATCTCGGTGCCTATTTCTTTGGCGGTCTCTTCACCTTGCGTGAGGCGATAGAGAACCTGCGCCTGAAGAAGTTTGAGATCGACACCCTGATGCTGGTGGCGGCGGCCGGCGCCGCTGTCCTTGGTGCCTGGGCGGAGGGGGCTCTGCTGTTGTTCCTGTTCAGCCTTGGTCATGCCCTTGAGCACTACGCCATGGGACGCGCGAAGCAGGCAATCGAGGCTCTGGCGAAGCTCGCGCCAAGGACCGCACTGGTACGGCGCGACGGCGAATTGCGAGAGGTACCGGTAGAGGATCTCGCCGTCGGCGACATCGTGATCGTCAAGCCGGATTTGCGGCTACCCGCTGACGGTTTCCTGATCAAGGGCGTCAGCAGCGTCAATCAGGCGCCGGTCACCGGCGAAAGCATCCCCGTGGACAAGCGGCCGGTGAGCGATGCGGACGCGGCGCGGGCCAATCCCGACAAGGTCAATGCGGCCCACCGCGTCTTCGCGGGCACCATCAACGGCAATGGCGCTATCGAGATCGAAGTTACGCGCAAGTCTTCCGACACGACCCTCGCAAAGGTCGTGAAGATGGTCAGCGAGGCCGAGACCCAAAAATCGCCGACGCAGCGCTTCACCGACAAATTCGAGCATATCTTCGTGCCGGTGGTACTGGCGTTGGCGGTCATTTTACTGTTCGCCGGACTGGTGATCGACGAACCGTTCCGCGACACCTTTTATCGCGCCATGGCGGTTCTGGTCGCCGCCAGCCCCTGCGCGCTTGCGATCGCAACCCCGAGCGCGGTTCTCTCCGGCGTCGCGCGGGCCGCGCGCGGCGGTGTGCTGGTCAAGGGCGGCGCTCCGCTGGAAAATCTGGGATCCCTGACCGCGATTGCCTTCGACAAGACCGGCACGCTGACGTCCGGAACCCCGCGGATCACCGATATCGTGCCGGCTCATGGCGTGACCGAAAATGAATTGCTGGCGGTCGCGGTTGCCGTGGAAAGCCTCAGCGACCATCCGCTCGCCCGCGCCATTGCGCGGGATGGACGCGAGCGGCTGGGCGGCAAGCCGGTGCCGGAGGCGGACGGCCTCGACAGCCTGACCGGACGTGGTGTGTCGGCGCGCGTCGGTGGCGAAACTGTGTTGATCGGCAAGGCGGAAATGTTCGGGGCCGAGGGCATCGCGCCACTGTCGGATGCCATGCAGAAGACTATCGCGAGGCTGCGTGAGGGGGGCCGAACGACAATGGTGGTCCGGCGCGGCGACCGCGACATCGGCGCCATCGGGCTGATGGATACGCCGCGCGAGGCCGCGAAGATCGCGCTCGCCCGCCTTCACGAACTCGGCATCAAGCGGCTGATCATGATATCTGGCGACCATCAAAAGGTTGCCGAGGCCATTGCCGGTCAGGTTGGCATAGACGAGGCATGGGGCGATCTGATGCCGCAGGACAAGGTCGAGGCGATCAAGAAGCTCCGATCCGAAGGCAAAGTCGCCATGGTTGGCGATGGCGTCAATGACGCGCCCGCCATGGCGACAGCGACGGTCGGCATCGCCATGGGCGCGGCCGGCTCCGACGTTGCCCTGGAGACAGCGGACGTGGCGCTCATGGCCGATGATCTCTCTCATCTTCCTTTTGCGGTGGGGCTGAGCCGGACCGCACGGGCCGTGGTCCTGCAGAATGTGATCGTGAGCCTCGGCGTGGTTGCGCTGCTAGTTCCGTTGACGATCATGGGCCTTGGCATCGGTGCCGCTGTCGCTGTCCATGAGGGATCGACGCTGCTCGTTGTGTTCAATGCGCTGAGGCTGCTCGCATACCGGAAAGAAGTATGAGGCTGAGCGACCACTGATCAGAGACAGGCCACACGCATGCCAAGCCTGAAGCGAGAATGCGGGACCGTTACACAGATTTCCATACTGATGCGTGTCGGAACATGGGAATCTTCGGGCAAGAAAAACTTTGGCACAGGAGTCAATTCCATGAGTTTTCGTGACATTGTCGTTGATGCTTGCCCCAGAAACGACATTCCGCGGACGCTTGAACTGGCGCGTGAAATGGCCATCGCATTTGACGCAAGGCTGTTCGTCGTCGCTTATGCTTGGCCGGTCACAACTGCCGCAGATGTGCTTGCCGGGAACAGGCTCATCGCCGAGAGGCAGATGCAGGAGGCGCTATACGTCACGCGCGCCGCCTTCGATCGCGTTTTCGAGGATACGTCGATTAACGTTGAATGGTGTTCGGGAGTCGGTGATCCGACCACAGTGTTGGGTGAGCATCTCTTGACCGCCGATCTCCTGATCACGAGCGCAGCCGAAGGCCATGGTAACGTTGCGCCCGAGCCGGCAAATCTCGCGCTAGGATCTGGCGCGCCCGTTTTACGACTAGGCTCCGCCTCAGTGACAGGTCGCTTTTCCAGCGTTCTTGTGGCGTGGAAAGGGTGCCCGCAGGCACGTCGCGCTTTACATGACGCATTGCCTATCCTGAAGCGCGCTGACAAGGTGACCGTCGTCGGGGTTGGAAACGAGACAACCGTTGCACAACTCGAAGCGGTTGCCGAACATCTATGCCGGCATGATGTGACGGCAAGCCACCTGCACCTTTCGCATTCGGAGCAAGACGTCTGCGCCGAGCTCATCGGCCATGCACAGCGGGAGAACGCGGACATGATTGTCGCCGGAATTTACAGTCGCGGTCCCCTTGCCCAGCGCGTTTTGGGCGGCGTGACCAGAGAATTGCTCAAGACGTCCGATCTGTCCTGGTTTATGGCCCGTTAATCCCCTCGGTGCCGAAAAACGCCTACAAGGCGGGCAAACAAGGAATTGGCCCGACGGAATCGCCAAACTTCGCGCGGGCCTCCGATTATTCTGGCTCATTGAAAGATTGGCAGCAGGCTGAGGGTCCTGTCTCTCAAGCAGCCACTACCCCGGCATTGTGGGCTCTTCGCTTTCATCAATGGAATTCGGATGAACGGTCTGGAAGACCCCGGCGATATCGACAGGCAAGGCCGTTTTCCGATTGTCGTTTCGCACCACTACCTTCTTCCAGTTCCGCGCTAAATCTCCGGTTCCGGACATATTTCGTCTGGAGCCTTAGATTTAAGTGCGAAGCCGGAAAAAGTTGAAACGAACTGGTAGCGGGCGACCTGCGCTTCGACCCGGTTGCCCCTGCGGCAGGAGGATCGCCGTCGGAGCGATTGCCGGCCTCGTTCCCTGTTCGCTCACTCTCTTCGTCATGACGTATTCGGTATCCTGCGAGACGCCCGGAGCGGGGCTCGCCTTCGCCGCCATCATGATGATCGACGTGGTCGTGACCCTGTGCTTCGTCGCATGGGCAAGTATTTTTGCGCAGCAAGACCTTCTGACATTTATTGCGGAACAGCCTGTGCTTATTGACCGGGCGACGCGATCGCTCGAAGGAGGCGCTGGTGTCGTATTTCTCGCCGTCGCAGTCTTTGAGTTCCTCTAATCCTCTCCTATAAAAACCAGGTTGCGAGGCACCCCATAGCCAACACTCGACAGCGCCGACACGATATATTCCCTCCCACAGTGAATCGAGCACCTGTCACCGCGAGGAGAATGGAAGATTCAAACCTGCGATAGACCGGCGGCAGCATAGTGCCCGAGCCCTGATCAACCGGGTAGTGCTTATCGCACCTGTTATCCAAAACCGAACAGATCGCGTTCATAGACAATGCCTCTCGCCAACCCGAGCTTCATCGCCGGCGTCGCTTTCTCTTTGCCTCGCGGCAGCATGTAGTTGTGATAGAAGCGCAGGATCGTCGCAAGCTTGGGCACCATCTCGGGATTGTAGAAGCTGTAGGCGTGCCAGATGCGCTGCCTGTTCGAGGCCGTGGGAAGGCCGCGCTCGAAGCCCGCGATGCGGCGGCGGGCAAGGTTGAAATAGGCGTCGACCGGATGGATGCTTGCGCGCGTCATGAACTTCGCGAGTCCGTCCCAGTCCATCAGGCCGATATCCGTTTTCAGCCGGATGGTCTTTTCCGGCTCCGCCTTGGAATGATATGGCCAGTCCAGGCCAATTGTCGCCAGCATCTTGCCGCGCGCCGGTTGCGGACCCGGGCCGCAGGTGAGGCGAAGGATGTGGACCGCAAGCGCTTCCTCGTCTTCGATATCGGGATACTCGACCTGGATTTGCGCAATCTCGGCCGCGAAGCGCTTCAGCTCCTCGCGGTAGCGCTTGCGGCCTTCAACCGCCAGTGCCGCCCGCTCATCGTTGGTCAGGCCTTTCGAGAATGAAATCTCCGCGATATTGACCTTGCCGGCTTTCACCTCATCGACCAAAAGCGCCGCGATTGCATTTGCAAGTCCCGATTCCGCATCGACGCAGAAATTCGCAACGCGATACGAGCGTCCGACCAGCTTCCTGACGAGCATCATATGGGCGTAGTGGAAGATGTCGCCCCGCACACGCGAGCCCCGGCCGGGCAGTTCGTATTTGCCGCCAGCAGCCAGGTCTTCCCTCGTGAAGATGTGCGGCAAGCGTTTCACGACCGATGCCCGGTATTCGCTCGCTGGCCAGAGGCGCGCGAACCGGCGCATCGACCGGGGCCTGGCGAAGTCGCCCGCGGCGTCCATGGCCTTCTCCAGCTCGTCCGGGTCGACATCCGGGTCGTAATCGATGGTTGCCGCCACCACGAACTGCGATGATTTGTGAACGGTCGCCATGTGAAGGAGCGGGACTGTTCCTCGCCGGTTCTTGATCGGCCAGTTCACAAGGATTGTCTGGGCGTCGGTCGAGAAGAAGGGCTCCTTGCCGTCGAAGCACTGGTGAAGCCGCGCTTCCCGCTCTCCGGCGAAGGCCAGGCATTGGTTGAAGAGGAAATCTATCTTGGAATGGATGTGCGGAAAGGTGACCTGCGCTGTTTCGCATAGCCGGCTCATGGCCATCTTGTTCACCAGCCCGCGCATGATGGCGCCCGTCTTGTCCGTCTTCTTGTGCCGCCTGGTGGGAAGCCCGATGGAAAAGGTCTTGCGACAGGCCTTGCATTGATAGCGGGCATCGCCCTTCGCGGTCTTCCCGAACAGTCTGTAGGCGGACGGCATCAGGCCTATCGGGAGCCGATGATTGCCGCAGACGGCATTCGGACAGGTTTCCCGTTTTGTTCTCCTATACAGGTCCGAGAGGCGGGAATACTCTTCCGCTATCGCGTGATTTGATTTGATCGCGTGGGCAAGACCGCAAGCCGGGCAGAAGAACGAGCGGTCATCGCCCGCGCCTGTAATCTTCCCGTGAGGCTGATTTCCGGGAGACGGGCTTTGGCCGGTGCGCCGATACGGGTCCGGCGCAATGCCGAACAGCCGGCATTGCGCGTTGCGGCAGAAATTGACCGAAAACACCCCTACATTGCGAGGGAGGCGGCGCGTTTGCGCTCTCGAAGATTTCTTCGGGGCATTTGCCGCCGGTATCGACTCGCCCTCGGACACTAAGCCCCCGATTCAAAACAGGAAACGCCGACAGGTTACTGTCGGCGCTCCGTCGAATCAACATTTAGCTTAGGGGCTGGGCTCCGGCCTCCCTTTCTTTGTTTCCGCCTTGGATTCGCGTCAGGCGTGCAGGCGGACCGGCATATAGGCGTAGCCGCGCACGAAGTTCGAGCGGACGCGCTCGGGTTCCTTCAGCACTTCGATATGAGAGAAGCGCGTGAGGATTTCCTCCCAGAGAATCTTCAACTGCATTTCGGCCAATCGGTTGCCGACACAGCGATGGACGCCGAAGCCGAAAGAGAGGTGCTGACGTGGCCGGGCGCGGTCGATGATGAGTTCTTCCGGGCGTTCGATCGCGTCTTCGTCGCGATTGCCCGAGAGGTACCACATCACCACCTTGTCGCCCTTTTTGATCGTCTTGCCGCCGAGTTCATGGTCTTCCAGCGCCGTGCGACGCATATGGGCGAGCGGCGTCTGCCAGCGGATAACTTCCGGTACCATGCTGTCGATGAGAGCGTGATTGGCTTTCAGCTTTTCGAATTCCTTCGGAAAGCGGTTTAGCGCCAATACACTGCCTGTCATCGAGTTGCGCGTGGTGTCGTTGCCGCCCACGATCAGCAGCAGAATATTGCCGAGGAATTCTTCCGGCGGCATGTTCCGCGTTGCCGGCGAATGGGCGAGCATCGAGATCAGATCGTTGCGGGGTTCTTTTTCATTGACCCGTTCGTTCCACAGGGTCATGAAGCTCGCCGCGCATTCCTGAAGCTCCTTCGTGCGCTGCTCCCAGCTGTCGATGATGCCGCTGCCTGGTTCTGCTGTGGTTACGTCGGACCAGCGCGTCAGCTTGCGGCGCTCCTCGAAGGGGAAGTCGAAAAGCGTTGCCAGCATCTGCGTCGTCAGTTCGATGGAAACGTTGTCCACCCAGTCGAACTCCTCGCCGACAGGCAGGCGGTCGAGGATGTTTTGCATCCGCTCGCGAATTGTCTTCTCCAGCACCATGAGATTGCTCGGCGCGACGATGGGGCTCACCGTCTTGCGCTGCGCGTCGTGGTCCGGCGGGTCCATGGTAATGAAGCTGCGTAGAGGCAGGCCTTCGCTGCGCACATTGTTGTCGTCGATGATGATGCCGCCGACGCCCGCTTCCGACGAGAAGACCTTGTGGTTGGTATCGACCACCATGATGTCGTTGTACTTGGTGATCGACCAGTAAGGGCCGTAGGCACTTTCCGCGCAATAGTGCACGGGGTCTTCCTTGCGCAGTCTTGCGAAATAGTCGCCAACGGTGTCGTTCACGAAGAGATCGGGGTTGCTCACATCGATCTTGTCGAGGGGAACGGACTGGGCGGGACTCACATCAAGCGTTGCAATGCTCATTTCTCTCTCCCACAGACTTTTTCTTGTTGGGTCCATTAGCGCCGTTCCGATGCCGGAATGTCAATACGGGGCTCGTAGCCATGCAACGTATTTTTGCCGGAATTCTGCCCGTCGATTATGCGGGGTACGAAAAAAGGCGGACAAAAATGGAAAGGGAGGCTCTTTCGAGCCTCCCCTTTTTCATTGTCGCGGGATCGGTCAATGCTGCTTTTCGGGCAGTCTCAGCGCCAATCCATCAAGATCGTCTGCAATCGTGATCTGACAGGCGAGGCGGCTGTTTTCCTGCACATCCTCCGCAAACTCGAGCATGCTTTTCTCGAGTCCCTCGGCAGCCGGTCCGGTCTTCGCAATCCAGTCCGTATCGACATAGACGTGGCATGTTGCGCATGCGGCTGCGCCGCCGCAATCGCCGTCAATACCCGGCACGCCGTGTTTCACGGCTGCTTCCATGGCCGAAACGCCGTTCTCGGCCTCCACCGTGTATTCAGTGCCGTTCGCTTCTATGTATCTGATCTGCGTCATGCTGGGCGTCCTTTCTTTTCAGGCGTGCAGGCGCACGGGCAACGAGGCGTAGCCACGGACGAAATTCGAGCGGACGCGCGTCGGCTCGGCCATCATCTCGACATTGCTGAATCGCGCCATGATTTCCTCCCAGAGAATGCGCAACTGCATTTCCGCGAGTCGGTTGCCGACACAGCGGTGAATACCGAATCCGAAAGAGAGGTGCTGGCGCGGACGGGCGCGATCGATGATAAAATCATCCGGTCGTTCGATGACTTCATCGTCACGGTTTCCGGAGAAATACCACATCACGACCTTGTCGCCCTTGCGGATCTTCTTTCCGCCCAGTTCCGTGTCGGCGATTGCCGTGCGCCGCATATGCGCAAGCGGCGTCTGCCAACGGATGATTTCCGAAACCATGCTTTCGATAAGGTCAGGGTTGCGCCGCAGCTTTTCATATTCACCGGGAAAGCAATTGAGGGCCACGACACCGCCCGACATCGAGTTCCGCGTGGTGTCGTTGCCGCCAACGATCAGCAGCAGCACATTGCCGAGATACTCCTCCGGGGTCATGTGACGCGTTGCCGGCGAATGTGCGAGCATTGAGATCAGGTCGGATTTCGGATCGGCATTCACGCGTTCGTTCCAGAGATTCTGGAAATAGAGCGCACAGTCCATAAGTTCGGATCTGCGCTGCGACCAGGAATCGATGATCCCGCCGCCGGGCTCGGCTGTCGTGACGTCCGACCAGCGCGTGAGCTTGCGGCGGTCGTCAAAGGGAAAGTCGAAGAGTGTGGCGAGCATCTGGGTAGTGAGTTCGATTGAAACCCGATCGACCCAGTCGAATGTTTCACCCACGGGCAGGCTGTCGAGAATACCGGCGGTGCGGCCCCGGATCGTCTCCTCCATGCGTGCCAGATTGGCCGGCGCCACGATGGGGCTTACCGCCTTGCGCTGCTCATCGTGGCGAGGCGGATCCATTGCAATGAAATTCGGCAGATCCAGTCCCTCGTCACCGCCACCCTTCTGGATGTTGTCATCGATGACAATGCCGCCGAGGCCCGCTTCGGACGAGAACACCTGATGATTGGTGTCCACGGCCATGATGTCGTTGTACCTGGTGATCGACCAGTAGGGGCCGTAGGCGCTTTCGGCGCAGTAGTGCACGGGGTCTTCCCGGCGCAGACGCCGGAAATAGGCGCCGGCCAGATCGTGCTCGAACAGTTCGGGATTGCTGACATCGATCTTGTCGAGTGGGAGCGCATCGGGGTCGCCGGTCCGCTGCAGCGTGTCGGTGGTCATGGTGTCCTCCTCCGGATTTCGGTACCTTCCTCTATTGAGTATATTATCAATAACTATTGTGTTTGTGGTCAATAGGGAATGAATCACACGATTTTGGCTGTTTTCCGTGCTTTTTGACGAGGGATGGTGAGGTGGAGGAGGCCGGAGGTGTATAGTTGTAAATCTTGACGGATCGATCGGATTGAAGAGGCCTGCCGATATGACCATTGCCACAAAGGCATTGCGCACGCGCATGCCGCCGCGCGCCCGACGGGCCCAGTTGCTGCATTGCGCGCTGGCGGCCTTCGCCGAGCACGGCATTGCGCGCGCAACCCATTCTCATGTGGCGGAGCGGGCGTGCGTTTCCGTCTCGGCCGTCTATTCCTATTTCCGGACCCGCGACGATCTCGTCGAGGCGACGCTGGGCGAAGTCGAGGCCTATCTCGACAACATCGCCGCAGATTTTCTGGGTGCCGACAAGCCGGTCTATGATGTTCTCGTGGGCCTTGCGCAGGGCTTTGCCGCCGATTCCGAGCGCCGCCCGGATTTGATCAAGGTCTGGCTTGACTGGAGTACCGGCGTCGACGCAACAACCTGGGCGCGCTACCTCGAGGTTCTCGACCGTCTGCATGCGGCGGCGCGCCGCGTGTTTGAACGCGGCAAGAAGGAGGGATTGCTGTCAGACCGTCTCGATGAGTCGGCCGCCGCCCGTATCTATATCGGTGGTGGGCACACGGTTGCGCTGATGCAGTTTGCCGGCGTGTCGCACGATCAGCTCGACAAGGTCATCGACCAGCTTGTGCGTGGTGTCATGGGCATCGGCATGGATACGGCTGTTCATCGCAGCCTGACATGACAGAAACTTTCACGGTATCCGGGCCGCGCATTCTCGGAATCGTCAACATCACGCCGGACTCCTTCTCTGACGGAGGCCGGTATTTTTCGGCCGATGCCGCCATTGCGCATGCCCGGAAGCTGGTGGCGGAAGGGGCGCATATTGTCGACCTCGGTCCGGCGTCGTCCAATCCTGATGCGTCGCCGGTCTCGCCGGAGGAGGAAATGCGGCGTCTTGTGCCGGTCATGGAGGCTTTGGTGGCCGAAGGCATGTCCGTATCGGTCGACAGCTTTCTTGCATCGACGCAAGCGTATGCGCTTGCGCATGGTGCGCGCTATCTGAACGATATTCAGGGGTTCGATGAGCCGAGCATCTATCCGGCGCTCGCTGCCTCCGACGCGAACCTGATCGTCATGCATTCGATCCAGGGGCGCGGCAATGCAGATCGGCGGCAAGCGCCGCAAGGTGATATTTTTGATCGCATCAGTCGCTTTTTCGAGGCACGGATCGAGCGTCTGAAAGTGGCGGGCATTGCCCGCGAGCGCCTGATTCTCGATCCCGGTATGGGTTTCTTCCTCGGGCCGACACCGGAGACCTCGTTCGAGGTGCTGGCGCGGCTGGGTGAGTTGAAAGCCCGCTTTTCCTTGCCGGTTCTGATCTCCGTATCGCGAAAGTCCTTCCTGCGGACCGTTACGGGGCGTTCGCCTCAAGAGGCAGGGGCGGCGAGCCTGGCGGCCGAATTGCTTGCGTCCATCGGCGGCGCGGACTACATCCGCACGCATGAGCCGCAACCTCTGACCGATGCCTTGGCCGTTCACGCCGCCTTGATGCGTCACCGCTGAAAGATTTGGCAAGAAAACGTTAACTGCAAAGGCCTCATAGAATTCTAATATTCACCCCGTAGGCTTTGTGGCTCAGGGGCGGCCGGGGTCCGAATGGGGGGGCGCTGGCAGGCCGGAATGACAAGACAAGGCGCAAGGACCGCTCGATTCATGTCGCGCAAATATTTCGGTACCGATGGTATTCGCGGCAAGGCGAATACCGGTCATATGACGGCGGAAACCGCGCTGCGTGTCGGCATGGCGGCGGGGCGTGTCTTCCGGCGCGGCGACCATCGTCATCGTGTGGTGATCGGCAAGGACACGCGGTTGTCCGGCTACATGATCGAGCCCGCGCTCACGGCCGGTTTCACGTCGATGGGCATGGATGTCTTTCTGTTCGGTCCGCTGCCGACGCCTGCGGTTGCAATGCTGACGCGGTCGCTGCGTGCCGATCTCGGCGTGATGATTTCAGCGTCACATAATTCCTTCGAGGATAATGGCATCAAGCTCTTCGGGCCCGACGGCTTCAAGTTGTCCGACGAGGTCGAGCTTGCGATCGAGCATCACATGGACAATGGTCTGGCCGACAATCTGGCCGGTTCGCGCGATCTCGGCCGTGCCAAGCGCATCGAAGACGCGCAGGCCCGCTACATCGAACATGTGAAGCACACCTTTCCCAAGCAGCAGACGCTCGAAGGGCTGCGCGTCGTTGTCGATTGTGCCAATGGCGCGGCCTACAAGGTCGCGCCTGCCGTGTTGTGGGAACTCGGCGCCGAAGTCGTGCAGGTCGGCACCGATCCGAACGGGTTCAACATCAACGAAGATTGCGGCTCGACGGCGCCGGAGCGCATGTGTGCAGCAGTACGCGAACGCCGCGCGGATATCGGCATTGCACTTGATGGCGATGCGGATCGGCTGATTGTCGCCGACGAGAATGGCAGGATCGTCGACGGCGACCAGATCATGGGTCTGATTGCCTGCCACTGGAAAGAAATGGGAACGCTGTCGGCGCCGGGTGTCGTCGCGACGGTGATGTCGAATCTGGGGCTTGAGCGTTATCTCGATTCACTGGGGTTGGGGCTCGTGCGTACCCAGGTCGGGGACAGGTATGTCGTCGAGTACATGCGCGAGCATGGCTACAATGTCGGTGGCGAACAATCCGGACATATCGTCCTGAAGGACTTCTCGACCACCGGCGATGGACTCATAGCTGCCTTGCAGGTTCTTTCGGTGCTGAAAAGCGGTAACAAGCCTGTCAGCGAGCTCTGTCATCTCTTCGATCCACTGCCGCAGCTTCTCAAGAATGTCCGCTTCAGGCATGGCGAGCCGTTGCGTGAGAAGGCGGTCGAGGAGGCGATCCGTGAGGGCGAGGCGCGTCTCGGCAAGGCCGGACGTCTCGTCATTCGCAAGTCGGGCACCGAACCCCTGATCCGCGTCATGGGCGAGGGCGACGATGCCGGACTGGTCAAGGCGGTCGTCAACGACATTGTCTCGGCGATCGAGCACAATGCCGCCTGATTGGCATCCCGGCTCCCGGAACGGTTCTTCATGAATACATTGCTGCAAGGCCGCCTGCTCATCGTTGCCGGTTCGGATTCGGGCGGCGGCGCAGGTATTCAGGCCGACATCAAGGCGGCCACAGCGATGGGCGGCTTCGCCATGACGGCGATTACGGCCATTACGGTACAGAACACACTTGGTGTTCACGGTATCCATGAGGTGCCGGTCGAGATCGTGCGGGGACAGATGAAGGCTGTTCTCGACGATATCGGCGCAGACGCCGTGAAGACCGGCATGCTCCACAGCGCCGAGATCGTTGAAGCGGTTGCCGCGGCGCTAGAAGAACATCCGGAGATTCCGTTCTTCGTTGTCGATCCCGTCATGGTGGCCAAGGGCGGCGCATCGCTTCTTGAGGGGTCAGCGGTTACCGCTCTGAAAGAGGTGCTGATACCGCTGGCGACGCTCGTCACCCCCAATGTACCGGAAGCCGAAGCGCTGACAGGACGAAAGATCGTCGATCTTGACAGCCAGAAGGCCGCGGCCGACGCGCTGCTCGGCCTCGGCTGCGAAGCGGTGCTGCTCAAGGGCGGGCATCTCGAAGGCTCGACGCTGTTCGATGTGCTGGCGACGCAGGAGACGATGCAGACGTTTTCTTCACCGCGCATCGACACGCGCCACACGCATGGCACGGGCTGCACGCTTGCCTCTGCCGTCGCCGCGCTTCTGGCACAGGGCGTCGAACTCACGGCGGCCGTCGCCACGGCGCGCGACTATGTGCATGAGGCGATCCGCACCGCGCCCGGTTTCGGCAAGGGGCATGGGCCGCTCAATTTTCTGGCGTCCGTCGGCGGCGACAGCCCGTCACGCGACTAGCGGGCTCGACATCGGCCCGGATGCCAGCAGGTCGGCGACGATCGAAAGACCCGTGGCAAGTTCCATGCGTGTTTGCGGCTGTCCGAGGGCCAGGCGCACATGGCGCGAGGCGCGGTCGGTCGGGCCCACCATGAAATCCTCGCCGGCGGCCAGTGCGACGCCACGTGTCCTTGCGGCCTCGGCGAAGGCATGGGAACGCCATGCCTCGGGCAGCGTGAGCCAGGCATAGGGCGCAGTGTCGCGGGTTGCGACGTTGCGGTGCGGAAGCGCCTTGCGCAGCATTGCGTGGCGCGCGTGTGTTTCCTCGATCTGACGCCGCGTGAGCGTGTCGGCATCGCCGCTTTCGATCAGCATGGCGGCAAGCTCGGCCATCAACGGCGGCACGGTCTGACCGAACCCATATTGAATCGCACGGGCGCGCTCGAGTTGCGTGGCCGGCGGCTTCAGAAAACCGATACGCAGCCCGCAGGCCACGGTCTTGGCAAGGCTTGCCGCATACCATGTGCCTTCCGGATAGAAGCCGGCGATGGTCGGTGGCCGATCGTCCACCAGCTTGCCATAGATGTCGTCCTCGATGATCGCGAGGCCGTGTGTCCGCGCGACGTCGGCGATGTCGCGCCGCCGCTGATCGCTCATGATGGCGCTGGTCGGATTGTGCAGGGTTGGCACAACGAAGACGGCTCTTGCCCTCGTCTCGCGGGCCGCGCGGTCGAGTGCTTGCGGCACAAGGCCTTCCTCGTCGATATCGACCGCGGCGACCCGCCGTCCCACCGACGCCGCCTGGTTCACCATCGCCGTGTAGGTCAGGGCTTCGGTCAGGATCGTGTCGCCCGGTTCTGTCGTGCCGAGGACTGCTGTCAGGATCGCCTGTTGCGTCCCCGAACAGATGATCAGTTCTTCGGCGTCAGGCGCGAAGGCGCCATGCGCGATCCATTTTGCGGCCATCATCCGCTGATGCGGTGTACCGCCGACGGGCGGGTAGCTGTTGAAAGGCGAGCGGCCAGGCATGTCCGGCAGCATGTCGAGCAGGTGCCGCATCGCTGCGCCGAGAATTTCCGTCTGGCCGACAGGCGCGGGAAGGGCCGCCTTCATCGCTGCCAGCATCGCATCGGGAACCGCGTGGAACACCGTCGCACCAGCCCCCGGTCCGCTTCGCGCATTGCGGTCGCGCACATAGGTGCCGCGTCCGACTTCGCCCGACACTTCGCCGCGTTGCGCTGCGACGGCGTAGGCGCGCGAGACCGTGCCCACGGTTACACCCAGCGCATAGGCAAGGTCGCGTAGCGGCGGCAGCCGGGTGCCTGGCGCGGCCGTCCGCGTCTTCACGGCGTCGCTCAGCGCGTCGGCGATGGCCTTGTAGCGTGGGCCGGGGCGGGCGGCGATGTCGGCCGGATCGAAGGGAAAAATTGTCATAGTAACAATAAACTCATTGAATCCATTTCGAACGTAGAACATCTTTCAAAAACGGACTCAATATCGGTGTTTTTGATCTGTTGAGCAAGGATCTTGTCAGTGAGGCGCTCAGCAACTAGAAATTGTACCCATACAATATGGAACGAAGGCGATGAAAGCTGATCTCTATCAGGTCGATGCGTTCGCGGACCGCGTTTTCGAAGGCAATCCGGCGGCCGTCGTGCCGCTCGACAGCTGGCCGGCGGATGCCGTCATGCAGGCGATTGCGGCCGAGAACAATCTCGCCGAAACGGCCTTCCTTGTGCCCGAGGGCGAGGGGTATCGGCTGCGCTGGTTCACGCCGGCGGTCGAGGTGCCGCTTTGCGGCCATGCGACGCTGGCCTCGGCACATGTGCTTTTCACACATCTCGGCCATGCGGCGCCGGAAATCCATTTCGAGACGAAGAGCGGGCGGCTCACCATTGTGCGCGAGGACAATCTGATCGCGATGAACTTTCCGGCCAGTCCGGCAAAGCCATATCCGGCACAGGCGGATATCGCCGCAGCGCTCGGCGCGGGCCCGCGTGTCTGGGCGAAATCCAGCCATCTTCTTGCCGTCTTCGACAGTGCAGACGACGTGAAGGCGCTTGCGCCCGACATGGCTGCTCTGAAGCGGTTGCTGACGCCGCTCGATTTGCTGCTGATCGTCACGGCGCCCGGCGAGGAGGGCTCGGGCTTCGATTTCGTTTCGCGCGTCTTCGCGCCGGCGCACGGCATCGACGAAGACCCGGTAACGGGTTCGGCGCATTGCACGCTGGTTCCCTACTGGTCGAGGAAGCTCGGCAAGAGCGATCTGGTTGCACGGCAGGTGTCGGCGCGCGGCGGCACGCTCCGGTGCAGCGACGCCGGCGAACGCGTCATCATTCGCGGCCGCTGCGCCGACTACATGAAGGCCGAGATCTCCGTCTGAACAATCACATCGGTCTCTTGTCATGCCATTTGAAACGCTGGCGCTCGGCGCGCTTTTCATCGCGACGATGAGCTTCACGCCCGGGCCCGCCAACCTCAGCCTGTTGTCGGTCGGTGCCTCGCTCGGGCTGGCACGTGCCTTGCCCTATCTCGCCGGGATATGGCTTGGCGGGCTTGTTGTCATCGTTGCGGGCGCGCTCGGGCTCGGGGCGCTTCTGGTTGCCGTGCCGGAGGTCTTTGTCGCCCTCAAGATTTTCGGCTTTTCCTATATCTGCTGGCTTGCCTGGCGTCTTGCCCGCGCGGGTTTTGGCGGGCCGTTGCCTGAGGCGGCACCGTCATTCTGGGCCGGCATGCTGCTGCATCCAATCAATCCCAAGGCCTATGTGCAGAACGTGATGGTCTTCACGGCCTTTGTCGTGCCTGCTGCTCCCTACGGACCGCAGGCGGCGGCTCTGATCGGGATCAGCATGCTGCTGATGATGGTTGCGACTTCGCTCTGGGGCATCGGCGGCGATGCCATGCGCATTCTCATCGGCGACGCAGGCATCAGTCGCATCGTCGCTGTCTCCGCTTCGCTGCTGATGGTTGCCAGCGTCTCTGTTGCCCTGGTGATCTAGCTGTTGTGGCGCCACTCGCTGATCGCGATGCCGGCGAGAATCATCGCGAAGCCTGCAAGCACCCCCGGCCGCAGCGTTTCACCGAAGATCAGATAGCCTGCCAGTGCGGCGAAGACCGGTACCAGGTAGTTCGACAGCGACACAAAGGTCGGACCGGCACTTTCGACCAGCCTGAAGAAGACAAGGGCAGCCAAGGCGGTCGGAAAGAGGCCGAGTGCACCGAGGGCGAGCAGTGCGTTCGGGCCGGCCTCGACGAGGAAACTCGGCGGCGTCGCGGTGCTGGCCAGAACAATGCCCGCCGGCGCTCCCACCAGCATCACGCCTGTCGATTTGGCGATCAGCGGCATGGCGGGTGCGAGACGCGCCATGACATTGTTGAGTGCAAAACAGAACGCGCCGCCCAGCACGGCAAGCTGGGCCAGGAGCCGGGGTCCTTCACCGCCGAAATCGCGCATCGCGCCCGGGCCGATCACGACGATCAATCCGGCAAATCCGATCGCGAACCCGGCAAGTCGCAGTGGGGTTACGCGCTCGTCCGGCACCAGCGCACGGGCAATGAAGAGCGTCGCCAGCGGCGTGAAGCCGATCAGAATGCCGGCCAGCGCCGAGGAAATATGCTGCTGGCCCCAGGCGATGGCGAAGAAAGGGACAATGTTGCCGACCAGCGCCAGCGCCGCCAGCCATGTCCAGGCCTGCCGGCCGCGCGGCATGCGCTGGCCGGCGATGAGGCAGAGCGGCAGGAGCAGCAGCGCGGCGACGGCCATGCGTCCAGCCATGGTCCATTCGGGCGCGATCGTCTCGACGGCGATCTTGGCGAAGGCAAAAGCCGAACCCCAAAGCGCCACGAGGCAGGTCAGAAGCAGCCAGTGAGACAGGCGGTGGGCGGGCAAGGCTTGGATCCTCGGCGGGAAAGGGGAGGTCGCCGTTTCACTCTTCGCGGGCATGGCCGCTGCTGTCAAATGCAGGATATTGTGCGCAATTTCGGAGTCTGCCGCGATTTTTCGCCACGGTATCCCGGGCAGGCCGCCGTTTGACTTCGCGCGGCAAGGAGCCTATACGCGGCGGCGGGACACCCCTCCCCACCGAGGGGCAGCTATCTGAAAGGGTAGGTTGCAAATGACCGCCATCGAGCGTCCGGCCGTGCGTCCGGCCAATCCGCACTTCTCGTCCGGCCCCTGTGCCAAGCGCCCCGGCTGGAACATCAAAAATCTCGAAAACGCACTTGTCGGCCGGAGCCACCGCTCCAAGCCGGGCAAGGCCCGTCTCGCCGCCGCGATCGAAAAGACGCGGGCCATACTCGACGTGCCCGCCGACTACCGGATCGGCATCGTGCCGGCATCCGATACCGGCGCTGTCGAAATGGCGCTCTGGTCGCTGCTCGGCGCACGTGGTGTCGATCTGCTTGCCTGGGAGAGTTTCGGCGAAGGCTGGGTCTCCGATGTCGTCAAGCAGCTCAAGCTGAAAGACGCACGGACGCTGAAAGCCGACTACGGCAAGCTGCCGGACCTCGGTGAGGTCAATTTCGACAATGACGTCGTCTTCACATGGAACGGCACGACGTCGGGCGTGCGCGTGCCGAACGCCGACTGGATTCCGGCCGACCGCAAGGGGCTGACCATCTGTGACGCGACGTCGGCCGCCTTTGCGCAGGATCTTGCCTGGCCGAAACTCGATGTCGTCACCTTCTCCTGGCAGAAAGTGCTGGGTGGCGAGGCCGCGCATGGCATGCTCATCCTGTCGCCGCGCGCCGTAGAGCGGCTCGAGAGCTATACGCCGGCCTGGCCAATGCCGAAGATCTTCCGCATGACCAAGGGCGGCAAGCTGATCGAGGGCATCTTCAAGGGCGAAACCATCAACACGCCGTCGATGATCGCGGTCGAGGACTATCTCGATGCGCTCGACTGGGCGGCCTCCATTGGCGGTCTCAAGTCGCTGATCGGCCGCGCCGACGCCAATGCCGCCGTCATCGCCGAATGGGCAAGCCGCACGGCCTGGGTCGATTTTCTGGCCGAGAAGGTCGATACGCGTTCCAACACCTCGGTCTGTCTCAAGGTGGTCGATCCCGACGTCACCGCGTTATCGGATGACGATCAGGCGGCCTTCGCCAAGAAGATTGCCGATCTGCTCGACAAGGAAGGCGTTGCCAACGACATCGCCGGCTATCGCGATGCGCCGGCCGGTCTTCGCATCTGGGCGGGCGCGACCGTCGAGACGAGCGACATGCGTGCGCTGATGCCCTGGCTCGACTGGGCCTATGCCGAAGCCAAGGCGGCGCTGAAGGCCGCCGCCTGACGAATTCCGTTCATTCTGCGTCCGACCCGGCGAGTCCTTCTCGCGGGTCGGACCGCCATTCAACCAGGAGGCACTGATGCCCAAGGTTCTTATTTCCGATCAGCTTTCGCCTGCCGCCGTGCAGATTTTCAAGGATCGTGGCGTCGAAGTCGACGTCAAGACGGGTCTCGACCGCGACGAACTGATCAAGATCATCGGCGACTATGACGGCCTGGCGATCCGCTCGGCGACCAAGGTGACGCCGCCGGTTCTTGCCGCTGCGAAGAAGCTGAAGGTTGTCGGCCGTGCCGGCATCGGTGTCGACAATGTCGATCTCCCGGCCGCCACCGCCGCCGGCGTCATCGTCATGAATACGCCATTCGGCAATTCGATCACCACCGCCGAACACGCCATCGCAATGATGTTCGCGCTTGCGCGCGACATTCCTCAGGCCAATGCGTCCACGCATGCCGGCAAATGGGAGAAGTCGAAATTCATGGGCGTCGAAGTGACGGCCAAGACGCTCGGCGTGATCGGATGCGGCAATATCGGCTCCATTGTCGCCGACCGGGCCCTTGGCCTGCGCATGAAAGTCGTGGCTTTCGATCCCTTCCTGACGCCGGAGCGGGCGAGCGATCTCGGTGTCGAGAAGGTCGAGCTCGACGAACTGCTGAAGCGGGCCGATTTCATCACCCTGCACACGCCGTTGACCGACAAGACGCGCAACATCCTGAACGCCGAGAGCCTTGCCAAGTGCAAGAAGGGCGTACGTATCGTCAATTGCGCGCGCGGCGGCCTGATCGTCGAGGCCGATCTCAAGGCGGCAATCGAGAGTGGCCATGTGGCAGGCGCGGCGCTCGACGTGTTCGAGGAAGAACCGGCCAAGACCAACATCCTGTTCGGCATGGAGCAGGTCATCTGCACGCCGCATCTTGGTGCTTCGACCGGTGAAGCGCAGGAAAATGTGGCGCTTCAGGTCGCCGAGCAGATGGCGGACTACCTGCTGAACGGTGCGATCACCAATTCGATTAATGTGCCGGCGGTTTCGGCCGAAGAGGCTCCGAAGCTGACGCCGTTCCTGACGCTCGCTCAGCAGCTCGGCTCCTTCGCCGGTCAGCTCACCGAAACGGGCATATTGGCCGTCACCATCGAGTATGCGGGTGAAATTGCCGAAATGAACACCCGTGTGCTGACCAATGCGGCACTGACCGGCCTGCTCAAGCCGCAGCTGGAGGACGTCAACATGGTCTCGGCGCCGGTCATCGCCAAAGAGCGTGACATCAAGGTCACGGAAGTAAAGCGTGAGCAGCAGGGCGCTTACGAGACCTATATCAAGATCAATGTAAAGACGGAGCGCCAGGAACGCTCGGTCGCTGGCACGGTCTTTTCCGGCGGTCTGTCGCGCGTGATCCAGATCAAGGGTGTCAACATGGAGGCGTCGCTGGGTCACCACATGCTCTATGTGACCAACCAGGACAAGCCGGGCTTCATCGGTTCGCTCGGGTCGCTGCTCGGCAAGTCCGGCATCAATATCGCCAATTTCAATCTCGGCCGTGAAAAGGCCGGTGGCGATGCGATCTGTCTGGTCGAGGTCGATGCCGATGTGCCGGCCAGCGTGCTGGCCGAAATCCAGGCCTTGCCGCATGTCGTGCAGGCAAAGTCGCTGACCTTCTGAGCCGCACCTTCGGCGGCAGGCAAACGGGCGGCGTCCTTCCGGGGGCGCCGCCTATTTCTTGCGCGCAGCCTGCTCCAGTTCGGTGATCCGCCGGCGATAGGCATCGGCATCGCCGAAGGGGACGAAGTTCCGGTATTTTTCGTGTGCGCCGATCGCCTTTTTTGCGTGCTTGATCGGACACCAATGGGCCTCGGTTCGGGCGGCGATTTCGCGGACATAGGCGATCAGACCGTTGGCATAGGAGCAATAGGCGCAATTGAGCTTTTCCAGGGCATTGAGATAGGCCAGGTGGCCGCGATCGAAGATCATGTAGTCGCGCCGCTTCACCTTCTCGATGCCATAGGCCGGGAAGCAGACCGCCTGATAGAGGCTGACGCAGATATCGAGCAGGACCAGCGGCACGATCAAGGCGTAGATGACCGGCGCGGTCACCACCACGAGGGGCCTTGCGTGGACAATGTAGCGCAGCAGGCGCGTCTGGAGCTCGCGGTGGCGGCGCAGCACTTCTTCCTCGAAGACGGCACGTCCCTGGTCCAGGCCAAATCGAAGCGCCGCACCCTGGCGGGCGATTTCCGCTTCGAGTTCGCTTTCTAGCTCCTGGATGCGCCCGGTCAGTTCGTCGATTTTCTCGCCCAAAACGTCCTCCCCGGCTTGTCCGGCCACTATCGCAGCTTCGGTCGGTCCTGTCCCCCTTGTGACAGGACCGATCCGGTAACGCTCCCTTAACCATGCCATCCGAGACTTGTCCGGGGTATGTCGATTTCCCGCGTATCGGGATCTTGGGGGCAGCGTGACGACGGAACTATTCTGGGACAGGCGTCTCGATCGACTCTATGCGCACTGGCTGATGAAGAAGGGCGATCGGCTGGCGCCGTCGCGCACGGACTTCAATCCGGCCGAGATCAAGGCGTTTCTGCCGATCGTCAATTTCGTCGATGTGTGCTGGGAACCCGAGGGCTTTCGCCATCGGCTTGTCGGCACCGAGATCGTCCAGCATCTCGGCCGCGATGCGACCGGCCGCTGGGTCGATGCCGATCTCTATGGCGAGGCGGCGGACCGCATCTTTGCATCATTGCTGCAGGTCGCGCGCGAAGTGCGCCCCTATCGCCGCCGCTCGCCGATGACATGGCATCCGCATTCCTGGCTGACGATGGAGTCGATGGAACTGCCGCTGATCGACGAGAGCGGCCGGGTCAACATGATCCTGCGCGGCGTCAGCTATTCCGCGCCGAAGGACCCGCCGTGCGATCACTATGTCGTCGCGGCGCTGCCGCTGCACTGAACCAGCCTGCGCCAGCCACAGGAAAGGGTGAGCGATGGATGATCTTTTCTGGGACGAGCGCCTGAGCGCGCTCTACCGCGCCTGGCGGGAGAGGAAGGGTGTGCGGCCCGCGCCAACCCGGGCCGATTTCGACCCGGCGGAATTCTTTGCGTTGATGCCGATTGTCAATCTGATCGATGTCCATCGGGACCCGATCGGATTTCGGCATCGGCTGGTCGGTACCGAGCTTGTCGAGCGCATGGGCCGCGATGTGACGGGGCGTTGGGTCGATGCCGATCTCTATGGCGAGGCCGCCACGAGCATCTTCGAGGGGCTCCGTGCCGTTGCCACCGAGATCCGGCCCTATCGCCGTCGTGCCCGGCTCGATTGGCACACGCAGCACTGGCTGACCACCGAGGCGGTCGAATTGCCGCTTCTGGGGCCGGCCGGCACGGTCAACATGATCCTGCGCGGCGCAACCTTCATCGTTCGTTCGGAGCCTTTGCCCGAGCGCCTCGACTATCTGGCTCTGGCCGCCTGAGAGTAGCCCGCTAGTTCCCGCTGCAATGCGGAATCGAAAGGCCGGGCGGCAGGATCGTCCGCTCGTCGCCGCAGGCTCTGGCCAGTTGCGCATTGGTCAGGCCGGTGGCGCGTGTGAAGTCCGCGCCGCGCAGATCGGCGTCCGAAAAATCGACACCGCCCAGAAATGCGTGACGGAAAATCGCGTTGCGCGCATCGGCGCCGGCGAAAGTCAGCCGTTTGACATATTCGAGCATGCGGAGATTGGCGCGCTGAAGATTGGCGCCGCTGAAATTCGCACCATGCACGCGCACGGCGTCGAGACGCGCATCGGCGAGATTTGCGCCGCGCAGGTCGGCGTTTGTCAGCACCGCGCCGGCCATGTTGGCGCCGCTGAAATTGGCGCCTTCAAGCCTGGCCCGTGTGAGGTGGATGCCGGTCAGGTCGGCATGTCGGAAGCTTGCGCCGCGCATGTCCGCCCCCTCGAGTGCGGCAAGCCGCAGGAACTGCCCGTCGAAATTGGCACCGGCGAGGTTGCAGCCCTCGCAGTTGATAATGATCCGGTACTGGTCGGCAATGATCCGGGCCGCCAGCGCCTCCACGGCCGGTGTGGCCTGAGCGGCCGCGACGGCGGGGAGGAGGACGGTTCCGGTTGCCAGAGCAAGGGCGGCGGAGCAGCGTTTTATGGACTGAAATATCGACATGGGAAGCAGTCTAGACCAAGACCTCCGTCGAGGGCGTGCGACGTATTGACGATTTTGTGATCGATTTTTCTGCCGGTGCCCGCCGGCGGGGCGTCCTGGCATCCCGGGGTCCGTACGGCTGGTCCATGCATGTGACCTGGCGTCGATTTTATGGCCATGGCGGCGCATAAATCGTTCGGGCGCAGCGCAACCTGCGTTAAGGTTTTGTGCTCTGGTGACCGGGGGGTAAGCATGTCAATCATCCGTCTGATGATCTGTGCGCTATTCATGAGTGCCGTTCTGGCCGCCTGCGGTGCGCAGCCGCCGCGCCAGAACGTTTCGGGTGCGGCTTCGTCCGGCGTCTCGCCATCGAGCAATCTGGCTGCCGTCATGGCCAGTATCGACGATGCAGGCGACAAGGCGGCACAAGGCGATCTGTCGGCGGCCCGCGCGCTTCCCTACAACATCGCCGTGTTGACCCGCGCGATCAACGGACAGGAGGTCGATGCCGAGGGCATCCTGCTGCTGCGGTACTATCGGGCCGTGGCCAGCCAGTTGCTGAGCTATCTCAACCAGGCGCTTGGTCTGCCGGCCGACAGGCAACTGGCAGCGGCTGCGCTTGCTGATTACGAAATCGTTCTGAAAGCGGCCGGCGATGATGGACGAGGCGATCTTCGGCGAAATGCGATGCTTGGTGCGGCTCAGGTTTTGCTCGGCCATCTCGACGACGAAGCGCGGGCCTACAGCTATTTCCGTCAATGCGCCGAGCTGAAGCATGGCGCATGCATGAGCGTCATTGCCGAAGCCAAGACGCGGGGGGCCGGCGGCTTTTCAGTTGATCTGAATGAGGCTGTTGCGCTTCATGCCGAGGTTTACCGCACCGGATCGGATTTCGGTTGCGCCGGCAGCTATTCGGCACATGCGGTGGCCCGTATCGTTCATTTTCGGAATGTTCGCCCGGACGAGGACGACCAGTTCGCCTGGATTCGCAAGGCCTATCGCTTGTCGGACCAGGTCAAGGTCAGGAGCAAGGGTCAGGATCTCTGCTCGGGTGCGTTTATTCAGATCAATGAATTCATGATGCGGCTCGAAAATGGCGAAAGGCGTGCGGCTCTTCTCTACCAGGTGCGCGACGAGAGCGAGTGGACCGGCGAGGCGGAGCGCCTGCTGATCGGGTACCTGCTTGGCGAAGTGCAGGATCAGCAGTTCCGGTCGCAGGTTGTGGCAATCAAGAACCCCGACATTCGCTGTGAATATGCCTTTCTGGGTTTGTGGAAATCGGCGATCGCCCGGCAAACGAGCATGGCGCGGAGCTATCGCGAACTGATGCAGGGGACGCAGCGCGCGGGAGCATGCGGCGAAAACCTGCTGTTCGCTCGCAAGTTCCTGCCGGCCTAGATCTGTTCTTCAAAGGCCTTCCCATCCGCCGCCCGATCCGCTAGACAATGCCAAAGCCCCCGGCCCGAGAGGCCAAGGGGGCTTTCGGCTTGTCTGGGGGTCCGTATCCATACGGCGCCCGGCCGGGCACCCACTCTCTAAGGCATTGAATCAAATGGCAAATGTGGCGGTTGTCGGCTCCCAATGGGGCGACGAGGGCAAGGGCAAGATCGTGGACTGGCTGTCGGAGCGCGCCGATGTGGTGGTGCGCTTCCAGGGTGGCCACAATGCCGGCCACACGCTCGTCATCGACGGCGTCACCTACAAGCTGTCGCTGCTGCCATCGGGCATTGTGCGCAAGGGCAAGCTCTCGATCCTCGGCAATGGCGTCGTGCTCGATCCCTGGGCCTTCGCGAAGGAAGTCGACGATATCGCCGCGAAAGGCGTCACCGTCACGCCCGACAATCTCAGGATCGCCGAGAATGCGGTCCTCATCCTGCCGGTTCACCGCGAACTGGACGAGATGCGCGAAGGGGCGAATTCCGGGGTGAAGATCGGCACGACCAAGCGCGGCATCGGGCCGGCCTATGAAGACAAGGCCGGACGCCGCGCCATTCGAGTCATCGATCTCGCCGATCCGGCCACACTGCCGCTCAAGGTCGAAGGTCTCCTCGCGCACCACAATGCGCTTCGGCGCGGCAATCGCCTCGACGAACTCGAAGCCGCGCCGATCGTTGCGGCGCTGCTGGAAATCGCGCCGCGTGTGCTGCCCTTCGTGGCGCCGGTCTGGCGCGTACTCGACGAGGCCAAGCGCCAGGGCCAGCGCATTCTGTTCGAGGGCGCGCAGGGCACCATGCTCGATGTCGATCACGGCACCTATCCCTTCGTCACCTCGTCCAACACGGTCGCGGGCCAGGCGGCTGGCGGCTCGGGTGTCGGGCCCGGCGCCATCGGCTATGTGCTCGGCATCACCAAGGCCTATACGACACGGGTCGGCGAGGGCCCGTTCCCGACCGAGCTCACCGACGAGGTGGGTCAGCGGCTCGGCGAGCGCGGTCACGAATTCGGCACGGTGACGGGGCGCAAGCGCCGCTGCGGCTGGTTCGATGCGGTCATGGTCCGTCAGGCGATCAAGACGGGCGGCATCACCGGCATTGCGCTGACCAAGCTCGACGTGCTCGACGGTTTCGACGAGCTGAAAGTCTGCACGGCCTATGAAGTGGACGGCATGCGGTTCGATCATTTCCCGGCCGGCATGGACGCGCAGGCGAAGGTCACGCCCGTCTACGAAACGCTCGAGGGCTGGCAGGACAGCACGCAGGGTGCGCGTTCCTGGGCGCAGTTGCCCGCCGCGGCCGTCAAGTATGTGCGCTATGTCGAAGAACTGATCGAGGCGCCGGTGGCACTGCTTTCGACCTCTCCCGACCGCGAGGACACGATCCTGATGACGGATCCGTTTGCGGATTGACAGGGATAAGGATGAAGGACTTGGGTGACTCGCATAAGCCGGGTCATGACGGGTTTGGGTAGAGACAACGAAAAAGCGCCGGGGAAAACCCCGGCGCTTTCTTCTTGAAACAACCCTGTTGCGTCAGGCGTTCATCAGCAGGGAGATGAAGATCATCGCATAGCCGACCACGCCGCCGAACCAGCAGATGGTGCGGATGCCGGCCACGGTCCATCCCGCGACATAGACGATCGCATAGAGGATGCGCGCGATGATGAAGATCTGCGCGCCCAGTATCGTCAGTTCGGTGCTGACCCCGGCCAGATGTGCCGGCACGGCGATCGCCGCATAGATCAGCAGGTTTTCGAGATGGTTGAGATAGGCGCGCCGCGCCCGGGCGCCCCAGCCCGTCGTCCTTGCCGGTTCGTCGCGGTTGCCGATGCCCCAGCCCATGCCCATCGCCGACACATTGGCATTGGCCGAAAGCGCAATCAGAATGAACAGAAGCACGCCGCCCCATACGAGCGACCAGAGTTCCACCGTCATGGGTATTCTCCCCCGGTTGGTTGTGTTGCCACCGCGGCGAATCCTAGCGGCAAAAACGAGTCGGGGCGAGCCGCGCGTTCGGGCGGGGTTATTCCATCAGTACCGTGAGCAGCGCCCGGTCGAACAGCGGCACCATGCAGAGCACGATGCCGATGGTGGCGATCTGCCAGATCAGGGTCCGGATCCAGGGCAGGCCCGAGGCATAGGCCGGGATATAGGCCAGGCGGCCCCAGAAATAGATCTGCGCACCGATCTCGCTCCACTGATTCGTGCGTTCGGTCGCATAGACGGCCAGAATCACCGCCGCGAAGACCGGAAAGGTCTCGAGGAAGTTGCGCAGCGCCCGCTCCATGCGCCCGGCCATGCCGGTGGCCGGCAGCGCCTCGTCGCGCGGGCCCACCGTGTAGCGGTTGCCGGCCTGGCGCTTGTAGGCAAGGCTTTGCAGTCCGACCTGCACCAGGCCCAGCACGGAGGCCCAGAAAAGCATGGCGATTTCAACGGTCATGGCGTCCTCCCTCGTTCGGAACCAGTCTAGCGCCGCGACCGCTGGCGGCCTAACGCGATCCATCCTTTACGGGGGCGATCCTGCGAGTCACACTCGCGCCATACCGAGGGGGGCCGGCGCAACCGGCTGAGATGGGTCTGAGGCGGATCCACCACCCTTAAAACCTGATCCGGGTCATGCCGGCGAAGGGACGGGCACCGGCCGCCGCGTGCAGCCGCCATCCTCCGCTCTCACTCCCGGATTTCCGACGCCAGCGTCACGGAGATCCCAGATGAACATTCAAGCCCCCCCCAAGGACGCACTCCCGGAAGTCACCACCGGGCCGCTTCCCGCCAGCACCAAGGTCTTCACCGCACCGGACGGCTTTCCCGATCTGAAAGTCCCGTTCCGCGAGATCGCGCTGCATCCGACGGCCAAGGAGCCGCCGGTGCGTGTCTACGACACCTCGGGCCCCTATACCGACCCCACCGCGAAGATTGATGTCGAGCAGGGTCTCGTCCGCCACCGCGAGGCCTGGATCGCGGCACGCGGCGGCACGGAGTTGTACGATGGGCGCGAGGTGAAGCCCGAAGACAACGGCAATGTCGGCGCAAAGCATCTGGCGCGCGCCTTTCCGGTCGCCAACCGTCCGCGCCGCGGCCTGCCCGGCCAGCCGGTCACGCAATATGAGTTTGCGAAGGCCGGCATCGTCACCGCCGAAATGGCCTATATCGCGGAACGCGAGAATATCGGCCGCAAGCAGGCGCTGGCCAATGCCGCGCACAAGCTGGCCGAAGGCGAGAGCTTCGGTGCAAATATTCCCGAATTCATCACACCGGAATTCGTGCGTTCGGAAGTCGCCGCCGGCCGCGCCATCATCCCGGCCAACATCAACCACCCGGAACTCGAGCCGATGATCATCGGCCGCAATTTCCTGGTCAAGATCAACGCCAATATCGGCAATTCGGCGGTCGCCTCCTCGGTCGCCGAGGAAGTCGACAAGATGGTCTGGGCGATCCGCTGGGGCGCCGACAATGTGATGGACCTCTCGACGGGCCGCAACATCCACAACACGCGCGAATGGATCATCCGCAATTCGCCGGTCCCGATCGGCACCGTGCCGATCTATCAGGCACTCGAAAAGGTCGACGGTGTCGCCGAAGATCTGACATGGGAAGTTTACCGCGACACGCTGATCGAACAGGCCGAGCAGGGCGTCGATTATTTCACCATCCATGCCGGCGTGCGCCTCGCCTATGTGCCCATGACCGCCAAGCGTGTCACCGGCATCGTGTCGCGCGGCGGCTCGATCATGGCCAAGTGGTGTCTCGCGCATCACAAGGAGAGTTTCCTCTACGAACATTTCGCCGACATTTGCGACATCATGCGGCAATACGATGTGTCGTTCTCATTGGGCGACGGGTTGCGTCCAGGCTCGATTGCCGATGCCAATGACGAGGCGCAGTTCGCCGAGCTCGAAACGCTGGGCGAGCTGACGCAGATCGCGTGGAAGAAGGGATGCCAGGTGATGATCGAAGGGCCGGGTCATGTGCCGATGCACAAGATCAAGGTCAATATGGACAAGCAGCTGAAACATTGCGGTGGTGCGCCCTTCTACACGCTGGGGCCGCTGACGACCGACATCGCACCGGGCTACGACCACATCACGTCCGGCATCGGCGCGGCCATGATCGGCTGGTTCGGCTGCGCGATGCTCTGCTACGTCACGCCGAAGGAACATCTCGGCCTGCCGGACCGCGCCGACGTGAAAGACGGTGTCATCACCTACAAGATCGCCGCGCACGCCGCCGATCTCGCCAAGGGCCATCCGGCGGCGCAGCTTCGCGACGACGCGCTCAGCCGCGCGCGTTTCGAATTCCGCTGGGAAGACCAGTTCAACCTCGCCCTCGACCCCGAACGCGCCAAGGAGTTCCACGACCGCACGCTGCCCAAGGAAGCCCACAAGGTCGCCCATTTCTGTTCGATGTGCGGCCCGAAATTCTGCTCGATGAAAATCACGCAGGAAGTCCGCGACTATGCGGAATCGGGCATGGCCGGCAAGTCGCAGGAATTCCGTGAAGCGGGCGGCGAGATCTATCTCGAAGAAGCCGACGCGGCCAACAAGGCGTCCAACAAGGCGCTTTCCGGCAAGGCGGCCGAATAGGCCGCAAGGCGCGTTCCCGCCCGCCGCAGGGCGGGCGGGAGCCGCATGGGTCTAGAGCAGTCCGTCGAAGGACATTGTCAGCGTCAGGCCGATATCGATTCCCGACTGGTCGAGATCGTAGGAGCCGGCCGCCGGGCCGCCGCCGAGAATAAAGAGATTGGCGCCGACCTTGCCGTAATCGATATAGCGGACCGAGCCCGTCAGATCGACATTGTCGAGGATGCGCTGCTTGACGCCGCCGCCGAGATTCCAGGCATAGGCGCTCGACTTGTTCTGTCCGCCGACGACGCCGTCGGTCACGCTCAGATCGTGGCGGAAGCCGCCGAAGCCGCCGCCGACAAAGACGCCGGTTCCGGCCGAGATTTCCGGCACCGCAATGTCGAGATAGAGATTGACGAAGCCGCCATACATCTCGTCATTGGCGTAATAGGGCCAGGCCAGGCTGAAGGTCTCGTAGCTGGCCTTTTCGGGCATCAGGAATTCAAGCTCGCCGCGCAGGCTGACCCGCTCGCCGAGCCGGGCCATGTTGGCGAGGCCGGCGACCGCGCGGAAGCCGAAGACCTGGTCGTTGTCGGTATCGGCATTCGAGAACGGGCCGGCCGTGTTGACGCCGCCCGAGTCGGCCTCGAGAATCTGATAGGAAATGCCGAGACCGGCATAAGGCGACATGCCCTGGGCCTGAGCCGATGTCGCCGCAAGACTTCCGGCCGCGAGCGCCGCGGCAAGGGCAAGTTTGTGCATGTTCTGGTCCATCCCACCATTGGGCAGCGCCGCCATCGGGCGACGTCTGCCGGTTCGACCGCAAGGTGCGGCTTATCGCGCCGCCGGTCGACTGAAATGCTAGGCCCGGCGCGGCGCCCTGTCGCCGCGCATTTCCGCACAGGGCCCGATCCGGGTTAGCATGGCGCGAAACGGCGATTTCCGATCCTTCCTGCAAGGAGCCTCATGTCCCGGCGCTGGCGCAAGACCATCAGCCGCGAAAAGCTGCCCGATCTTCTGGTCCCCGGCCTCGATGTCGTCTTTGTCGGCACGGCGGCCGGCCGCCCGGCCGCGGTCGGCGCCTATTATGCCCATCCCGGCAACCGCTTCTGGCCGACGCTGCACGAGGTCGGGCTGACGCCGCGGCTCTACCAGCCGCACGAGTTTCCCGATCTCGTCCGGCTCGGCATCGGCTTCACCGACATGGCCAAGCTTGCCTCGGGCATGGATCACGAAATCGACCCCGCGCAGTTCGACATTCCGCGTTTCGAGGCCGCGATGGAGCGCTGCGCGCCGCGCGCCATCGCCTTCACCTCGAAGAAGGCCGCCAGCGTCTTTCTGCGCGCGCCGACCGGGCGGCTGGCGCTGGGCCGGCAGGGAAGGCTTTACCGGCGTTCGGAAATCTTCGTGCTGGCCTCGCCGTCGGGCGCCGCCACGCGCTACTGGACCGTCGCGCCCTGGCGCGATCTGGCGGCGTTTCTCGGGCGGGTGCCGCCGGACGAGGGCTGACAGGGGCCGGATGCCGGTCTAGGCTCGCCGGGATCGGCCGGGAAGTGCGGGCCGCACGGGACAGCGATGAAATTCACCGGTCTTCTGGTTGCGATCTGTCTCGGTCTTGCCGGCTGTGCGGCGCCGATGCGTATGCCCGGCCTGCCGCCGGCGAGCGCGCTCGCCGCGCCCGATGAGACGCCGCTCTGGTCGCAACTGGTGGCGCCGGCGGAAGCGGCGGCCGGACGGTCGGGCTTCGATTTTCTCGAATGCGGGCTCGATGCCTATCAGCTGCGCCTGACCGCCATCGAGGCGGCGACGCGCAGCATCGACATCCAGTATTACATCTGGGATCTCGATGCCAGCGGCCGGGCGATCAGCGAGGCGCTGCTGCGCGCGGCCGCGCGCGGTGTGCGCGTGCGGGCCCTGGTCGACGGCTTCCACATCCATGACGGGGCGGCGCCGCTGCAGCGCATCGCGCGCCATCCCAATGTCGAGGTGCGTCTCCACAATCCCTTCCGCAGCTCGTTCCGGCCCAACGGCTTGCGCTACGCCGAACTGGTCTTCGACTTCGCGCGCCTGAACCAGCGCATGCACAACAAGATCGTCGCGGTCGACAACACGCTGGCGATCGTCGGCGGCCGCAATGTCAGCGACGCCTATTTCGGCCTCGATCCGGCGCGCTATTTCCTTGACCGCGATGTCGTCGTCGCCGGACCGCTGACGGCCGACATCTCGGCCAGCTTCGATGCCTTCTGGAACGATCCGCAGGCGGTGCCGGTGGGCGATTTCGCCGTTGCCGATGCGGATCCGGCCGTCGATGCCGCCGCGCTCTGGGCCGATGCGCCGCCGCTCGATCCTGCTTCCTTTCCGCTGCCGCGCCGGATCGAGGGGGCGGCGCTTGCCGCCAGGCTCGACGCGATCCGTGACAGTCTTCTCTGGGCGGAAGGGCTGGTCAGTCTGACCGCGCCCGGTCCGGTCTTTGCCGCGCAGGCGCCGGCGCCCGGCAGCGGCATCGAGGCGCGGCTGCTGGCGCTTCTGGCGGCGGCCGAAAGCGAGGTCGTCATCCAGACGCCCTACATGATGCTGACGGAGGCGCGCAGCGCCGCCTTCGCGGCGGCGCGGGCGCGCGGCGTGACGCTGACGCTGCACACCAATTCGCTGGCCTCGACCGATTCCTCGATCGTCCATTACGGCTATGCGCGCGACCGGCTGGAACTGGCGCGTCTCGGCGTCGAACTGCACGAGATGAAGGAGCGGCCGCGGCCCTGTCCCGGCGCCGCCGCGCTCGGCCTCGCGCCCGAAAAGACAACGCTGCACCCCAAGACCGTCGTCTTCGACCGCCGATGGGTTCTGGTCGGCTCCTTCAATCTCGATCACCGCTCGATCCTCTACAATTCCGAGATCGCGATCCTGATCGACAGTCCGGCCGTCGCCGCCCGCGTGCTCGAGGCGATGGCGCGCGACATGGCGCCCGAAAGCAACTGGCGCGTCGCGCTCGAAGCGCCGGCGCGCCTCGTCTGGATCGACAACGGCCAGGACCCGCCGCTGCGCCATGACAGCGAGCCCCATACCGGTGTCCTGCAGCAGGTGCTGGCCTGGATCGGCTATTTCCTGCCGATCGACCATCTTCTGTGAGGGCTGACAGGACTGGCCGGCGGCTCTAAGCTCACCTACATCATGGACAGTCCCATTCCCGCCCCCTGAAGGGAGATGCCCGATGTTCAACCTGCGCAAGAAGACCGAAATGCCGGCGCCGGCCGATGCGCTGCCGGGCCGCGATTTCGAGATTCCGACCGCCAGCCGCCATTTCGTCAATGGCGCGGCGCTGAAGGGGCCTTACCCGGAAGGCCATCAGAAGGCGATGTTCGGGCTGGGCTGCTTCTGGGGCGCCGAGCGCAAGTTCTGGGCCGCGCCCGGCGTTTCGGTGACGGCGGTGGGTTACGCCGCCGGCTTCACGCCCAACCCGACCTATGAGGAAGTCTGTTCGGGCCTGACCGGCCATAACGAGGTGGTGCTGGTGGTCTTCGACCCGGCGAAAACCTCCTACGAGGCGCTTCTGAAGCTGTTCTGGGAGAGCCACAACCCGACGCAAGGCATGCGCCAGGGCAATGATGTCGGCACGCAATACCGTTCCGGCATCTATGTCTTCTCGGAAGCGCAGCGCAAACTGGCCGAAGCCTCGCGCGCGGCCTATGCGGCCGAACTTTCAAGGCGCGGCTTCCCCGACATCACCACCGAGATCCTCGACGCGCCCGACTTCTATTTCGCCGAGGATTATCACCAGCAATATCTGGCCAAGAACCCCAACGGCTATTGCGGCCTTGGCGGCCTCGGCATCTCCTGCCCGGTCGGCATCACGGCCTGAGCGCGGCCTGACGGGCATCTCCTTCGTCCCACCGGCGCAGCCTGAGCGCCTTGGCGGGCAAGCCGACAAGGATGGGGGTGGGGCAACCGCATGTGGTCCTGGAGCCGTTCCTTCACCAACCATTCAGTGTCACCCCGGCGCAAGCCGGGATGACACTGAGTTTTGGCGCCCCTTAGGGAGGAGGGTGGAAGAAGGCGCAACGTCCTCATCCGCCCCCGGATCAGAACTCCGCCAGCGCCTCGCGGCGTTCCTCGGCTTCGGCGCGCATTTCGGCCTTCATCGCCTTTTGCAGCTTCTCGAAGGCGCGCACCTCGATCTGGCGGACGCGCTCGCGGCTGATGCCATACTCCTGGCTGAGATCTTCCAGCGTCGCCGGCTCGTCCTTCAGCCGCCGCTCGGTCAATATGTGCATTTCGCGTTCGTTCAGCGTTTCCATCGCCCGGGCCAGCATTTCGCGGCGCTGGTCGAGTTCCTGTTCCTCGCCCAGCGTCACTTCCTGGTCGGCCGTGTCGTCGACCAGCCAGTCCTGCCATTCGCCGGTTTCGCTATCCTGCCGCAAGGGCGCGTTCAGCGAATTGTCGGGGCCCGACATGCGCCGGTTCATCGAGATCACCTCGTCTTCCGTCACGCCGAGGCGCTCGGAAATCTCCTTGACCTGTTCGGGGCGCAGATCGCCTTCCTCGATCGCCTGGATCTGGCCCTTCACCTTGCGCAGGTTGAAAAAGAGCTTCTTCTGCGCCGCCGTCGTGCCCATCTTCACCAGCGACCAGGAGCGCAGGATATATTCCTGGATCGAGGCGCGGATCCACCACATCGCATAGGTCGCGAGGCGAAAGCCGCGTTCGGGCTCGAAGCGCTTGACCGCCTGCATCAGCCCGACATTGCCTTCCGAAATCACCTCGCCGATGGGCAGCCCATAGCCGCGATAGCCCATCGCGATCTTGGCGACGAGGCGCAGATGCGAGGTCACCAGCTTGTGCGCGGCCTCGGCATCCTCATGCTCGCGCCAGCGCTTGGCCAGCATGTATTCCTCCTGCGGCTCCAGCATCGGGAACTTGCGGATTTCCTGCAGGTAGCGCGACAGCGAGCCTTCGGGATTGGGCGCCGGGGCGAGCCGGGTCCCGGCGGTGCGGGCCAGCGCCTTGCCGGCGGGCTTCTTCTCGGTTGCATCATCGGCCATCTCGAACCCCTTCGTCTCGTCTTCGGCGTCGCGTCTTCGGCGTCTGGTCTCCGGCGCCGCGTCTTCGGCATCGGCAGGCGCATATCATAGCAAATCGCTCGGATACCCGGGGATAAGTTCGCGTGAAGACCCCCGCCGCACCAGCCTATATGGGAAGCCGGCCGGCCGATAAAAGGGGGGTTTCAGGCTGGAAAGCGCGGGAAAAGGGGGGGTGAGGGGTGGCTCGCGGAACGCGAGCGAAAAGGTCCGGGGGCCTGTCCCGGCGCAGGCCGGGAACCTTTTCGAACCCCGAACGCCCGTAGCGAAGCGAAGGGCCAGGGCGGCGACGCAATCCAGACGGCGGGCGAGGGCGGCGATACGCCGGTTCAGAGGTGTTGGGGACAAAAGAAGCAAAAAGACCGGCCGGTCTTTGATAACATTTTTATTTGATAGTAACATTATGAATGTTATCGTCATCGCAAATGTTATTGTGAGAGTCATGTCCGCGCTGGCCACAAATTTCAAACGCTATCTGACGGAGACAACCGGCCTTGATGTGGCGCTCCGCCGCAAGGATGCGGAACGTCTGCCGGTGTTCCTTCGGCAGCTCTACGACTTGTTCAGGCTGGAGATCGGCGGCGAGATATTTACCGGGATTTTTCTGAAACCCGGGCATGAATTCACGGCATCCGCGTTCAGGAAGCAGCTCCCCATGCTGATGAAGCACGGAAGCGGCGAAAAATATGTGCTGGTTGCGCCGGCCCTGTCCGGCTTTTCCCGACGAAGCCTGATTGAAAAGAGAATCCCGTTTGTCGTTCCGGAAACGCAAATTCACTGGCCGGAGCTGGGGGTCGTGCTTCGCGCCCGTCAGGGTCAACGGACGCAGACGCATTTGCCGGTGGAGCGCGTGAGCCCGGCCACGCAGGCGGTCATCGTCTTTGCCCTGACGACGGATTTGACCGGCATCGTCACCCCGAAGGAACTGACCCGTCGTCTCGGCTATACGCCGATGAGCATGACGCGGGCGCTGAACGAAATGGAAAGCGCCGGACTGGCGGAAATAGAGAGAGTGGGGCGGGAAAGACATCTGCACCTGCCCGGCAATCGAAGGGCCTTCTGGGAACGGGCAAGGCCCCGAATGAGAAATCCGGTCCGAATGGAGGTTCGCCTTTGGGAAAGGGACGTGCCGGAGGAATGCAGGCTTCCGGCCGGCGAGACGGCGCTGGCCCGGCGCACCATGCTGGCGCAGCCGGCGGTTCCGGTTTTTGCGGTCGGCCGGAAGGGCTGGCGGGCAATCGAACGGCAAGGCGTCGAGCGGGTGCCCGAGCCCGAATCCGGAACCTGCCTGTTGCAGGTCTGGCTTTATGAGCCGTCCCTGTTCTGCGACGCTGGCGGCGTCGACGTGTTTTCGTTGTACCTGAGTCTCGAAGCCGAGCAGGACGAGCGCGTGGCGGCCGCGCGCGAAACCATGATGGAAAAGCATGCATGGTAAAGGGTCTCGAAAAATTCCGCGCGCATTTCGCGGGCTACGCCGATCAGTACGTATTGATCGGCGGCACGGCGACCTTTCTGGCCCTGAGCGAAGCCGCGCTCCAGGCCAGGGCGACAAAGGACCTCGACATCGTCCTCTGCGTCGAGGCGCTGAATCCGGATTTCGTCGCGGCTTTTTGGGCCTTTGTGAAAGAAGGCGCTTACGAAAACCGGCAGAGAAGCACGGGCGAAAGGACTTTCTACCGGTTTGACAAACCGGCGGACGAGACCTTTCCGGCCATGCTGGAGCTTTTCTCCCGCAAGCCGGACAATCTGGAACTCGACGAGGCGGCGACGCTGACGCCCATTCCCGTCGATGAGGATCTATCGAGCCTTTCCGCAATTCTGCTGGATGACGACTATTACCGCTTCATCCACGCGCACAAGAAGGAAATCGAGGGCCTGCCGATCGTGAGTGAGCAATGTCTCATCCCGCTCAAGGCGCGCGCCTGGCTCGATCTCACGGCGCGGCGGGAGGCGGGGGCCGCGATAGACAGCAAAAACATAAACAAGCATCGCGGTGATGTCCTGAGGCTTTCCCGGTTGCTGGTCGAAGGCGAGGAGGTAAGGTTGCCGGACCGGATTCGCGCCGACATGAATTCGTTTCTCGCTGCGCTGGAGAAACAGGACGGCCTCGACCTGAAGAGCATGGGGTTGCAAGGGACCACGCTGCCACAGCTCATCGGCGTATTGCGAAGCGTCTTTTGCCGCGACGGGGCGTGAACCGGCGCTGTCAATGGGCCCGGGCCGAAGCCCACCGCTCACGCCGCCTTCTTCTTCGCCCGCGCCGCCACATCCACCCGCGGTTAGCCGCATCGGTGGGAAGGGTGAGAGGGCTCGCGGCCTCAAGCCGCCTTGCGGTCCAGCACCATATCAAGCGCCACCCGGTCATATGGCACTTCCGGCACGATCCGCCGCCCCTCGGCGCGCGTCAGGCACACAAGGCCATAGCGGGCGAGCGTCTGCAGGGTCCGCGAAAGATTGCCCTCGGCGCGGCCGGAAAGTTCGGCCAGTTCCTTCAGCGAGCTTGGGCGCGCGCTGCGGATCGTTTCCAGCAGAAGCTGGTTCTTGCTGGAGAGCACCTGCGCCAGCGATTCCAGCGAGGTGAACCAGACCTTCGGATCGGAAGGCGAGGGCTTCAATTCGCCCCGCGCAACGGCCAGCGTCCGCGCGCGCATCTCGGCGCGCGAGGCAATCCCGATCCGCAGCACTTTCTCGGCCTTGCGCCTGGTCACGATATGCCTTCCTTCCTCAAATGCGCTTCCACTGCGTTCCAGAAATCCTCCAGCAGCGTTTCGGCGCTCGCATAGACATAGGGCTTCATCCTGTCGCCCTCATGCCGGTGGTCGAAGCGCGTCTCCCGCTTGCGCGACGGCGGCTTGCCGGTAAACACCGCATGCGCATTGTCGAAGCCGATCACACGCGCGTTCTTCGGGCTGAACAGGCAGAGGCTGTAATCGATGCCAAAGGGTTTCGCCTCGCTCGGCGGCACCCGCGTCGCCTCGATCTTCACCCAAAAGCCGCCGCCCATTTCCATGACCGTCCCGTCGAGATCGAGAAGCCGGTCAAGTGTGTTATCAGTTAAGTTATGATCTGATGATAAGTTTGTCAAGAGGTTGGCCCACTCATGTTTGCATCGCGAGCAAGCATTGAACGCTCTTTGGCCGCCGATCCGCTCATGATAATCCCCATGATGGAAGTCGGCTACGGATGACTGCGCACCACACTTCCCGCTGCACGAAATCGCACCGAAAACTCGGCAGAAACCCCCGATTATACCGAACACGGAACGTTTCTTGACTCTGCGTCCCTGTGTGGCGAGGCTTTGGTCCGGGGGGGATCCGAAAATGGTTCGACGTCTTGTTGCCATGATCGGCGTCGCGGTGCTCATACTCATCGCGGCAATGATACTGTCGCTCTCGATTCCCGGTGAGGGCGCGCTCCAGTTGTCCTATTCCGACTGGGCCGAAGTCTGCATCGGCGCCCCCGATTTCGCGCCCTGCCTCCAGCACAATATGCAGTTGATCGACGATTCGCTCCGCTCGGCGCTCGAGCGGTTGCGGTTCTTCTGGCACAGCTACACCGTGGCGACGATGGGCGGCGGGATCATCCTCGTAGTCTTAATGCTCGTCCTTCAGCACCGGCCATTGATCACCAGCTTCATAGGCGCGTTCGTATTCCTCGCCCTGATTTCGGGAATCTATGTGCTGGCTGAACGGGACTGGCAAACGACAGCTTCCATAGTCGTTCAGGTCGGGCAATTGATCTTCCTGGCGCTGACGGCCGTTGCGTTGATTGCAGGCTCGCTGATGCTGTTCGGTACGACTCTTCGGTTGAGGAGAACGCGAAATCTGACCGACAAGTTCGTCATTCGAACAGCTCACTCGACCTCATTCCCGCAGACGCAAGAGCAGATCGAAAAAGGCCTGTCGCCGGATATGAGGGCCCCAGAGATGGTCGGCGATATAGACGGGGTGACTGGATCGATCAGAGTCAGCAATACCTGCAGCAACAAGCTGAAGGCCGCGGGAATGCAAAAGGGCAATCTGGTTCGGATTAGCTGGAAGGATCGACCGAACGGACAACACAGCGCTCGATTCCTGTATCGCCGGCTGCGGATATACAAAAGCATATCCACACCGTCTTCACCTCCTTTTGCTTTCGTAGGTTTCGAGTACAAACCCAAGCTCGCGAAATCCGAATTCCCATTGTGTATTCTGCACTTTGAGGACAAGGGCAAGCTGTTCGGGGACGAAGGACTTCAACTCTCGGCTTCCGAACGGGAAGCTTCGGGGCTCAGAAGAAACGATAACCGCGATTTGGCGGAATTGACGATCGAGAGAGCCTATTTCTGGGACTGGTTTTACTATGTGTTCAACCATACCGATCCGGCCGTCGCATGGTCGTTTCGGATGGGTATTGTCGTCTCGATTGTGCTGATGGTGACGCAGATCACGATATTGGAGCCGATCCTTTCGGCCGGCAGGATCGCGCTGGACTAACGAGGCGCGGGGACCGCCTGGGCGTGCTCACGCCGCCTTCTTCTTCGTCCGCGCTTCCACATCCACCCGCAAATGCGCGCTCATCGCCGCGAAGATCGTGGCGAGATTGATGCAACGATCCCATTGGGCGTAAAGTCTCATGCCTTGACCGCTTGGGGGGACGCCGTGACGCTCGAACACATCTATTACATTGGCCAAACGGTCGCGGTCGTTGCGGTTCTCGGCACACTCATTACGCTGGTAGTCCAGATGCGGCGCGCCGAAAATCTTACGCGTGTCGAAATAACAAGAGCCGTCGCAACGGAGGCGACCAACCTTCAGCTTGCGCTTTTCAACTCGCCCGAAGCGGCCGCGTTCATGCATCGTGCCCTGTACACGTCCGAGCCATTGACCGATGCCGAAACGCTCCGCTTTTCGCTTTCAATGAACAGTCTCCTCGTCAGTCTCGAGGTGGCGTGGATGATGGCAGGCAGGGGATTTGTGGAGAGCATCACAATCCCCCGGACACAAGGCACGATCCGGGAATATATGAGCTCGCCAAGGGCCCGAAGCTGGTGGAAGGGGGCACGCAATACCTGGTTCGCGCCCAACCCCTATTTCTGCGCATTCGTCGACCGGCTTGTCGCATCGGCGGAACAGGCGGAACGCGAAGCGCCTGACGCATCGTGAACAGGAGTATCTGACGGCAAGGGCTGCCGCCTCACGCGGCCTTGCGCTTCGCCCGCGCTTCCACATCCACCCGCAAATGCCCGCTCATCGCCGCGAAGATCGCGGCCAGATTGTCCATGCCGGGATTGCCCCGTGCGGACAGCATGCGGTGCAGGCTTTTCGGCGGAATGCCGGTGAGGTCGGAAAGTTCCTCGAAGCCGAGCGTGCCGCCCGCGATGTCGCGCAGCATTGCCCTCGCCACTTCCGGCTCGCCGCCGAGAAACACCGTCACCGCCTCCGCGAAAGCGCCGCGCGCGAAAACCGGATCGCGGCGGATGCGCTCGATCATCGTCAGGCTGGCATCGCGGGTCAGCATGGTGGGCTCGCTGGCTTTGGATCCGCTCATGTTGGACCAAGGGTAGATCGCTCAGGTACTCGGGGAGAAATTGCCGTGAACGCCCAGATCCCGCTCTGCGGCCGAAAGCCGCCCAGAACGACGGGAGAAAAGGGGGGAAGCGGGTAGCTAGTCTGCCCGAATCTGTTCAAATAGCCCAGTGGTTGGGATCTATCCCGATCAGACGCTACCTTCTTCGCAAGAACTGCCAGCCTAAGGGTGTTTGGTTAGGCGCGAGATGCACATAGACGCGCGAAGTCACAGCGTCCACATATCTGCTTTTTTGGATTGGCAGGAAACTCATTTTTGCGAAGTGCGCTCGCAGCGTCTTGGACTCGAGCCTTCACATCATCAACAAATACTTCGTCAACCGGCCGAGAGATACGATTCTGCTTATCCAATTCATATGTTTCAACGTAATCGGCATTTTTCCCGGTTAGGTCTCGATAGCCCAAAGCATAAATGTGTAATTGCGCTTCGGTTAGCTCCTGAGGCTGGGAGTCTTCGCTCGATTTAAGGTCGACGATTGCGATCTCGTCTGTATCTCTGCTTCTGACGAGATCGATTCTGCCAGCGACCGTTACGCCATCGCCAAGGCGGACTTCGACATTTTTCTCAGAGAACTCGATCTTGTTGAACTCCGCTTTTCGTTTTTCGATGTACTGTTCAATGACTTTCTCGGCTGATGCCATGAGTGTCCGGCGTAGCTCAGGATATGCGTAAGGAACGCGCATGTGCCGTTCCACGAGTTCTTTAGCCATTCCCGATTCTATTTCTTTGCCTTCAATCGCGCGCGCATGAAGCTCGGATAGCGCATCATGCAGTGACTTGCCATATCCCAAAGCTTCAGCGAGCGGTGCGTTAAACCCGTATAGAGTTCGCAGTTTGAATTGATAAGGGCATTCAAAGAAGTACTTGAGATCTGAAAAAGTCAGAACGACATCGGCGACCGATGATCGGGGTTGTGGTTCTCCGTGCTCTCTTGTGGCGTAGTCCACCGTCCGTCGTTTCACATATTTGGATTCAAGAACGTCAAACCAAAATTCTGACGGCTTAGCATAGAGCTGGTTTCCTGGAGTGGGTGCCGTGGTCATGTGTAGATGCTTCTGACTCCGAGTAACCGCGACATAAAACAATCGACGTTCGTCTTCAATCGACCCCAAGTAGCGTGCTTGTCCGATAACGCTTTCCTGTGGCAAAAGATGCCAGACTGACAACCCGCCTTGCCTTTTTCCCGGAAATCGATTTCTCACAAGCTGAGGTACAAAAACAACTGGCCATTGCAATCCTTTGGCCTTGTGCACTGTGACAATCTGCACTGCGTCCGGAGAAATAAAATTCTCCTCTATCGCGCCAACTTCGTACACGCGCTCAGCTTGATACTTGAGAAAATCTCTAAAGGATTCATACTTTTGGACGGGTGCAGAGTGAAAATTTATTGCCTCAAAGTCTGAGATAAGTTGGCTGAACTTTGCTAGGTTGTAAAAGACTGTCTCGCCTCTCCCGGCGGGAACTTTCTCTTCTGTTAGCTCTATGGTTTCGAGGAATGCAATGAACTGGCGCTGTATGTTGTAGACAGCGAATCGAACCTGATCGCTCTCGTTGACCATCTTCTCTCTGGTGACGACAAAGTCCGCTATCGTTTGTTTTAGAACTTTCTCGGAAACGCCTAGATCTGCTTTTATCCACGCATTCAGGACTTCTTCCTCCGAGGCCCCGTTCCCCATGAGATAAAATAATTGCCTGGCTGCTTCAGCTTCGACAGCGTCGAACAACGCGTTCATTCCCACTGAGACAAATGGGATGCCGGCCGCTCTTAGTGCTTCGCGAATTGGTTCGCCACTCACATTTGCTCTCAGCAACACGGACATATCAGACCACGAGATTGCGCGTCGTTGGCCTTCTTGATCGAGGACGTATGTGCCGCGTAGCGCACGACAGGTCTCGGCAATATGCGCCGCTTCCGCTTCTGGTGTGTCGAATTGAAGTGCTACGATGTCTCCGTCCTCATAGACTTGAGCCCTCGTGGAGCGCATCGTCTTTTCGAGACGTTCCTTGTTCTTTCGAATAATGAAATCCGCGACGCTTACAATGCCGTCACTAGAACGAAAGTTGTCTTCCAGACGAATATCGTCAGCAGGTTTGTAGCGATCTTTGAACGTCAGAATGTTTTGGACATCGCTTCCGCGCCACTGATAGATAGTTTGATCGTCGTCGCCAACGACCTTCACGTCTGCACCCAATTCAAAAAGCAGTTGAACCAAACGCTCTTGAATAGGATTCAGATCTTGATATTCATCTACGATAACGACCTTGAGTCTCTGTTTTAGTCGACCGCGCAGATGCTCATCGCTTTCTAGTGCGTGAATGGCCTCTTCAATGATCGCGGTGTAATCGAGATATCCTTTCTCGTGTAGTAGCGTTCGGTATTTTTCAAGGCCTGCGAACACACTATTGTTCTTGAGCATCTCAAAGTTGCAATCCGATTCTCGGAGAACCGATAGGGCTTGAATGTACACGTGTGTGTTTGTGTATCGGTGAAGTGGCTGCCCATCTAATTTAGTTGCTTCAGTTAGGCCGCTTTTCTTCGAGGTTCGATCTACGAGGAGCGTTTGTTGAACGTCGCTTAGAACCTCGTACTTGGCGAACTCAGGAACTTCATCCTTGAGAAGCGTTAAACAAAATCCATGAATTGTTCCGACGAACATCTCGGCTAAACCGATAATGTCTGGCGTCAATTCAAGCGTTCTATCTGTAATTCTTTGCTTTAGTTCTGCCGCTGCTTTTTCCGTGAATGTGAATGCAACTACATTTGCCGGAACCGCCGCGTGACTTTCCCCACTCTTCTTGGCAAGTAGGTTTGCGATCAGTTGAGCAACCACTTCTGTCTTGCCGGAACCCGCACATGCTATGAGCTGCAAGTTTCCATTCAGGTGCTGAGTTGCTTCGAGTTGTTTTTCCGTGAGAGCCATTGCGACCTCTGAGCTTGGAGTTCCTCTATACTCTCTTACTGGCACTCACTGTAGTTCGTCTGTCGAAAGCGTACATCATTGAAGGTTCTCAGTGATCGGATTTTTCTCTGAGATCTCCTCACCCCTCCAACGCCTCCACCAACGCCACCATATCCGCCGGCAATTCCGCATCGAAGCTCATCTTCGCCCCCGTCACCGGATGCTCGAAGCCCAGATGATGCGCGTGCAGCGCCTGGCGGTCGAGGCGGGCCAGCGCGGTTTGTGCGTTTACGGAGAGTTTGGCCTTGCGGCTTTTCATCCCCGTGCCATAGGTCGGGTCGCCCAGCAGCGGGTGGCCGATCGCGGTCATGTGGACGCGGATCTGGTGCGTGCGCCCCGTCTCGAGGCGGCATTCGACGCGGGAAACGAGCCCCCCGGCATATTCCGCCTTCACCGTGTAATGCGTGATGGCGATGCGGCCCGATGTGATGTCGTCGCCCTCTTCGTCCACACGCGGTTTCAGCGCCGCCATCTTCATGCGGTTGTGGCTCGAACGCGCGATATTGGCGTCGATGGTGCCGCGCTTCGGCGCCGGCACGCCCCAGACGAGGGCGGTGTAAGCGCGCGCGAGTTTGCCGTCGCGGCCATGCGCGGCGAATTGCGCGGCGAGCCCTTTGTGCGCGCGGTCGGTTTTCGCCACCACCATCAGCCCGCTCGTTTCCTTGTCGAGCCGGTGGACGATGCCCGGCCGCCGCTCGCCGCCGATCCCTGAAAGGCTGGCGCCGCAATGGGCGACAAGCGCGTTGACCAGCGTCATGTCGGGATTGCCGGGTGCCGGATGCACCACCAGCCCCGCCGGCTTCATCACCACGATCAGGTCGGCATCCTCGTAGAGAATCTCGAGCGGAATATCCTGGCCCTGCGGCTCGGCGTCGACCGGCGCGGGCAGCGTCACGCGCCAGCACTCGCCCTCCTTCACGCGCCGCGCCGGTTCGGCGACCGGTTTTGCGCCCGCGCCGGGCGCCTCCAGCGCCACATGGCCCTCAAGGATCAGCTGGCGCAGGCGCGCGCGCGAGGGCGCGGCGCCCGCTTCAAGCTTGCCTGCCAGGGCATCGGTGAGATACTTGTCGAGCCGCGCGCCGGCCGCTTCGGCGGCCACCGTCAGCAGGTGATTTTTCTCTTCGGGGTCAGGAGCGCTTTTCATCATGGGCGAGGATACAGCATCGGGCGGTCCTGTGCCGCCGCCGACCGGGCTCAACACGCCGCAAAACATCAAGCGGCTGAAATTCGTCGTGGCCGGTCTCGGCGCGCTGATGGTGCTGGGCTTTCTGGTCGTCGCCGTCACCATCGCCAACCGCGCCTCGCGGCTCGGTTCGGAGGATCGGGTGGCCGCGCCCACGGGCGGGCGTTTCGGCGTCTCGGAAATCGGCGTCGCGCCGGGCGAGCGCATCCGCGAGATCGTGCCGCTCGACGGCGACCGCCTCGCCGTCCATATCGCGTCCGAAGGCGGAGAAATGATCCTGATCCTCCATGCCCGCTCCGGCCAGGAGCTCGGCCGCATCCATCTCGTCCCCCGCTCCGGCTTCGCCGCGCGGGAGTGACGGGCAAGGGGCCGGCACGCGAAGGCGCGAAGACGCGAAGAATTTTTCACGCGGAGACGCGGAGGCGCGGAGAAGAAGCGTTTCACGCGAAGCCGCGAAGGCGCGAAGAAGAAAGATAAGGACTCACGCAGAGGCGCAGAGGTGCTGTGCCCTTGAGTCCGGCCGTGCCTCCACCTCTTTCATGATTGCGCCTGCGGCGCGAAGAAAAGAGAAGGGACTCACGCAGAGACGCAGAGGTGCTGTGCCCTTGAGTCCGGCCGTGCCTCTATCGTTTCAATGATTGCGCCTGCGGCGCGAAGAATCTTCCGGCGCGAAGCGCCATCAAATCTTCTCTTTCGTCGCTGCGGGTTCGTCCATCGGTTCGGCGTATGCCGGGATGACAAATCTGGTCGGGGCGACGCAGTGCCTGGCCCACATATTCGGAACCTCTGCGTCTCTGCGCCTCTGCGTGAGTCCCTTCTTCTTTCTTCGCGTCTTCGCGGCTTCGCGCCTTCGCGTGCACAATCTTTCTCTTCTCCGCGCCTCCGCGTCTCCGCGTGCAAAAAACAGCGGCTGCCCCGAACCCCGGGGATAAGTTTTTTCGCCGCCCGCACGCATCGCGGTGGCGGCGGTCGAAGCGGCATGGTCGTCAAAACCGGGGATATCTTTTTTCGCCGACCCCGCGCCCGCATCCGCCCCCGGGGACAAGTCGCGTCCGAAAGCGGGGATTACTTTTTTTCGCGCGCCGTCCGTCCGTCCGGCACGGGGGTTTGTGACAGTTCCGTGACAGTTCCGTGACAGAGGGGGGGTCTGCTGTCGCGCCGCGCTGCGCGCGCGCCGCGGAATCGGCCGCAAGCCCTTGGCGGCGCTCGGTTTTCGGGCGCGGCGGGCGATTTGTGACAGTTCAATGACAGATCGATGACAGTCAGTGCCGCGCCAGTGCCGGGGCACAGCGGTCAAGCGGCTGAAATCACTGGGATTTTCGGGGGGAGGGGGGGACCGCCAGCGCCGGGGGAGGAGGGAGGATGGCGCTGGCGGTAATCTGAAGCCGACGGTCGGGGAGGAGGTCGACCGGCGTTTCGTGAGATCAATATCCGGCTTTCGTGACAGATTGTCAACTGGATTTCTTGTGCGTTGCAATAATTTCACATAGTTTGCGATGCGTCTCAAACGCACCGTAAGTCATTGATATACCCGGCGTAATTCATATGAATGCGGAGAGGAAATCCGCGTTTTATCGCCCGGTGCGGTCGAATGACGCAGTGCGGCGGGTCGATATTAGGGCGTGTCCCCTAGACATTTTCGATAGGGCTTGCGCCGGATTCCGAACCGTCCTAGAAGGAGCGCCGCCTGCGCTGTCCCCTTCGTCTAGCGGTCAGGACGTCGCCCTCTCACGGCGAAAACAGGGGTTCGAGTCCCCTAGGGGACGCCATTTCTTCCTTTGAAATCAGTGGCTTCAAGTGCTCAGAGATAGAGCGCGACCGCCTGCATGCCGAGCGCGATCAGGGCGCCGATCAGCAGCACCGCCGTGGCCGCCAGGCCGATCGTGAAGCCGGTCGAGCGCTGCAGTGCCGCCGCGTAGTAGCCGCGGGCGTAAACCACTCTGCCGATTGGATAAATCACGCCGATCAGGGCGGCCCAGAGGTCGCCGACCGTCAGGGCGAAGAGCCAGAGCGAGGGCAGGAACAGCAACAGGCCCTCGGCGGTGTTGCCATGGACCCTCAGTACACGGAGGAAATCGTCGGGCCCGTCCATGCGCGGCGCCGGAACCCCATGTTTTCCGCGGGCTTTTCCGACCTGATAGGCCATCCAGAAATAGACCAGCAGGCAGATCAGCGTCACCAGTCCGGTCAGCGGATATGCAAAACCCATTGTCGATCCTCCCCAAGCCGTTGCTCAGACGAGCAAAGCAGCTTGTCGTGATTCCGGCAATGAAAAGAACGGGCTAGCGGGGGCGGCCGGGTGTCGGGCCGGGCCGGCGGGCTGTCTCAGGAGGCGACGCCGGCTTCCAGCGCGCGGATGCGGGCGGCCAGCGCCCGGTCGCCGAGATGGGCCTCGGCGGTCAGGCGGGTCTCGCTGTCGTCATCGGAATTTTCGGCTGAATCCTGCGGGTTTTCGTGGTCCATCCGGTGGATCGAGGCGGCGATTTCGGCCAGCGTCTGGCGGTCGGTTTCGCCCTCCTGGTCGGGATAGGGGGTCAGCGGGACCGCGGCGTCGGGCGCGGCCACGGGCTCTGCCGGGGCCAGGTCGGCGGCCAGGCGCGTTGCCGTTTCGCCAGCCGTTTCAAGGGCCTGGCGCGCCTCGTCCTGGTGGCGGCCGGCCGCGGTCAGCGCCGTGGCGAGGGCGGCGAATTCGCCGGCGAGCCGCTCGAGCTTGGCCTCGCGTGCCGCCAGCGCCGCGCGGGCGGCCGTCAGCTCGGCCTGCAACGAGGCGCTATCTTCTTGCAGGGCCTCGTTTTTCTGGTTCAGTGCCGCAATCTCGTTGTGCAGCGGCTCGAGTTCGCGGCGCTGCCGCGCCAGCAGCGCATCCAGCTCGGCGCTGCGGCCCGCATCGGCCGCATCCGGGTCGTTTTCGATGCCGAGCCGTCTTTCGGTGACCGTCACCGCGCGCCGCCAGACCAGCCGCGCGGTTGCCAGCGCAAACAGGGTCGCGATGAAAAAGCCAAGCGCCATCAGCATCAGGCTTTCGATCATGGGATCCTCTCAATCCTCGGCGGGCAGGGCGGAAAGCGGCGTCAGCCTGCCAGAAAATGCGCCCGGCATCCAGTTTGCGGGGTTCAGAAGGGCAGCCATTCGCGCGACTTTGTATATTTCAGATAGCCGACCGAGGCGCCCAGCCGCAGGCCGACGCCGGCGCGCATCGGCGCCAGGATCACCTCGTCGCGCTGCTGGTAGCTGACCGCGATCCCGCCGATCAGGAAGGCGCTGCCCTCAACCCCCGGAAAACGTTGATAGATCGCGTCGCCATTGGGCAGGTTGTAGACCAGCGTGAAGCTTTTCACCGCATTGCCGCCGAAGTCCCAGCCGGCGCTCGGGCCCTGCCAGTAGACCCGCTGGCGCGGGCCGCTTTTCATCACCAGCTCGCCCTGGCCGTAGCGCAGCCCCAGCACGAAGGCGCCGCCGGCCTCCTCGCCCTTGATATAGGCGTTGGGTTCGCCAAAGCGTTCGAAGACGCTGTGGACCGCGTCGGCCAGACCCTTGGAGACATCGCCGAAGAAATCGCCGGCCTCGCGAACGATCTCGTCTTCCGAATAGGTGCCGGAATTGCCTTTGACTTCAGGCGCTTGCTGGCCCTGGGCCTGGGCGGGCAGGGGCGCGAGCATGAGCATCGCCGCCAGCGCCAGCGTCAGCAGCCCCGTCAGCCCGCGGTGCGGCATCGTCCGGTCCAGTGTCGTCGTCGGGTTCCGGCCTTTGATCATCTTGCCCTTCCTTGCTGTGTTCCCGCCCGGCGGCTCTCGCGCCGCCATCGAATCGCCCCGAAATCGTGCGAAAGTCTAGCTCAAGTCCGAGAATCATGGGCGTCCGGGATGGCAAAACAGTGACGGCAAGAAGGCCAGTTGATGTGGTGCGGCGGCAGGGTGGCCGCGCATGCTGACGACATGGAGGCGCAATCTCGCCGCCGGCCTCGTGTTCTTGCTGCTGATTGCCGCCGCCGGCCTCGGCTGGCTCTGGCTCGAACGTGTCGCGGTCGCCGAACAGGCGATTGCCCGCGCCCTGGCCGAGCGCGGCATCGCGCCGGCAAGTTTCCGGGTCGGATTTCTGGGCCTGCAGAGCATTACGCTGGCCGATATCGAGATCGGCGATGGCGATATCCGTGCCGACCGCCTGACCGTCACCTATTCGGCCGGCGAACTGCTGTCCGGCCGCGTGCGGTCGATCGATGCCGGCGCGGTCCGGATGCAGCTCCGGGCCGACGAAAGCGGCGTTTCCTTCGGCGCGCTCGACCCGCTGTTGCGCGGCGATGCCGGTGGCGCCCTGTCGCTGCCGCCGATTACGGTCGAACAGGCCGAAATCGCGATCGAGAGCCCTGCGGGCGCATTCATGCTGACAGGGCCGATCATGGTGGCGCAGACCGGTTCCGCCATCGCGGTGTCTCTGCCCGGCGTTACCGTTGCCGAAGACGGTGCGCCGCGCATTGCACCGGTCGTTGCCGCCGGACGCGTGGATATGGACGAGGGCCGGCTTCAGTTCGATCTGACCTTGACCAATGCGGCGCCAGATGCGGCGGGGGTGGCGCTCGGCCGCGTCACGGGCGCCTATGACACGGTCAACGGCACGGGCGTCATGCATGCGGAAGGGGCGATCGATTTCGTCCGCGGCGGGCTGACGCCGCAAATGCTCGCTCCCGTCATTGCGCCCTATTATCTCGATGTGACCGGGGGCCTTACCTATCAAGCCGATATCACGCTGTCGCCGCAGGCAACATTCGTCACCGCCGACGCCCGGCTCGACCGCCTCTCGCTTCAGCAGACCGCCGCCGGCGCCGCATCCTTTTCCGGCCTTGTGCGCCTTTCAAAGGCATTCGGTGCGGATGTCCCGGCGCCGATGCGGCTGGGCCTCGATAATCTTCGGGTCGACGATCTGACGACGCCGCAACGATTTGCGCCGGTGCGCCTTGAAGGCGACGCCAAGCTTGCCGGCGCGGTGATCGACTGGCACTTCGTGGTTCGAAGCGCCTTGCCGAAAATTGCCGGCGCGCGCCTCGGCGATCTCACTGGCCGGTACGATCTGGAGGCGCAGAATGGCAATGCTCGCGCTGTCGGCACCGCCGCATTTTCGCCCGGCAAGGTCGAGCTGCAGACGCTGCTGCCGGTCTTGCGCGGCGCGGTTACCCGGATGAGCGGCAAGGCATCCTACATAGCGGATATTTCAATTGCCGAGGGCCGTGTTGCGAGTTCCGGCGAGGCCACGCTCAACAATGTCGGTTTTGTCACTTCGGCCGCCACATTCGAAGGGCTCAACGGAACGGTCAAGCTTGCGAGCCTCCTGCCGCCGCGCACACGCGGACCGCAGACACTCAGGTTGCGGATGCTTGAGGCGGGCTTGCCGATGAGCAACGGCGTCGTCGTTTTCAACATGGACAAGGACGGCTTGCACATCGTCGATGCGCGTTGGCCGTTCGCGGAGGGTCAGGTCGTGCTGGTTTCGAGCGGCAACGTGCTCGGCAGCGATGCGCGCTTCAATCTCGCGCTCGAAGGCATCGATCTTGCCGTCTTGCTTCAGACCATCGAGATACCGGGGCTCAGCGCAACAGGCCGGATCAGCGGCGCGATCCCGGTCGTTCTTCGTAACGGCGACCCGATTCTGCTCGATGGCGAGTTGGCTGCGGAGGAACGCGGCATCATCGTCTATCGCGGCGCCGGAACCGACATTGCGCCGGGCGAGGAAACAAAGCTGCTCGCCGATGCCCTGCGCAATTTTCACTACACGGAGTTGACGGGCGGACTTTCGGGCAATGCGAATGGCGATCTCGTGCTGCGGCTTGGACTGAAGGGCGCCAATCCCGATCTCTATGAGGGGTACCCCTTTGCAATCAATGTGACGCTTGAGGGATCGCTTGCAGACGTGATCAGGCGTGGTACCGTCGGTTTCCGGCCAATGGAATTCATCCGGGATCAATCCGCGCCGGCGGTCACGCCCCCAGCCGACAAGACGGGACCATGAATATTATCCAGACAGATGCCGCGACAAAGGACAGTTTCGGCCGCGTAAAAGCATTGGCCCTTGTGGCAGGCGCTGCGCTGCTTGCGGCGGGCTGCAATCCGACGGTCAAGATCGAGGCGCCGGACAAACCCATCGAGATCAATCTCAACGTCAAGATCGAGCAGGAAATTCGCATCAAGGTCGATCGCGATCTCGACCAGCTGCTTGCCGACAACCCCGACCTGTTCTGAGGAGCGGATTGACATGGCTCATTTTGCAAAATCATTTGTGGCGATGCTGGTTCTGCTGACCGGCCTGGCCTTCGTGCCATCCGCCTTCGCGATGGACCTCGATTCGGCCAAGGCGCAGGGTCTCGTGGGTGAGCGCCAGAACGGTTATGTCGGCATTGTGACCTCAAGCCCGACACCGGAACTTCGCAAGCTTGTCGACGACATCAACCTGCGCCGCCGGGCATCGTATCAGGAGATTGCGGCGCGCACGCCCGGCGCCTCCTTGAATGCTGTCGAGAGACTGGCGGCCGAAAAGCTGATCGCCAAGACGGTGTCCGGCCACTATGTCGAGAACGCCGCAGGGGTCTTCGTCAAGAAGCCCTGAGGCAGATGTCCCGATCCGGCACGGGCCGGGGCGGGCGGGCGTTCGAGAATCCTCGAATTCGTGTCGCGACGGCGCAGTCGAACCCGCTTTCCGGCGGCATGCCCGTTGCAGCGTGCTTTCACGATCAGCTCTCCGCCGGCAGAAATGTTAGGCGGGGTCGGCGCGGACCCCCGACGGTCGGGGGGCCAGTTCGCCGGTTCGCGCCGACCGAGCCGGTCACCATCCGACGGCCTCGACAGCACCAGACCCGGCCCGGCTCAGTGAGCCGGGCCGGGTCTCGGGGGCCATCTCCATCCAACGTCGAACGGATATTTCAGGCGGCGGCGCCGCGGGCCACGAAGAACGGATTGTCAAGGCCTCGTTCGACCTTGCCGTAGATCAATGGCGTGCCATCAAGTTGCGTCACAGACCCCCCGGCCGCTGCGAGCACAGCATGTCCTGCTGCCGTGTCCCATTCCATCGTGCGTCCGTGGCGCGGATAGAGGTCGGCTTCGCCGGCGGCGATCAGGCAGAATTTCAGCGACGAACCTGCGGCCCGGAATTCCTTGACGTTGTAGAGGTTCAGATATTCGTCGGTCTTCTGGTCGCGATGCGTACGGCTTGCGATCACGACAAGACCATCCGGAGCGGGCTTCCGGGCCGCGATGCGGTGCATCCTGTCGCCGACCTCGGTTGCATCGTGGCTCGCCGCGATCTTCTGCTCATAAGCCTCGCCGGGCCCATAGGCGAAAAACATGCGTTCCTTGGCCGGGGCATAGACAATTCCGGCCACCGGCAACCGGTCTTCAATCAGGGCGATATTGACGGTGAACTCGCCGTTCTTGCTGATGAACTCCTTGGTCCCGTCGAGTGGGTCCACCAGGAAGAACCGATGCCCGAAGGCGGGGATGTGGCCGGCCGCGGCCGCTTCTTCGGAAACGACCGGGATTTCAGGCGCGATGCGGCGCAGGCCGTCCAGGATAATGGCTTCGGCGTCATGATCGGCGGCGGTAACGGGACTGTTGTCGTCCTTGCGCACGACCTCCACGCCGGCATGGTAGTGATCCATGATGGCCGCGCCGGCCCTGATGGCAATTCGTCGCAATTCGTCGGTCAGGGCTGATTTGTCGGCAGTCGGGTTCGTCACGTTCGCTTCCTTCGATGATTCCTGCAAGGTCGGCGCGGAGAACAGCATTGGCCGGTGCGGCGGGTCAAGGCGCCAGTGGGGTCCTCATCCCGCCGGCTGCAGGCTGGCATTGTGTGCGGTGCAATGCTATCAGGCTTTGAGGACGTTCAGGGGTTGTGGGGCAATTCGAGATGAACGAAACAGACGAAGTCACTGCGCTGGAGCTTGCGGCGCTAATGTGCAGCCGCGTTTGCCATGATGTGATCAGCCCGGTTGGTGCGATCACAAACGGGCTTGAGGTGCTTGCCGAAGACGACGATCCGGAAATGAAGACCCATGCCATGGATCTCATTACCCGAAGTGCGGCCCAGGCTTCGGCCAAGCTGCAGTTTGCCCGGCTCTGCTTCGGTGCTGCGGGGTCGGCGGGTGCGGAACTCGACCTCCAGGATGCCCGCGGCGTTGCCGAGGGGCTGATGATGGGCGAAAAGGCGTCGCTTGTCTGGGATGCCCCTGTGGCAACCATGGGCAAGGACTATGTGAAGCTGCTTCTGAACATGATCCTGATCGGGATGGCTGCGATCCCGCGCGGCGGTGAAGTGGCCGTGTCGGTTGACGGCGACTTGTCCAAGCCGACCATCAAGGTTCGCTCGACCGGACAGGCCGCCCGGATTCCGGAAGAGACGGCCAAGTTTCTCGGCGGCCGCGCCGCGGACCGGTTCCTCGATGCGCGTGCGGCGCAACCCTACTTCACCGGCCTCGTGGCGCGCTCGCTCGGTCTGTCGATCGATGCGCGGATGGACGGCGACGCCTTTGTGGTCGAAGCGTCATTTGTTGAGGCCGGGGCGGGCGTCTGACACAGGACGCCGCCGCCCATACACGAAAAAGGGGCGTCCCCCCCGAGACGCCCCTTCAACGCAACAAGCGCGATATGCAGGTTCAGGCAGATGCCTTTGCCTGCATGGCACCCTCAGACGGGTCGCGCAGCACGTAGCCCCGGCCCCAGACCGTTTCGATGTAGTGATCGCCGCCGGTCGAAGCTGCGAGCTTCTTGCGGAGCTTGCAGATGAAGACGTCGATGATCTTGAGTTCGGGCTCATCCATGCCGCCATAGAGATGATTGAGGAACATCTCCTTGGTGAGCGTCGTGCCCTTGCGGAGCGAGAGCAGCTCCAGCATCTGGTATTCCTTGCCGGTCAAATGAACGCGGCTGCCTTCCACTTCGACGGTCTTGGTGTCGAGATTGACGGTCAGCTTGCCGGTGTTGATGACTGACTGCGAGTGACCCTTCGAGCGGCGGACCACGGCGTGAATGCGCGCCACCAATTCGTCCTTATGGAAAGGTTTGGTCATATAGTCGTCGGCGCCGAAGCCGAGCCCGCGAACCTTGTTCTCGATGCCGGCAAGGCCGGAAAGGATCAGGATCGGGGTCGATATCTTGCCGACACGAAGAGATTTCAGAACCTCATAACCGCTCATGTCCGGCAGGTTCAGGTCGAGCAGGATGATGTCGTAATCGTACAATTTGCCCAGATCGACCCCCTCTTCACCGAGGTCGGTCGTGTACACGTTGAAACCGTCCGATTTGAGCATCAGTTCGATGCTCTGCGCTGTGGCGCTATCGTCTTCTATGAGCAGAACTCGCATTGGTCCCCCTCTTCGGCGAATTGGGAGGGTCCCGATCGCCTGCAGCCCGGTTAATCCAGAATTCAGACCTTAAGGCGATTTGGTTAACAAAGGTTAATCGAAACGAAAAAAATTCAGGAAAATTTAGCCGACCTTTTCAACTTCCTGAAATTCGCCAGAACCGGACGGTTTTCGAGCCTGAGAGCCCCTATGGGCGCCGTCGGAAGGCTGGCGGTTCAGGGTTTACGCAGCCTTAAAGTCTTCGCGTCATCATCGCCTGATCAGGCCGGGTGGGTGCAAATCCGCAGGTCCGAATTCGTATTCCGAGAGAATGTCCGGGTCTGAAAAGGACCTGCATGTGAAGGGGGCTTCAGGCCTGTGCGAGCACTGTTGGCAGAAATCGGCAAGATTGCCGAAGTCGAACATTACGGCCGCGTCTTCAGCGTTCAGGGGCTGGTCGTCGAGGTCGCCGGCCCGCTTCACGCCATGGGTGTCGGCAGCCGGCTCGCCGTGACAAATCGTATGGGCGACGATGTGATCTGCGAGGTCGTCGGCTTTCGCGAAAATCGCGCCCTTTGCCTGCCCTTTGGATCGTTGTCAGGTATCGGCGTCGGCTGCAAGGCCGTCCTTTCTTCCGAGGAACCGCATATCTATCCATCGCGGGCCTGGCTTGGACGTGTTGTCAATGCCATGGGTCAGCCGATCGACGGCAAGGGACCAATCGCGCAGGGACACGAGCCCTATCCATTGCGGGCCTCGCCGCCTCCCGCTCACGCCCGGCAGCGGGTGCGCGGGAAAATCGACCTTGGCGTTCGTGCACTCAATACCTTCGCGACCTGCTGCCGTGGCCAGCGGATGGGCATTTTCGCCGGCTCCGGTGTCGGCAAGTCCGTGCTGCTGTCAATGCTGGCGCGGAACACTGCCTGCGATGTGGCCGTGATCGGCCTGATCGGCGAGCGTGGGCGCGAAGTACAGGAATTCATCGAAGACGATCTGGGTCCCGAAGGGCTGGCACGTTCGGTCGTGGTGGTCGCCACGTCCGACGAACCGGCGCTGATGCGCCGGCAGGCAGCCTATCTGACCCTTGCGCTGGCCGAATATTTCCGCGATCGCGACGAAGATGTGCTGTGCATGATGGACAGCGTCACGCGCTTTGCGATCGCGCAGCGCGAGATCGGACTATCGACGGGAGAACCGCCGACCGCCAAGGGCTATACACCGACTGTATTCGCCGAGCTGCCAAAGCTTCTTGAGCGGGCCGGTCCGGGTACGGGGCAGGGCAGCATAACGGGCCTTTTTACCGTGCTGGTCGACGGAGACGATCACAATGAGCCGGTCGCCGATGCGGTGCGGGCCATTCTCGACGGTCATATCGTGATGGAGCGCGCCATCGCCGAACGCGGACGCTATCCAGCCATCAACGTTCTCAAATCCGTCTCACGCACGATGCCGAACTGCAACGCACCGGACGAAAACGCTCTCATCAGCCGGGCTCGCACGTTAATGGCGACCTACAGCGACATGGAAGAATTGATCCGGCTGGGCGCCTATCGTCCCGGTTCCGACCCGCTGGTCGACGAGGCGATCCACTATCATGCCGCGCTGGAGGCCTATCTTTCGCAACGCAAGGACGAGGCGAGCGATCTCGCAACCGGTTATGCGGCTCTGGCGGAGATTCTGGCCAACAAGCCTGTTTCGGAGGAAATTGAGTGATGCGCAACCGCGAGTCTCTCATCCGTCTGCACAAGTTTCAGGTCGACGAAAAGCGCCGGAAAGTGGCCGAACTGGAGCTGATGCTTGGCGAATTCCGCCAACGTGAGCGCGATCTGGAAGCCCAGGTCGAGGCCGAGCAGCGCAAGGCCGGCATCTCCGATGTGGCGCACTTTGCCTATCCGATGTTTGCAAAATCGGTTCTGCGGCGGCGCGAAAACATTCTTGAGTCGATCGAGGGCATCGAGCGGCAGCTCGACACGGCGAAAGAAGAACTCGCCGATGCCTTTCGCGAACTCAAGAAGTACGAGCTTCTGGACGACAACAGGAAGCGCAAGATTCGCAAGGAAGCCATGCGGACCGAACAAAATGCGCTTGATGAAATCGCGTTGACGATACATCGCCGTCATTAGGATCCGGCACCGCTTTCCGACCGGCCAGAATCTGATCTAGAATGGCAGCCCGACATTTACAGAGCGGACCTGCCCATGCCCAGCTTCGACATTGTTTCCAAGACCGACTTTGCCGAGATCGACAACGCGCTGCAGAATGTGGCTCGCGAGATCGAGCAGCGATACGACTTCAAGGGGTCGCATTGCAAGGTGGAGCGGAAGGAGCAGGAGTTGACCATCCACGCCGACGACGACCTGAAGTTGAAGCAGATGCATGAACTGCTGCAGGGGCATCTGGCGCGACGAAAAATCGAGGCGGGTGTGCTCGATTACAGGGAGCCGGAAAAGGCTGCAGGTCAGAGCGTTCGCCAGAAGGTCGCGATCCGCAACGGAATCGAGAAGGATGTTGCCAAGCGTATCGTCAAGGACATCAAGGGATCGGGCCTGAAGGTGCAGGTCGCGATACAAGGCGACGAACTGCGTGTCTCGGGAAAGAAACGAGACGACCTCCAGGCCGTGATCCAGTTTGTGAAGGGGCTCGACGTCGAGCAGCCCCTTCAATACGAGAATTTTCGCGACTAGCCGCGGAACAAGATTCGCCGGACGAAGTAGATCAGACTGATCACGACCAGAAATCCGACGAAGCGGATGGCGACGAGTTGCAGTACGTCGATGTCGACGTAGCCCGTGAGAAGCTCCAGCGCCTTGCCGGCGACATCGCCCTCGCCGCGCGCGGCATAGGCCACACGCCCGATATTGACGAGTTCATGGATGATCGTCGCCCCGGCCGCGACCACAAGAATCCGTGTGTAGCGGCTCATCACGAATGCCGCGATCAAGGCGATCACGACCGCCTGAATTGTATTTACAGTGTCGAACCCCTGTCGCGCCAGGTCGAGCGCCTGATTGAGATATTCCGTGAGTTCCATCGAGTCCCCCTAAACTTTACCTCGCCGGAAGAGCCCCTCTTCCGGCACGATCCGCCAGCCCGTCTGCCACCATACGCATGGGTTCCAAGCGGTTCCGGCAGAGGTTAGACCAAAATGAGACAAGGTCTAGCGGTTTGCAGTGCAAAAAACGTCAGCCTGCGTCGCAAAACCGTCACAAGGGGTGCGCGGTTTTCTCCGGCAACCGGGGATTTCCGGCCGAAAGCGCAAGGATTTCTCTGGCGATTTTCTGTATTGCCTCGCTTGCCTTGGCCTGCGGATGGCGAAACAGGATGGGAGTCTGGTGCCGTATGGCGTCGCGAACGCTCTCATCGCGTGGTACGAAACCGATAAGCGGCGGGTTGATGCCAAGGAAATTGCGACATGCGTTGGTTAACGCCGCGTGGGTTCGGCGCGCATGATCCCGGTCATTCACCATATTGACCACAATGCGGATGTCGGCCCCTGGCTCCTGCATCGTCAGCAGTTTTACAAATGCATAGGCGTCCGTCAGCGATGTCGGCTCGTCGCTGACGAGCACGATCGTCATGCCGCCAACGGTGCAGAGCGACATCACTGACTGGTCGAGTCCGGCCGCCAGATCGGCCACGATATGGTCATAGGCATCGCCCAGGGCCAGAAGTCTGCTTGCGAGTCCGGCGATTTCCGGCCGTGTCAGTGCGCTGAGTACGCCGGATCCGGACTTTCCGGCCAGAATGTCGAAGACCCCGCCGGCATCTGCGCCACCCATCGATTGCGGCCGATACGTCGCAATCGCCTCTTCCAGTGCAACGCGCCCAGAAATGACGTCGCCGAGATCGCAGCGCGGCGAGAGCCCAAGCTGAACGTCGATATTGGCAAGACCGAGATCGCCGTCGAACAGCAGGACCCGCCGGTGCGCGCCGGCAAGGGCATGCGCAAGCGAGACGGAAAACCAGGTTTTTCCAACCCCTCCCTTTCCCGAAGCGACCTGGATCATGCGCGTAGGGTTCATGTCGATTGTCCGGTTCGGGGTTTCGCTGTCGCCGCAGCCGCAGCCGCTGTCGTGTCGGCAGGAATGCTTTCGCTCAATATCATGTGCGCACAGATGCTGGCGTTCATCTGTGCAAGTCCGCGGGCGAGATACGGCGTGACGCTGATCTGGGCGATCGCCATGCCCGATGCATCTGCCGCCGACAAAATGGGTCCGAGACGGCGTGCGATATCCATCTGCGTGGCGACAATGCGTCTTGCGCCAAGACGCGCGAATTCAATGGCGACCTCGCTCACCATATCGGAATCGCCCAGCGCCGAGAGAACCAGCACCGGTTCGACCCCGGCGGAAGAACGGGTGCATTCGATCATTTTTCGCAGCGCCGTGAGGTCGGCGCGATCGAACGGATTGATACTTGCCGTGTCGATGAAGCAAGGCCGCTCCGAACGATCGAAAGGAACGCCGGGAGACGGGTTGCCCTCGTCGAGCAACATCGCCAGCGCATCGACGCTGCCCGCACAACGGAGCTGAATACCGACGAGCTGTGCATAGGCCTCGCCTTGCGCAACGGCACCTGTTCGCGATGTGTCGGCCGTGAAGATGTCGGCAGGCGCACCGTCGACGATCGCGCGGGCTGCAAGCTTGGCAAGGGTGACGGTCTTGCCGGCGCCAGGCAGTCCGACTGCCATGACCGGTGTGTGGGGACGAATCGGCAATGGTTCAAACCCGAACCGGGTCTCGAGCGCACCGGCCAGTGCGGCAATAGCATCCCCGTTGTCGAAGGCCACCGCCGCGGCAATCAGGTCGCCTCTCAATGTCGCTGGAACAGCGTGTCTTTCCAGCGCTGCTGCAATCATCGATTTGTTGAAGGCCACGAACGGTGCATCCGCGTTTGCATCGATAGTTGCTGCACCGTGAAGACGCTGGCGCAGCATCTGTTCCAACCTGCTCTCGACGTCAAGCGGATCGTCGGCGTCCGGCATGAAATCCCGACCGATATGCGTGGCCGGTATGGTTTCGACGGCCGCCGTGACTTCGATCCGGCCGCTTCCGTTCTCGTGCGAAGCGACAATGATCGCATCGTCGCCGAGAGCATTGCGCACCTGCTCAATGGCGTCCGTCATCGAATCCGCGAGAAAGGTTCTCAGCCGCATGCGAGGAGACTTTTCCTAGATCACACTGTTCCCACGGTGCGCAGCCTGATGCGCGGATGGATTTCGTTCTGCGACATAACGAATGTCTGTGGCCGGAACCGTTCGATGATCGAACGAACATAGGGCCGAATACCAGGACTTGTGAGCAACACGGGAACTTCGCCGGCGCGGGCCGCCTCTTCAAACCGGTCGCGCATTGCCGAGATGAACTCCTGAAGCATTGAAGGCTGCATGGCAAGTTGCTTTTCTTCGCCCTGACCGATCAACGCTTCGGCAAATGCCTGCTCCCAGCGCGGCGAGAGCGTGACCAGCGGAACGGCATTGTCGGCATCCATATGTGCGGCACAGATCTGCCGGGCGAGACGGGCGCGCACGTGTTCGGTGATCAGCGTGAGACTCTGCGTGTGGCCGACCGCCTCCGCGATCCCTTCCATGATGGTGGGGAGGTCGCGAATCGAGATGCGTTCTGTCAGCAGGGTCTGGAGGACGCGCTGGATGCCCGTGATCGTTATCTGCGACGGCACAAGATCGTCGACCAGCTTCTTGTGTTCCTTGCCAAGCTCGTCGATCAGCTTCTGTACTTCCGCATAGGACAGCAGTTCGGCCATGTTGTCCTTGATGATTTCGGTCAGATGCGTCGTCAGGACCGTCGGCGGGTCGACGACCGTATAGCCACGGAAGGAGGCTTCCTCGCGCAAGCCTTCGTCGACCCATGTCGCCGGAAGCCCGAAGGCGGGTTCCGTCGTGTGCAGGCCGGGAAGCTGGATCTGGTCGCCGCGCGGATCCATCACCAGCAGCTGGCCGACATAGACGTCGCCGCGACCGGATTCGACTTCCTTGACGCGAATGACGTAGCTGTTGGCGTCGAGTTGAACATTGTCGAGGATTCTGACCGATGGCATGACGAAACCCATGTCGCTTGCGATCTGGCGCCGCAGGGCCTTGATCTGGTCGGTGAGCTTCTGGTGATCCTTGCCGTTGATCAACGGCAGCAGTGCATAGCCGATTTCCAGGCGCAGTTCGTCCATCCGCAAGGCAGTGCCGATTGGCTCCTCAGCCACGGGAACGGCCGCGGCTTCCCTTTCCTGCGCGTCGATGATGTCGTCGGCCGTCTTCTTTCTCGATTTCTTCAGATAGAAGGCAAGGCCGCCCGTGCCGCCCGCGAGCAGCAGGAAGGGAATGGCCGGGAGGCCCGGCAGCAAGGCCATGGTTCCCATCACGAAGGACGACATGCCCAGCGCCTGCGGGTAGCCCGAAAGCTGATCGAACAGCGCCTCGTCGGCCGCGCCTTCAACACCGGCTTTCGACACGAGCAGGCCGGCCGCGGTCGACACAATCAATGCGGGGATCTGGCTGACGAGACCGTCGCCGATCGTCAGCAGCGTATAGGTGTGAGCTGCATCGCCGAAGCTCAGGTCGTTCTGCGCGACCCCGATGACGATGCCACCGACAATATTGATGAAGGTAATCAGCAGACCGGCCACGGCGTCGCCGCGAACGAATTTGGAGGCACCGTCCATGGCGCCGAAGAACGAGCTCTCCTTTTCGAGATTGGAGCGCCGGGTGCGCGCCTCGTTCTCGTCGATCAGTCCGGCCGAGAGGTCGGCATCGATGGCCATCTGCTTGCCCGGCATCGCGTCGAGGGTGAAGCGTGCCGCGACTTCGGCGATACGTCCCGAGCCTTTCGTGATGACGACGAAGTTGACGATGACCAGGATTGCAAAGACGATAATCCCGATAATGAAGTTGCCCTGCATCACGAAGTTGCCGAAGGCTTCGATGACCTTGCCGGCGCTGTCGGTGCCTTCATGTCCCTGGCCGAGAATGAGGCGCGTCGAGGCCAGATTCAACGCCAGGCGCAGCATCGTCGCGATGAGGAGAACAGTCGGGAAAGCACTGAATTCCAGCGGCTTCTGGATGAACAGCGCCGTCATCAGCACAAGTACGGAAAATGTAATCGAGATTGCGAGCGAAAAGTCGAGCAGGAAGGCCGGCAGCGGCAGAATCAAGACGACGATGATCGCCATGACGCCAAAGGCCAGAGCGAGATCGCCCCGCTTGGCGAGATCGGCAAGGACAGCGCCGGGCGTTATGCCAAAGAGGTTCATGCCTCCGGCTGGTGCGGCCTTTGTTGCGGTCGAGCTCGTATCGCTCATCATAATTCTTTCAACGGGCGTTCAGAACGCCGGCGGGGTCAGCCGAATTGCGGACGGACTTCGCCCGGTGTCGGGATTGAAACGCCCTGCTCGCCATACTCCTTCAGCTTGTTGCGAAGGGTCCGGATCGAGATGCCGAGAATGTTGGCGGCATGCGTGCGGTTGCCGAGGCAGTGATCGAGCGTCTGCAGGATCAGATCCTGCTCGACCTCGGATACCGTCTTGCCGACAAAGGCCCGAGAGACGGAATCGGCGGCGGCTGCGGCCTTGTGTGCGATCCCGTCCAGATTCATGTCATCAAGGCGCGTTCCATCGGGAAGGCGGATTGCCTCGATGCCGATTTCGTCGCCGGTGGTCAGCAGCACGGCGCGGTGCATCGTGTTCTCGAGCTCGCGAACATTGCCCGTCCAGCGGTGATGGACAAGAAAGCGCCGCGCCTCGAGCGAAAGCGGCCGGGCAGGGAGACCGTTGCTGCGCGCGTAGCGCGTGGCGAAGTGTTCGGACAGGGCGATGATATCGGCCGGACGGTCTCGCAGCGGCGGAAGCTGCAGGTTGACCACGTTCAGCCGATAAAAGAGATCCTCGCGAAAGCGCCCCGCACGAGCCTCCGACTGCAGGTCGCGATTTGATGTGGCGATAATGCGGATATTGACCCTGACAGGACTCTTCCCGCCGACGCGATCGATCACACGCTCCTGGATCGCTCGCAACAGCTTCGCCTGAAGCCGAATATCCATCTCGCTGATTTCGTCGAGCAGCAATGTGCCGCCGTCGGCCTCCTCGAACTTGCCGATGCGCCGGGCAATTGCCCCGGTGAAGGCGCCCTTCTCATGGCCGAAAAGTTCGGACTCGAGCAGGTTTTCCGGAATGGCGGCGCAGTTGACGGAGATGAAGGGCTTGTCACGACGCAAGGAACGTCCATGGACATAATGGGCCATGACTTCCTTGCCGGTACCGGATTCACCCGTGATCAGGATGCTGGCTTCCGACGCAGCGACCTGATCGGCAAGTCTGACGACATCGCCCATTTTCGGATCCTGGAAAATCAGCGCATGGCTGTCTTCTGCGACGGCCGAAAGAACGGCGGCGATGAGTTCGGCGTCCGGCGGGAGCGGAATGTACTCCTTGGCACCGGCGCGTATCGCGTTGACCGCGGCGCGGGCATCCGTCTCGACACCGCAAGCGACGACCGGAATGCAGATATGTTCGCTTTGCAGCCGGAGAATGAGGTTGCCGATATCCGCAGCGACATCGACCATCATCAGGTCGGCACCGCGCCCCGAGCGCAACGTATCAATCGCCTGGTCGACCGTTTCCGTGTGTGTAACCTTGGCGCCCTTGGCCATCGCCATCTTGGTGGCGGTGGAGAGCTGCCCATTCAGGGTTCCGACGATCAGAAGGCGCATCAGCGGCTCCTCTACTTTCTTGATTCTGTACTTGTTTCTCGATGAGTTGACGTGGCGATCACGATCAGGTCACGCCACCTTTGACTATCTCGGTCATGGTGACGCCCAGTCGGTCGTCGACGACGACGACCTCTCCGCGCGCCACCAGCCGGTCATTGACATAGATGTCGATGGCTTCACCGATCTTGCGATCGAGCTCGACGATCGTGCCGCGCCCGAGCTTGAGCAAGTTCGATACTTCGATATGCGTCTTTCCGAGGACAGCGGAGACGTTGACGGGGACGTCGAACACGGCCTCAAGGTCGTGTGCTGAGCGAACAGCCTCATCGTCACCTTCCTCGACCTGCGCGTTCTCAGCCGCCGCGGGCAATTCCTCGGCATTTGCGAGATCTGGCAGGGCCATTTCTTCATCCTGATCGGCCATCGGATTGATTCCTTCGGAAAAGCACTCGGTTTCAGTTGTGGTCGCTGTCCGCCAGGCCAAATTCGGTCATGGCAAGCTTGGTATTGTCTTGTGCGGACAATGTCGCGACGTAGCGTCCGACAATCTCCGCGATTTCATTTTCAATATCTTCCCGGGATCGCGTAACCCCACCATCGGCCCACTCGACAACGCAGTCGCCGTCACTCATCTCAGGCTCACCGAGAAGGATGATGCGACCGGTCAGGCCCCGCTCCATCGCCATGTGATCTACGACATCTTTCAGCCGGTCAACAATTGCTGCTGATACACGCAACAGGATGTGTGGCTCGCGATTGAGATGGGAAAGGCAGTTACGAACGACGGCTTCGATTTCGGTTTCCGGCCGAGCTGCCATTGTGGCCGGGGCAAGCTTCGTTGCACATACAACGGCCAGTTGCACCGCCTCGGTCGTCAGAGATTTCGCATGAATGTCCATTGCCGCAAGCAGGCTTGCAGCGCTGGAGGCGAGTTCATTCAGCGCGGCATGAATCTGACTGTCGGCGTGTGCCCTGGCCTGGGCCTCACCTGCGGCAAACCCCGATGCATAGGCCTCGTTTCGCGCTTGTTCGACATCGTCCGCAGTGAGGCTACGATGAGTAGCCTTGTTAGCGACGGAACGCGACGCGGGAGCGTCGAACTGGGTGTCGAAAGTGAATTTCACGGCCTGCTTCATCTGATTCATCCGGCGTCCGGTAATGATCTTTCCGTTGTCAGTAGATCAGTTCATTGTCTGCGCCGTCGGCGGCGATCATGATCTCGCCGTTGTTGGCGAGATCCTTGGCGACATTGACCATGTTGGTCTGGGCTTCATCGACATCCTTCAATCGGACCGGTCCCATCAGTTCCATATCTTCGCGAAGGATCTTTCCGGCGCGCTCTGACATGTTCGCAAAGAACAGATCGCGGAGCGTGTCGGAGGCGCCCTTGAGAGCGATCGCAAGTTTATTCTTGTCGACTGCCCGCAACAGAGTCTGAACGGAGCCCGGATCCAGTCGGCCGAGATCTTCGAAAGTGAACATCAACGCCTTGATGCGATCAGCCGACTCGCGGGCTCGTTCTTCCAGTGCCGCGAGGAACCGGCCTTCAGTCTGGCGATCGAAATTGTTGAATATCTCGGCCATGAGTTCGTGGCTGTCCCGCCGATTCGAGCGCGAAAGGGTCGACATGAATTCCGAACGGAGAGTCTGCTCAACCTTGTCGAGTATCTCCTTCTGAACGGACTCCATGCGCAACATGCGTGTGACGACTTCCAGCGCGAAGTCTTCCGGGAGATTGCCCAGGACGCGCGCAGCATGCTCGGGGCGAATCTTGGTGAGAACGACGGCGACTGTCTGGGGGTACTCGTTCTTCAGATAAGTCGCGAGAACGGTCTCATTCACGTTGCCGAGTTTTTCCCACATCGTGCGACCTGCGGGTCCACGAATTTCGTCCATAACGGATCCGACGCGGTCTTCCGGCAGAAAACGCAGAAGGAGCCGTTCGGTCGATTCATAGGAGCCGACAAGTGCGCCGGTCCCTGAAACCTTGGAGGCAAATTCGACGAGAAGCTTTTCGACCGACCCGGCCTGGACCGTGCCGAGCGACGACATGATCTGGGAGAGTTCCCGAATTTCGTCATCGTCGAACATTTTCCAGAGCGGGGCCGCATCGTCCGCGCCAAGCGCGAGCATGAAGATCGCGGCCTTCTGGGGTCCGGAAAGCGTTTTTTCGTCTTTTATTTTCGGTGCAGTCGCCAATGGTCTGTCCTCAAGCGCTTTCGTGCAGCCAGCTGCGCAGGATTGAGATGGATTCATCCGGATGACCGGTCACGAGCTCGCCGATCTTGCGGACCGATGACTGTTTCACCTTGCCCGCCACCTGAGCGATGTCGATCATCATGTCTTCGTTCAACTGTTCGGGGGCGGGCAGTGCGCCCGCTACCGCATCACCATTCTCGTCGGTCATTGCCAATGCGGTTGCCGCGCCGCCTGCCGAACCGGGGAGGGCAGGCCCGCCATGGGGGCGCCCTTGTGCCGTGCCGAGACGTGTCATGAGCGGCCGGAACACAAAGAGCATGGCAATGACAGCAAGGATGGCAAGAACTGCCATCTCGACCATTCGCATGATGTCGGCGCTGGTCAGATCAAAAAAACCATTCTCGGTCGCCGTTTCGGTCCCGGCGTCGAAGCTGGGCGTTGTCGCGAATTGAAGGTTGACGATCTCAACGTGATCACCGCGCGTCTCATCAAATCCCATTGCGGATTTGACCAGGGCCTCGATCTTCTGGAGTTCGACTTCGGACCGCGGTGCATAGGTCGTGTTGCCCTCGGCATCCGTCGTATAGGAACCGTCGACCAGCACGGCGACCGAGAGGCGCGTTACGCGTCCAGGCTCGAGCACTTCCGTTTTTGTGGTGCGGGAAATCTCGTAATTGACGGTCTCTTCGCTGCGCGTGGCTGCCTGACGCGAAGCCGCAGGAGAATCAAGCCCGGCCTGATTGGCATTCGGCAGGTTGTTGCCGACGGTGACGCCGTCATTTCCCGCACCATCCGTGCTCGTCGACGTATCCTCGACCGTCTGCGTGGAGCGTGCAACCTGGCTATTCGGATCGAATGTGTCGGATGTCCGGGTTACACGGTTGTAGTCCATCTGTGCGGTAACCTCGACTCGCACCTTGTCGGCACCGACGACGCGCTGAACGATGTTTTCGACATATGTCCGCAGGCGATTTTCGTAGGTCGAACGGCGTTCCTCGACAGATGACGCCATCAGCGACTGGCTGTCGTCGCCCGTGCCGCTGGCCAGAAGTGTACCGCGCTCATCGACAATCGAAACACGCGAGGGTGCCAGCCCGTCAACGGCCGACGAGACAAGATACTGGATTGCCTTGACTTGCTGTGCTGCAAGCGTGCTACGCGAGACCTTGAGCACAATCGAAGCCGTCGGTTCCCGACGGTCGCGTGAAAAGAGTTCGCGCTCGGGCAGGACCAGATGGACCCGCGCGCCGTCGATGCCCTCGATCGAGCGGATGGTGCGCGCCAGCTCTCCTTCGAGCGCGCGCAAGTGATTGATGTTCTGAAGAAAGCTTGTGGTACCCAACGCGTCAGCATTGTCGAAGATTTCGTAGCCAACGGTGCCGCCGGCGGGCAGGCCTTGTTCGGCGAGAGACATGCGCAGGCGGAGAACCTGGCTCCGGGGCACATAGATCATGCTGCCGTCGCCGCGCAATTCGTAGGGAACTTTCATGGCCTCGAGCGCGCCGATCATTTTCGACGCATCGTCGACGCCGACATCGGAGAACAGGAGCGCCTTGGGTTCGGCACTGTAGCGCAAACCGATATAGCCAAAGAATCCGAGCAGGACCGCGGCTACGAGCCCGAGTGCCACGAGACGTACCGGTCCCAGGGACTGCAGAAGATTCGAGAAGCTGCTCACCAACCCACCTCATGTGCCAGCGCGCAGGATGCAGGTCCGTTTCCTGGATCGACATCCACGCCAGACAACAGGTGAGCGACAAATCCTTTGCCCTCAGAACTCCGGCCCGATTAGCCCAATCGGAGTTCCCCCGTGCCACAGGGCAAAATTTACCGCCTGCAGCCTAAACAGAAGCTTAACGGTCCCGGCAATTTTTGCCGGGTCGTCGCCGGGAACCGATCGAATGAGAAGGACGCCGGAGGAGGGAGGTTCCGCCGGCGCCCTGAAGACAGCAAGTACGCAGATACAATTCTATCTTACTGCCTGTACTGCTGAACCCTGGTTGCGCGAAGTCCGGCCAGACCATGGCGTTCGATCGAGCGCTGCCAGCTCAGGAACTCTTCGACCGTCAGCGTGTACCGGCGGCAGGCATCATCAAGGCTGATGAGGCCGCCGCGGACTGCTGCGACCACTTCGGCCTTGCGCCGTATGACCCACCGCTTCGTGTCGGGCGGGGGCAGGTCAGCAACGGTGAGCGGGCTACCGTCCGGCCCGATCACGTAGTTGACCTTTGATGTCTGCTGCTCACTCATCGAACATTCGTCTCCGTGCTCATCTCTGACCCTCAGACTACGCTGGGCAGTCTTTAAAAACGGCTAAGCGTCGTGGTAAAAATTGTCCGAAATCAAAGACTTAGCTGTTCCATTGCGGGACGCATCCGGGGTCAGATCGGCGTATCTGGCTGCTTTACGGATGTGATCTGCGAATAGCGGATCTGGGCGCCGTTAACTGTCAGCATCGGATCGGTACTGGTCATGTCGATGGCGGTCACAATCCCGGTGGTCCGCGTGTCCACAGCTATCGGTGCGCCGTTCCCCGAATTGGCAACAATCTTGAGAAAGTAGGTGCCGTCTGGCTGGCCAGCGCCGCTTCCGTCCTTGCCATCCCATGTGAACTGATGATCGCCCTTGGCTGCGTCCATCTTTTCGCTGTAGACGGTTGCCCCGTCAGCGTTGATGACCTGGAGCGTGGTATCCGGAGCATCCGCTGCGACAGCAAAGGTCCAGTTGGCGTTGCCGTCCCTGAGGAGGGCACCCGTGCCGGAGCCGGTCACTTCCTTGCCCAGAAGAGAGACGGACTGATTTGAATTCTGGATCGCATAGGCAGTGATCAGCGTTTCGAGATTGCGATTGGTCTGGATCGATTGCTCGACACCCGACATCTGGACCAATTGCTGGGTGAACTGGTCCGAACTCATCGGATTCGTCGGATCTTGATGCTTCAACTGGGTCGTCAGAAGACGCAGAAAGGTGTCGAAGTTTCCGGCCAACGCGGCGGACGCTGTGGACGACTTGTTGCCGCCTGTTGCAGCTTGAACGGCGGCTGTCGCTGAGGCGATGTCCATGGTTGTGACCCTTCTGCGTCAAACGCGAATGTCGATGCCGCCAATGGCGGAAATATTGACGTTGTAGACTGGCGTGGTTGTCGCATCAGCGTCATCCGTGTCGTCATCGGCACGAATTGTCCCGGCGATATCACCACGATCCTCGTTCGCATTCTGATCATGAAGCGAGAAGTTGAGGCTGTTCTCATCGGCCTCCAGCCCGGCATTGTTCAAAGCCTGTTGGAGCGCGCGCGCATCGCGTTGCAGCAGTTCGAGCGTTTCAGGTTTTTCGACCGTCAGGTGCGCCATCACGTGGCCGTCGCGGCGCACCTCCATGCGCACGTCGATGCGACCCATCTCGGGAGGATCCAGCCGGATTTCGAACCGATTAATCCCCTTCTGGAGATTGCGGGAAATCTGCAGCGCTATCGCCATGGCCGGCACCTGCGTCGGCTGTGACTGGCCTGGCAGTGTGCCGATGCGCACTGTTGCTGTGGCTGGTGTCTGTTGCGTACCGCTCGGGAGTTCGCCGCCACGCGGGGTGGGTTGTGTCTCGATCGGGGCAATATTGACGGTCTGTTGGGTTGCTGCGCCGCCGCGCGGGGTCTGGGACGGTGTCGGGACCGGCGGGGCGGAGCTTGCTGCGGCAGCCGTTTGTCTTGCGTCACTCTTCTTGTCGGCCAGCATTTCCGCCACCTCCTGGCCAAGGCCCTTGACTGGCTTGGCTGAGCCGCTGTCTGTGGCCGGGAGAGCTGTGCTTTCGGTATCAGGGGGTGACCCGGCCGCCGTCGTATCGGTCGGCTGCTGCGGCAGGATCATTTGCGGCCGCGGCGCATCGCCTGGAGTAGCGGCCCGAGGCAGGGTCGACTGCGCCTCATTCTTGCCGGTCGCCGCTGCGTCAGGCTTGGTCTGAGTGGAGTCGGCAGACTGGATCGATGCCGGGGTCGATGCGGATTCTTCGGGGCTCGCGCCGGCCTCTGCCGGTTTTGCACCTGCCTCGAGTGCGTGCGGGGCGGCATCGGCTGGTTCCGCGACAATATCAGCTGGAGCCGTGCCGAGATCGACGGGCGTGTCTTCATTTGAGGTCTCTGTCGAGGCGGCGTCTGCTGTGCTGTTTGTTTCGCTCTCGATCGCGGTTGCGGGCTGACTGTCTTGAACATGGTCTGCCGTCGCCGGCACTTCGCTCTCGATCGTGGAAAGAGACTCGTCGGCGTTTGCCGTCTCCAGCGCTACCTCGCCCTTGTCGTCAGTGGTCGTTTGCCGCGGATTCGCCTCACGAGTTGATGTCTCGCGCTCACGCACCTCGTTGTCACGCTGGCTGTGGTCGGTGGCGGGCGAGGAGCGCTCGCGGCGTTCGGCCTGCCGGTCTTCGCGGCGAGCCGGGTCGCTCTGACGGCTGCTGTCGGCCAGATGGCGTGCGAACTCGCCTGCAGCCGAAGTGGTCGAAATCCGGATCGAGTCCGGCTGGATCGATAGCGTATCGGCCGATTTCGTTCGCGGCGTGGCTGAAGTAGGCAAGTCCATGCTGTCACCTGGTTGCAGAGAAAGGCTCGATCTAGGGGAAGCAAGCGGCGGGCCATGCGGCCGGAAGGAATAAACCCAATCAATTCATATGGTTATGGAGTCCCGGGGTTGACCTGACGAGGGATGAGCCCGATATTCGCTGCCGGTGCGGCAGATTCTGCCGGGCCAGCCAGGAAGCGACACCGCAATGGCTTGCGGTGCGTCAGTGCCCGCCTATATTGCGGCCACGCAGGAGACGTCGCAGGGCGTCCATCAACCAGGAGATGCCGGACGAATTCCGGCGGGACGCCATGAGCGCTCTGTTCGACGAAAAGACCGGGCTCAACAGCCTCGATCTTCCGGGCCGTCCGGAAGAGACGCGGGTTGTCGTCGCCATGTCGGGTGGCGTCGACAGTTCTGTGACGGCGGCTCTGCTCAAGGAGCAGGGTTATGATGTCGTCGGCATCACGATGCAGCTCTACGACCACGGTGCAGCGGTCTCGCGCAAGGGGGCCTGTTGCGCGGGGCAGGACATTCACGACGCACGCCGCGTCGCAGAGCAGATCGGCATTCCCCACTACGTGCTCGACTACGAGGACCGCTTTCGTCGTGCCGTCATGGAGGATTTTGCCGATTCCTATATAGCCGGTGAGACGCCGATACCCTGCGTGCGCTGCAACGAGCGTGTGAAGTTTCGTGATCTGCTCGACACGGCGCGCGATCTTGGGGCGGCGGCGCTGGCAACGGGGCATTATATTTCCAGCCGCCCGGGTGCTGCGGGCCGCGAATTGCACCGGCCTGCGGATGTCGAGCGCGATCAGAGCTATTTTCTTTTCACGACGACGCGCGAGCAGCTCGACTTCCTGCGGTTCCCGCTGGGTGACCTGACCAAGCCTGAGGCGCGCGCGATGGCCGAGCGCATGGGGCTTGTTGTCGCTGCGAAGCCGGACAGTCAGGATATCTGCTTCGTGCCGACCGGCCGTTACACGACGATTGTTGAACGGTTGCGTCCGGGCGCAGCCGATCCGGGCGACATCGTGCATCTCGATGGGCGCATCCTCGGGCGGCACGACGGAATTGTCCGTTACACGATCGGTCAGCGACGCGGTCTCGGTCTCGGTGCCAGCGAACCGGACAGCGAGCCGCTTTTTGTCGTCAGGCTCGATCCGGCACGCCGCCAAGTGATCGTGGGCCCGCGTGAAGCGCTCGAAACGCGCCGGCTTGTGCTGCGCGATCTCAACTGGCTCGGCGATACAGCGTTTGAGATGTTGCCCGAGGCGGGCATTGATGTGTCTGCCAAGGTCCGATCAATGCGACCGCCGGTACCAGCGCGTCTTTACCGCACGGCAGAGGGCGCCTTGGTCGAATTGCTCGAGGGCGAGGACGGTGTCGCGCCCGGGCAGGCCTGTGTCTTCTACGATCCGAATGGCGGCACGCGGGTTCTTGGCGGCGGCTGGATTGCACGGGCGGAGAGCCGATGGCAGGTCGCTGCATCGGCGGGCGAAGTGGAACGTTTTGGCGCCCGAACCGCATTTTAGCCGCAATCGGTCCGGATATAGTGTTGCGCGCATGGCGGCATTGGCCGCAGAGTGAGCGCAGGGAAATCGAGGGGTAGGCTGTTTTGAGCGGGATAGTCCGGATAGACGAACAATCGGTGCTGAAGGCCTATGCACGCTGGGCGCCCGTCTATGATTTTTCTTTCGGTCCGATAGCCGATTCTGGCCGCAAGCGGGCCATCGACATCATCAATCGTCGCGAGGGGTCGCTGCTCGAAGTCGGTGTCGGGACGGGTGTTGCTCTGCCGCGATACGCGCCGCACCTCACTGTTACAGGGATCGACCTGTCACCGGATATGTTGCGCATCGCGCGCGAGCGGGTTCGCGAGCGTGGTCTGACCAATATCGAAGCACTGTACGAGATGGATGCCTCCCAACTTCGCTTCGAGGACGGTGCGTTCGACACGGTCGTTGCGATGTATGTGATGACCGTGGTGCCCGATCCGATTCAGGTTCTCAAGGAGCTTGAGCGCGTCTGCGCGCCGGGCGGCGAGGTTCTGATCGTCAATCATTTCGCGCAGGACCATGGGCTGCGCGGCTGGGTTGAGAGCTTCATGGCGCCGGCGGCGCGCGCGCTCGGCTGGCATCCCGATTTCCGCGCCGAAACCATTACAGATGTCGCGACGCTGGAACTTGTCGATACCGTCAAGCTGAAGCCATTCGGGCTTTTCACAATGCTGCGATTCCAGAAGCCGGCGGCTCCGGAAGCGGCTTCGGCCGAGCCGGCGCAGCCAGCCGCCTGACGTCGTCAGCCACCTTGCTTGACAGGTCTTCGTCGCGGCCCTTATATCCGGGTCTCTTTCGGGGGTGCAGCGGCTTCGCCCTGCTTTCCGACGCCTTGGGGCGGAGTAGCTCAGCTGGTTAGAGCAGCGGAATCATAATCCGCGTGTCGGCGGTTCAAATCCGTCCTCCGCTACCAATAAAATCAATGACTTAGGTTTTGGTGCAAACCTCAAAAACCCCTCTGGGGACACTTTGGGGACAGTAAGCTTCAGGACGTGCCAACGAACGGCGCAGCTGGCGCTGCGCTTTATTGGGGTCGCTCACTTTATATCCAGCAAAGTTCTGAGTCCTTATGTCAGCGAACGGTGACTCTTTGAAATGTCGCCGTTCGCTGACATTGGAAGCCCTACACCAGCAGTGAGATGCTTTCTCGATATGAATGTTGACGATGGTTGGTTGAAACGGTTCTGCCGAGAGATGGGATTTAGTGTCCCAAGAGTGTCCCAAGAAATTTTTCAAAGCCTCAAAAACGTGGTGGGCGAGGAGGGACTTGAACCCCCGGCCAAGGCATTATGAGTGCCTTCAAGGGCAAAATGCCCGACAGCCAAAAAACCTAACATCAGCAATTACAACGACTTGTGGTGACGCGGAATTGATTATATTTGTCCGTGTACGTCATTTATTGTACTCTAGTGTCCCAAGAGTGTCCCAAGGATTATGTAAACTAGGTGAGGAAAACATGTTGATATGGCTGTTATTGAGGAGAGAAAGGGCCGGAACGGAGAGCCTGTTTATCGTGTGAAGATACGCGTCAAAGGTCGGCCCCAAGAGTCGCAGACTTTTGAAAAGAAGAAAGATGCGAAGGAGTGGGCTCAAATCCGTGAAGGAGAGCTTAGGAAGGAAGCTGCCCTAGGAGTGGCGGCATTTGCTTCGAGAAGTTTGGGTCAACTCATAGACCGGTACATAAGAGACGAACTGCCGAAGCGAGAGATCGACCAGAACAAGGTGCGCATGCATCTTGAATGGTGGAAGAGCGAACTTGGGGACGTTCAGGTTAGAGACTTAACTGTCTCAAGACTTAGCGCAGCGCGCGACAAACTTCTCAGGACGCCAAATCAGCGCAACGCTCACGCCCCGAATAGGACGGAGTGCGGGCTTAAAAGCCCTGCGACCGTTGTACGTTACATGGCGAGCCTTTCTCACGCGCTTACTGTTGCCGAGAAAGAATGGGAGTGGCTCGCATCCAATCCCATGCACAAGGTAAAACGCCCAAAGCTGCCGACGCCCAATGCGCGGTTCCTGAGTGATGATGAATGCGCTCGCCTGCTGGAGGCGTGCAGGTCAAGTTCATGTGACTTCCTGTATGCCATCGTGGTTCTCGCCCTTTCTACCGGAGCGCGGTATAGCGAGATTATGCATCTACGGTGGCGGGACATTGACTTAGATCGTGGCGTGGCGCGGGTTGAGAAAACGAAGAACAACGAGAAGCGCGCTTTGCCACTTACTCACAAAGCTCTTGAAGTTATGACGGAGCTTCATCGTCGAACTGACCCCGACAAGCGCGACTACGTCTTCCCGAGGCGAGATGGGCTTGCACCGAAGAATATTAGAAAGAGCTGGGAGGCTGCATTGCGCGCTGCTGAGATAGAGAATTTCCGCTTCCATGATCTACGCCATACAGCAGCCAGCTATCTGGCAATGAACGGGGCGACCTTGGCGGAGATTGCCGAAGTGCTTGGTCACAAGACGTTGCAGATGGTCAAGCGGTACGCTCATTTGAGTGACCAGCACACGGCCGCCGTGGTTGAGCGTATGAACAGAGCCATCTTCAAAGAGCCAGCGAATGATAATGACGAGGTCATTCAAGAGACGGATGCGAAAGAGGCGACCGATTGAAATTGTAACTTTCGCGTCTTTCAAATACGCGAAAGTTACAAGAGAGCCGCTTTGCCAGTTGGGAGCTGCTGCGTTCTCGGCAATAGGCCCGACCTGATTTAGAGGACATTTTACCGGACATTTTGGAGCTATGGCGGCAAGAAAAGTGTTCACCTACATGCGCCTAGCATGACCTTAGAAGCGGACATTTAAGCGGACATGCGATAGCCATCGCAAAGCTTTTGCCTCAGTGCCCTATCATTGACAGCAGCTCCCAACGCCATTCACAACCCACAACATTCATCCGCATACGAACGGCAGGAATCTGCCGCTACTGGGGTGTAAAGTGGTCATCGCAATCCCCATATTACAACTATAAGCTGTAATAATAGGAGGATGGAACGATTGATGGTTCAGATGTTCTGACAGTCAATCAGCTGGTCGAAGAGTATCCGGCATTCCCAGAGGCCACGGTGCGGTGGTGGATTTTCAACGCGGAGCGTAATGGTTTCCGGGAATGCCTGCTGAGAGTTGGTGGGCGCGTCTATATCGACCGCCAGGCCTTTATCGACTGGCTGAAATCGCATCGGATTTGATGCGTGACGAGCACGGTGAGGAGAGCTGCGGGAAGCGTGAGCGGACTTCAGTTTTCCTCCCCGCGTTCGCGTTGCGGAACACTGTAGATTCCGACCTTCTGGGTCGAGATATAGTCCTGTGTGTCCTCATCCTCATAGAAGGCTTCCGGCAGCGTTGCTTTGACGGGCTTTTGGCCCGCCAGCCGCAAGATAGCCTTGCCGTCGAAATCCGGCCCCATCAGTTCTTGTGGTGTCGCGAGTTCCCTGTCTGACCCCAACACATCCTTGCGGCGGCCGAGCAGACGGCTGAGATACTCCGCCGTGCCCAGGTCGCCGGGCCGGAAATATATCTGCGCCTTGCAGTTTGCGAGAAGGCTCTCCCATTTTGAGAACGTCTCCCGCAGTTGCGCCAGGTCTTGCACGAAAAACCAGAGCCGGACATTGGCACTGCGGGCAATGGCGACGGCCTTCTCGATCAGCTCCATATAGCCGAGCTGCGGCAGCTCATCGAAGATGAAGAGGTAAGGCCGAAGCGGCTTGGGGTCCTCTTCACCTTGATTCGCCTTGATTGCGCCATTCAGGTGCATGCCCAGCATGACCCGGAGAAGGCTCCGGTAGCTGGCAATCTTGTCCGGTGGAATGATGAGATAGACCGATGGCGTGTCGCCACGCATGAGGCCGTCTTCGACAAATTTACCCCCAAGCGGGAAGCCATGATTGACCATTTGCTCATTGAAATAGGCGCTGGACGGAATGATTTCCGGCGACCATCCGTCGGTGGTGTCGCTGGTCACGCGCTCAACGGCTTGTGAGCGCCATACGTCCAGTTGCGTGCGCGCGACCTGATAGATGGAGGTGCGCATCTTCTCGGACATTTGCTCCAGCGCATTTGCCATCTCTACCAGAGGCTCCTCTTGCGTCGTCCGCATGGCGTCGAGCATGTCCTCGAATTCTTCGACGCTGGGGGAGAGGGCGCGCAGCACCTCGCGTATGTTGGCTTGTCCGCCGGGCCGGACTTTCACCACATATATAATGAGCGCACGCACAAGGTCGCGCGCCGAGCTGTCCCAGAAGTCTTGCTTCTCGGGGACATTGAGAAGCAAGTCGGCAAGCACCCGCGCATCGTCCCAGTCGGCCACAAAGTCCAGCGGGTTGAAACGGTCGCTGTCGCCGTTGTCGTCAAAGGGCGCGAACTTGAACACCGGCCCATGCCAGGATCGCCGCCATGCGGTCTCTTTGTAGACTTCGCCCTTGGGGTCGAAGATGAGGATCGGGCCGTTGTAGTCCAAGGCGGTCGGCAGGATAAAGCGCTGGCTTTTACCAGCGCCGGTGGGTGCGACGGTAAGCAGATGCCCATCCCCACTAAATGCGATCTCGCCAAAGACGTTCGGCTTGCTGGGGTGGGGTATGCGGCCGATGACCATCCGGTCGATAGGCCCTTCGTCCAGGGGCTGCACATAGCCGCTGTTGATGAGATCAAAAGCACTTGCCCAGCAATTGCTGCCACCGGCACCCAGCAGACGCTCGTAGGTCTCTTTCGACAATCTCGGAACGATACGCCCGCGCAGAACCTCAAGGGCCTCGTCCATTTTTCCGAAGCGAAGAGAAACGTGGTACTCCATTAGCCAAAGCTTCTCGACTTCTCCCGACGCTTCAAGAATCTCCAGCGCTTCCTTGTGCGCAGGGTCGATCCGATCGCGCCAATGTTCATCGTCGCGTGGCTTTGCCTTTTTCTTACCAAACAGACCAAAGACCATCGCCCCCTCCTGCGCTGTTCACTTGACTTGTGTGATGCTGAAACCCTAGGCCGAGTCCGTAAGTCATGTCACTCATTTATCCGATGCTCATCAGCCCACGGATAGTGCGCGTGCAGTAAAACCGCGTCTGAAAAAGCGGAGCGATACTCCGCACAGGCGTTGAATCTCCCCGATCTCCCCGGCTTTGCGACCAATCAGCGGTGCAGGCTGTAGCTGCCCGTTGGCGCATATGTCGTGGCGTCCTCCAGCGGTTCGCGCGAGAGCCGCGCATTCACGGCCTTATGTGTTCGGACCATCGCATCGGGTCCCGCATGGGCAACGGCGCGGTGCGTTGCTTTTTCCCCTGGCGCACGGCGTGCGCCATTCCTCGCGGTGCAAAAAGCGCCGTCCTTGCCGTCCTCCACTGTGTTTCGGTTCCTGCGGAATGCCGCCTCCGGTCCTCCGCTGCGCTTTGGCCTCACAAGGCCGCGAAGCGCGCGGCTCCCAACCGCAAAAGGAGGATCGACACATGACATATAAGAGCAACCAACGGGCAGACGTTTACAGCCAGGTCACTGACCGCATCGTCGCCGCCATCGAAGCCGGACAGGGCACATTCCAGATGCCTTGGCATCGCAGCAGCTTCGCGTCCCACCGGCCGCAAAATGTTGCCACCGGCGCGCACTACCGGGGCGTGAACGTGATCAGCCTCTGGGCATCGGCTGAGCTGACGGGCTTCTCATCCGGCCTCTGGGGTACATACCGCCAGTGGCAATCCGTCGGAGCGCAGGTTCGCAAGGGCGAGAAGTCCAGTCTGGTAGTCTTCTATAAAGAGCTTCAGAACGACGACACGCCCGACGCCGATGATGATGGCGAGAACGGATGCAAACGCTTCGTCGCCAAGGCGAGCTATGTCTTCAACGCCGATCAGGTCGACGGCTATACGCTGCCGGCAGTACCGGCACCGGCCAATCCCGCTGAAACTATCGCCCATGCCGATACCTTCATCCGGGCGACTGGCGTTGTCATCAAGCATGGTGGCGAGCGGGCTTATTATGACCGCGTGGCGGATACCATTCAGGTGCCGGAGCGGAACCGCTTCCTTGGCACTGAGACCAGTTCACCCACCGAGAGCTACTATGCAACGCTGCTCCACGAGCTGACGCACTGGACTGGAAACTCCAACCGGTGTGACCGCCAGTTCGGCAAGCGGTTCGGCGACAACGCCTATGCGATGGAAGAACTTGTGGCCGAGCTGGGCGCTGCATTCCTGTGCGCCGAGCTTGGCATCTCACTGGAGCCGCGCGCCGACCACGCCGCATACCTGGGCCACTGGCTTGAAGTGATGAAGGCCGACAAGAAAGCCATCTTCACCGCCGCCAGCCAAGCCGCCAAGGCGGCTGACTACCTCAGTAACCTCCAACCTCGCGAAACAGAGGCCGCCGCTTAGGCGGCCTCTGCTCTTCGGTCCCCAATTTCGCTGTGAGCCGCGATTACTTGCCTTTCAAATTAATGCTGATACTGCCGCAATTGCATCGAAGTTGCTCCGATGAACCCTTGCGGGGGGTAACATACGGATACGCCCCGCATTTCTGGTTCTGGCAACGGATATGGTCAAGCAATGCCTTGTAAGCGTCGACCACTTCCTTGAACTCGGCTTTAGTGAAGTTTTCCCATTCATTGAAGTGGACTGATTTGTTGATCGCCCACTGTTCGGCATCTGTCTTTGTGATCAGCGCTTTGGCCTCGACAAGTAGCGACTCCAACTTCGCCTTGTCCTCATCATGCCCCCATTGTTTTGCGGACTTGATGCCTTTCTCCAATCTATTCTTCCATCGGTTCAAAGTGGGGGGGAGCAAGTCACCAAGGTCATAATTGGCATCGCCCCGATACTCGACGGATGCTCGCAGATTGTCGGCAAGAACTGCGGAGATGTATTCCAGATACCGTCGCAAGAGTGCAGCGCCTTGGTGTACATCGTCTTTGTCGAGTGCGTTATCGATTTCGCTCCAGATATCGGTGTCGTCCCAGATACGCGGCCCGGTGTCGATAGTCCAACCGCCGAAAAGCTGACCACTCTTAATCAACCCCTCCGTCTTCATATACTGCAACCACACCTTGTCATGAGTGGTGAGAATAAACTGCGTGTCGGGGAACTCACTCTTAAGTAACCGGCAAACTTCGCGCCTGTGACCGGTATCGACAGACATCAATACGTCATCGAGAACGGCAAAAGTGAACTGATCTTCGAGTGTGTGCTTCATTAAGGCAAGGTAGAGACACAAGCCCATTCCATCTTGGTGTCCTTCGCTATGGTAAGCGCCAGGTGGGAACGTCCCCCTGCCGTAGAAATCGACGTTGAAGCTCAGCTTCGCAGGGTCTGCCCTCAGTTCACCAATGAACTTGCCTTCATCGTCATTGATCGCCTTGTAGAACTTCGTGAATTCCTTAGCGACTTTGTCGTAGATGTCTTCGAGCACCTTGTTCGACACAATGTTATACTGATCATAAATCTTTTGGGCCGTTTCGTTCCGCACGGCTGTTGCTTTTGCGACTTTTGAAGCTGAGAGAAGTCTCTCATAGCGATCTTGAAGAACGGCCAGGAACTCAATCGCCTTGTCTTTGGCGGCACTGTCGGGCAGAGCCTTGACGGCCTTCTGTGTCTCGTCCAGCCGTGTTTGTGCTTCCGCTGGAACTTTCCACCATTCACTTTCTAGCGCCGCAATGGCGCCTTCAATCTGAGAATGGTCCTCTTGAAACGTCTTCAGCGCTGTAATGGCATCATCAAGGACTTTGGCGTAGGCGTCCAATTCAGCGCGCTGCACGGCAGGTTCAAGTGTCGCAGCATAACCAGCCGCTTTCCGGATTTCTTCTATCCGGTCTTCGATGCCACCAATAGCAACCCCTATCGCCGTGCCGAGACTTTCGAGAAGTTTTCCGATTTCTTCGGCACTAAGGAGCTTGGATTTGAGATGTTCACGCAGTTCATTGACATTCCAAGGTTTGTCGCATAGCGGACATGCATCTTCGATAACCAGATCAAGCCCGACCGTGATCAAGTTGTGCGCCCGCGCAAGGGACAATGCTTTTTCGTCGTCTTTCAGTTTATTCAAGGCCGCGAGAGCGTTCTTTCTATGCTCCATGAGATTCGCGGATTCGCCGGACTGAATTGCAACGGTCAGCGCTGCGAGGTCGCCAAGAGCGACGTCTTTCGCGATGCCAATTTTCTTGGCATCTTTGCCTTCTTCTGCCGCGCCCTCCCTGAATGACGTTTTAGGGGTAAGTTCGGTAAGCGTCGGCAAACCGAGAATGTTGCGCTGCGTGTTTGCCTTCTCCAGTACTTTCTCTCGTTCAAGTTCCGGGAGATTGAGCGCGCCCTTGAGATCGGTCTCGGCGCGCAACCGCGCGCGTTCATCTTCCTCCGCTTCCCGCTTACATTTGTTCGCGTAACTCATCAACGCCCGGCGCAAGTCCCCGACGTGATCAAGGCGCAAAAGGGTCTGGACGTCGGTGGAGCGCTGCGCGGGCGGGGTAATGATGTATTTGACAATTTCCCGACGCGACAATGCAAATTCCGGATGGGATTTCAATTCCTTGATGATCGCATCGATTGCCGGATCAGCCGGTTCGATGGTGACGTTGCTCGGACTCTTGACCGACCGTGTGATTTTTACATCCTTTTTCAGAGCCGGAACCGTTGCGGTGATCGTAACCTTGGCCTTGTCAGGATTCCCGCGCATGTCGACATGAGGGGCATGCCCCTTCACGCTGAGTTCACCCTGACCTTGGCCGGACAATCTCGTGACGTTGCCTGTGAGGCAAAATTCAATGGCATCAACTACACCGCTCTTGCCGGTGCCATTTGGGCCGCAAATCCCGAAGTTCTCGCCGCGAAGATCAAGGTCGAGCTCGCGGATTCCACGAAACTCTTCGATGTGAATGGTCTTTATACGGATCATTCTTTGTTTTCCGTGGGCGGAAGGGAAAGGGCTGTGTCAATATCCTCCGACTTTGGGACCTTCCCTGTTCGCAAGAGCTTTTCGAGGCTGTTGACTGCCTCACCGTTGATTGAATTATCCTCTTTAAGTGTGTCAAAAAACTCATCAAGAACTTTGGTGACGGTTGGAGACATCGGTTCAATTTGAGCTTTTGGCATATCGGTATGTGTCTTCTAATAATCTGGGTTAAGGGTTAATGCGCAAAGAAAAAGGAGTGTCAGTGTACTGCATTTCTCGTCAATTTGTAAGGCGCATGTAGTTGGGCCCCATCAATGACTTTCTCTGCTGTGATAGGGTTGTGGGATGTTGTGTGGGAGTTTATGTGCCAACGAGAGGGCGATGGTGGAAGAACCTAAGAGGATAAAGGCGTTCCGCCTTTGTATAGCCAGAGACATACCGAAGTTTCCGAACGACAAAGCCACGCTTACGGTGCTGGAGCAGAAGCCGCTTGCGTCGCTATTGATCGATTATGCCAATTGGGCAATTCGCTACATAGCTCCTCGTCCAAGGAGGATAGTAGTTGAGGAAGCGGCATCGACTGATCCGCGTTGGCAGATTCATGAGGCCGATATTCGAGTCATTTTGCAAAAGGCGGGGAAGGGTGATGATCTAACACCTTATCTATCACTTCAGCCGCACACGCGTGGATTTACACCGTCTTCGTCGGGAACAGGCCCCAACGTTGATCGATGGGCAGATAAAGACTTTTTACTCAACGCAATGGGCTTCCATCATCTTCATCTGGATGCTGCTCCGAGCAATCAGATGAGATCGGATGATGTTCTTTTTGTGCGGGTTGATCGGGACACCTTTACGGTTGCCGGAATCTTCAATCATTCGGTCTTTGAAGCAACGTCGGTTGACGTGCCGATGACTACCGAGCGCGAGCGTCTGTGGGAGATTTTTGACGATCACACGACACGGGGGGTGCCTCCTGGCGCGGTAGTGGTCTCTTCAGCGATCGCCACATCTGGACATCCGATTTACATCGTGCAGCTAGCGATGAATTACGCGCGGGTAGTGAGAGAGGTTGACCCCAAGCTAGACGATCTTGCTTATGTCGGAGAGCTTTATCGCCATGCGGGCTTGCAGTCGCCTGCGAAGATGAAGCTGAAATGGCACTTGCAATTTCTGTCGCTCGGGGTGTTGGACGAAAGAAATAACTTGTTCATTTCCCTGTGCAACGGGCCGAACTAGATGGCTCGTCAGATTTGGTTTGGTCAGGGGAAGCTTTCCCCTGACCTCAATTGATATGCCCGCCGACACACAGGGCAATCCACAACATTGTCGATGCGCCTTTTTGGGTCACTACTAGTCGATGATCTTCATGGCTTTTGCTGCCGTCGGCAGATTTTTAAGAATTGCTTCAATCGTCATACCTTCGGCATCCAGGCGTTGCTGTGCTTCTGATCTCCAAATTAAGTCTCCTTCGCCTGGAAAGCTCCCCTTCATCTCACGCAGCACGACGATTGCGTGTGTTGCCCAAGCGACAAAGTCACCCGTTGACCAATAGCGCACGGCATCGAGGTGCGGTGCTGCCCCAGACTTCGCTTGCGTGCAGGGCGTTACCAAAATGGGGACAATCTCCATGCTCTCAGTGCCTGGGATGTTTGCCTGTATCCACTTGGGATGACCTGCCGCTTGACGAGCTTTGATTGCGCCAAAGATCGTTGTTTCTTTCCCGTCCGCATGGTCCTCAAATACGATGCCGATCTTCTCTCCTAGCCACCATGGATCAGGTGCGGCATCACCCTCGTCGTTCCCAGCGGCAAAGCCCAGCATTGTGCCGAGTTCGACTTGCGCAGATTCAAAAGTCTTTGCGTCAGCCAATTCCTTTTGAATCTTTGCAGCCTGCTTTTCAAACTTGTGGTTTGTAACTGTTCCCATCGCCAAAAATTGTTGCTCAATCAGTTCGACCTGCTTCAGCGTTTCTGAGTGGTCGATTTCGGCTTTCTCAGACGGGGCGCCGACAGCCTTTGCTAGGGTGTTCAGCCACGACACGGACGGTGCGGCCTTTTTTGCTTGTGCAAACTGTTCAAGCGCCGCTTGAGATTGTCCATCTCCGGGGCCGGTTGAAAGGCGGGATGCTGCTGAGCCAGCCAGATAGTGCCAAAGAGCTCGGTATCCTCTTAGGTCCCCATGCTTTAAACAGGCCAGCACTGTGCGCGCTTCACCAAGAGCTTTTGTATCGTCGTGGTTCCATAGCGCTTCTTGGTAGGTGACTTCATGCTCCACGGCATTCGATAACTCGTCCATCGCGGGGAAGGCTGTTTGGCTGAATTTCGGGATGTCATCGCGGATCATGCTATCCGCCTTACCCCAGTCCTCACTGTTCTCCATGAACATGTTGAAGTTTTCGAGAAGTTGCTCGTCTTTTATGCCCGTAGACTGAGTTACGCCGAATGACAGCTCAGCCTGAAGCTCCGGGTTGAAGTAAGTCCATCGTCTACTGTCAGCCAAAAAGTCGACCAGTTCTGTGCCGGTTATAAAAACGGTCGAGCGATCTTGAAGCGCTCTTGTGCAACGACCTGCGGCTTGAAGCACCCGCGTTTGTATCCGCTCATTGTAGAGTGCGGAGGCTCCCATCTTCGACATAATGAAACGCTCTTGAGCGTTCATTGCCCGAGGCAGGCCGTCTAAGCAAAGCAGCCGACATTCGTCACCGGGGAAATCGATTCCGTCATATCGGTTGGCCAAAATAGCGACAGCCTTTTCGCTCTGAACGAATGGAGCTTTGTCCGCCTCTATGTGATCCTTTGTGAAGACCTCAAAGCTGGGAAGGCAATCGTTTATCTGTTCTTCATGCGCCTCAGCGCTTGCCAGTGACGGCGTCAGCATCACCGACCGTCCCGCGCGTTCTTGCATCGCCATTCTCAGAGTTTCAGTCTCTTCGCCTGTCAGAGAAAGGCTCGGGAAAACAAAGAAGCGCCGTCCTACACCGGAACTCTGAAAGCCTTCCGGCGCAGACAGACGGTCAATATGCTTTCGGCCGGTTAGGCGTTCCAGATCACCACCAGCACCGAGTGTAGCGGACATGTAGATGCGTTGTCCCGCATTCGCGAAAGGCGCGTGAAACGCGGTGGGCGGAATTAGCGGGCGGATCAAGATTTCGCGAGAACCGAGGTAGATGTGGCACGCATCCAGATGGTCACGAATAAGGGCCCACGGGTAATACAGCTCTGGGTTTTTCCGATCCGCGTGGGCATCAATGATCCCCACGAGGTCTGTCTGAAGCGACTGCACTTGCGGCGAGGGCATTTTCTCTACCCACGTCGCATCTGCTGGTCCCATCCATTCGCCCGTCAGCCTTGAATAGTCTTGGGGATCCAAATGGGGACGTAGATACTCGGCGAGTGCAGCGTGGAGAGGGGTGTTTGCCGGAATTTCAAGTGACCACATCTTGGCGATGTAGTTCTCTGCCGCGTGAGCGTCGTCGATCACGATTAGGTCGGGGTTGTCGAAGAACGGGTTGGTGTTGAAAAGGCCCGAATAGGTGCTAATCGCAATCTTTGCGCCAGTCATGTAAGCCGTTTTATCCGCAGGCGCAAAATCCTCTTTACGGCCAGACAGGTCGACAACGTCTATGCCGTACTGGTTTGTTGCCTGAAGAACTGTCTGGCGTACGAGCTGTTTTGTAGGGCAGAGATAGACCGCTCGGTTGCGATGCTTAATGCGTCGCCAGTCGGCGATCAGAAGTCCAACTAACGTTTTTCCACTACCGGTCGGTAGTTGCAGCGCTACATCCGCCTTTGTCTCAAACTCAGTCGCGTAGACCTCAAGCATTTCCTTCTGGTGCGGCATTACATCAGGAAGCTGCCGCTTTGTGAGCGTCTTAAAATGTGCGGCTGGATCGTTGGCAGCTGTCTTCGAGTGTGGGGTGGTCTTAAATGCCATTGCTCTTCATTCTCTTTTAGATTGTCCGTCTCGTTATATTCATAATGTAAAATATTATTATCTCGTATTTAGTTCGGGGTGTCACAGGTTTACTGACGCCTAGGGGAAAGCCTTCCCCTGCCTGCAACCGCTTGCAGCGTTTTCCGTCACCCCTTCGAGCGGGGACACCCCGCAACGCCCCGGTGAGAGTCGGTCACGAGTGACCGGCGTTTTTGTTTGGTGCGCCTGCTTTGCGGCGCGTTGACCTCCCAGGTTCAGCTTATGCCGGAGGCCGACGGCCGCCCAAGGTCTCCGGGCGGCACGGCCCGCTCCGTTCGCTTTGCTCCCGTGTTGTGCCGCCGCGCGTTCACGCCCCTTACGGGCGGCTTCCGGTTGCCGTCGGGCTCCGGCGCGAGCGCATATGAGCATTTCAATTACACAAGGTTGATCGCTCGCCGCTGGGCAGGAGGTAACGCGCGGGGGAAGGGCCCCTGCGGGAAATCTCTACAAGGAGCGATTGACCATGAAACTTCTGACAAAGGAGCAAAGAGAAAGACTACTCAAGAACGGGGCCGCTAACGCTGCCCGGTTGGCGGAGCCGGACAACGAAGGGGAGACGCACGACTTCTACCCCGTCGTGAAGCTGTTCTGCCCGTGGGGCGGCGGCACCTGGCTGCTGACGGAGCTTGACCCGGAAGAGCCGGACATTGCCTTCGGGCTGTGCGACTTAGGCGTGGGGTGCCCGGAGATGGGTACGGTGCGCCTGTCGGAGCTGGAGGCCATCCGAGGGCCTGCCGGTCTACGCATTGAGCGTGACCGGTTCTTCAAGGCGAAGAAGAGCCTGTCTGCGTACGCCAGCGAGGCATCGCAGCATGGCTGCATAGTTGTCTGATGCTGGGCCGGTGAATTGGCCGCTGCGCTGAGGCGCGGCGGCCATTCTCGTTTTAGGAGGTGGGCAGAGGAGTGTCGGAGGTGATTGCGCCGGTTGGTGTGGGGCATAACGGTTGTTCTCAGTGTGCAGAGCGCCCTAAGATATTTTGGGTGCTACGGTCGGGGGGAGCGATGCGGCATTTTCTTATCATCACATGCCTTGCGGCACTGACGTGCGCGACCGCGCCAGTGCAGGTGGTGCTCGCTCAGGCGGATTCGCCAATTGTCGAATCCGAAGTAGAGCCATCACCTGAACCTAGTGAAGAGACGCCAGGTGAATCTACCCCTTCTGAAGAGGGCGGCCCTAAAGCAGAGCAGAACGATAAAGAGCAGAAAGAAAGCGGTGTGTCGCTGTCGCTCAGCGATCCGCTGACGATAGCGCGGTTTGTCGTCACTCCCATATTGCTCTGGATTTTGAAAAACCTCGTTTCCTATTCCTTTCGCCGGATGCATATCGCTCGGACAATTTATGTGGACGTGGAATATCAGCTTCGGTTTCTCAATAGAGCTGTTGAAGAACTGGAGAAATGGTTTGGTGGCTTGCGCCAGTGGCCGCCAGTTGTGGGATATCTAAGGCTGAGTCCGGATCGGCACTATGTGTATCCTTCGATACAGACAGAGATTTTAGAATGCATGTGGGGAGAGGAGATTACTGCTGTCCGTTTGTTCTACCGTGACATGGAACAGGTGGAGCGGTGTGCAGAGAAAATTGCGGGATTCGCTGATAAAGCCTATGTGCGCCGCCATGCACACCTTCTAAAAGAACGAATTGAGAAGGTGCGGAATGAGGCCGAGTTAAAGAGAGCGGTAGAGGCGATTGATGAAAATCTAAAAGTCCTAAGCAAGATCAGAGACTTCTGGGTCAAAGAGGTGGGGGAGCACGCGGAAGGAAAAAATCGCAAAATAAAATGCAGGGTACTGAAGTTTTTCGGCAATAAGAAATGCAAGGAGAATACGGGTAGAGGGAATCCCTATAGGAATGTGGCGTCCCAACTTCTGTACTCACCTTGGGTATGGCATGCGCTCTTCACTTTAGGATGGGCCTTGCTCATCTTTGCGGCTTTGGTGATTCTATTCCAGCCTTCCTATCTTAGTGACATTGGCGAGATCGTCTCGGATCGTTGGATGGCGCTACTTCCGTTTGTGATTCCTATTTTTGCGGCATTGGAAGTGAAGCGCCGTAGTGATGGAAGAATTAAACGGAAGGTCGTGTCTGAGCATCCTTCACTCAAGACAACAGCCTCGCCCAATTTGGACGAGGCTGTTCCCACTAACGATCTTCAGAATAAAAAAGTTCATTGATAATGATATGGAAGAAGATGGCGGTTGCCACCACTGCCGCTGGACCGAACGCATGGTACTTGAACCAAAAAGGGGATGCGATGAACATCAAGAACGCAGTCTCGATGTTCGCTCCCTGGCCACTGAGGTGCCAAATGTAGAATGATACGAGGATGATTGTGTTTACAAGGCACGAACAAAACGCACCATACAAGCGGACAAAGTGGTTGCTGCTTAACTGTTGAACAACCACAAAACCAAGCGTGCCTGTGTAGGTCAGTATTCCAACAAAAGTGAGGAGTTGAGCGTTGGGAACGAAAAGCGTGCCTAGGCCGATGCCAACGAAAAAGGCAATAGAAGTGGCAACAGACGTGGCGACGAGTACGATCAGTAGGTTCAACAGTAGGTTCAAGATGGTGTTGCAAAGGATTTTGAGGGCTTTGTTCATTTGAACAGAATCCTTTCCCACCTCAGGTGAGGTGTGGGTCAATTCTGAAAAGGGGAAAAGGTCGAGAGATATAATTCGTACGCAGAATAATATCTCAACCTTATCGTATTAACAAATATTTTATGTGAAATATGAGCACGCCTAATCGAGACCCGTCCCTGACCATTGAAGAGGTGAAGGCCCGTCACCGGCGGTTAGCGATCTTGCGGGCGTTGGCGGGAGCGACGAGCGGATCAGCTAATCTATTCGTGTTGCGGAACTGGCTGCCGGAGCTGGGGCTGGCGGTTGCGACGGATGAACTGCGTGCGGACATTCGCATGCTGGAGGCTGCCGGGCTTGTCGTATTGAAGGACGACCACGACGCTTGGCCGTTCACGCTTACCCAGCGCGGTGAAGAGGTGGCGCAGGGGCTTATCACTGTCGATGGTGTTGAAAAGCCTTCTCCTGATTGCCCGTATTAGCGTTTGAGCCGGAGCTGGTTTCCGCCGTCGTCAGATTCATGACCCGAGTGGCCGCACCTGTTTCGTCCTTTGGCTGACAGGCCCGCTCCCAGGCGCCTTTCCTTTTCATGGCATCCCTGCACGCGGCGGCGGTCGAGCCAACCGGCATCCGCCAGCTTTTTCCCCAGCTTGCCCCGCCTTTGGCGGTGCGGCGCTTTCCTCGCGGTCGCTGCGCTCCAAAAAGCAGGCGGCTGCCGGTCTGCCGCTGCGCTTCGCCCTTCGGGTGTCTCCACCGCCTCAATCCGCGTGCTCTCGGTCGGCCATCGGAAAGGCCGCATGGGGCGGCCCCGGAAACAGACAAAGGAGAATTGAAACATGACTATCATCGGAACATTCACAAAAACCGACAACGGCTACACCGGCGAAATCAAAACGCTGACAATCAAGGCCGAGGTCACACTGGTTCCCATCAACAGCGACAAGGCAGGTGCGCCGGATTTTCGGATCATGGCTGGGGACGCGGAACTGGGCGCGGCGTGGAACCGCACCTCGAAGAAGGACAAGCCCTTCATCAGCTGCAAGCTGGACGATCCGAGCTTCACAGGCCCGATCTACGCCAGCCTCTTCGAAGGCGAAGACGACAAGTTCGTCCTCACCTGGAAGCGCTAACTATCGCGACACGCCGCCCGGTTCACCGCCGGGCGGCGGTTGTCCCTCAACAGAAAGAAAGGACTTTTGTCATGGATAATCAGAACGAACAGACGTTCACCGTCGCCGTAGAGGAGCTGGTGGTCTACCAGTACCGCGTTACCGCGCCGGACGCTCAAAGCGCCGAAGCTGCCGCAGTGGAGATGTTTGCCAGTGGCGAACTGCCAAATAACGGGCCGTGCGAAGGCGAGCAGCATGACCTGCGTGCCGTGGCGCTTCGTGAAAATGCCTAACGGATCAAGGCGGCTTCTATCTGAAGCCGCCTTGCTTTTGCTGTCGCAAATGAGTTGGTGGCGACGATCATCATCACCATGACGACGACGATATCATCGTCGCCATGGCGATGATTAGCTTGGGGTGTCGGTGCCACGTCCGTTTGCCGTCACCAGCTCCCCGATGAACCGGGCAAACGGGCGAATATCCTGCCCGACGCTGGCCGCTTCGAGCGCGGCCATATAGTCGTTGCGACGCTCCACCGGAATGATCGTCCAATTATACCCGGCAGACGCGAGCATCGCGTTCATTAGGAAGCGGCCCATGCGGCCGTTACCATCCATGTATGGATGGATATAGACGAAAACAAAATGCCCCAGCACGACACGAGAAGCAGGAGTTTTTTCATTCGTCAGCAGTTCAAAGAATGCCTCCATCATGTCCAATACGGCCGCAGAAGACGGCGGCACGTACATAGAGTTGCGGAGATATACCGGGCCTGAGCGGTATCCGGCGAGATCAGCGGCCTTTGCGAGTCCTGCTGCAACGCTTGGACTAAAGAGTTGTCGGTACCAATCGCCGTGATCGCGCTCGACAATCATGCCGGGGTTTTCGCCTTCAAGAATGGCACGCAGGCTTTCGCGAACAGCTTGGAAGGCTTCCCAGTAGCCGCGTGCAGCTAGCGCATTGCGATGGTCGCGGTCTTCGGTGTTTGTGTCCGGGTTCCAGTTGCCGTCCCTGACTTTCTCAATCAAAGCCGGGCTTACCCGATAGCCTTCAATAGAAAGCGAGTGATAAGCGTCTGCCAGGTAGGCATCATCCACCCGCTTGAGGTAGGTCTCAATGTCATTGGGGCGACTCGGTGGGGTGGGAAAGGCGTCGGCTATGTCCGCTGCCATGCTCTGCCACATCGCACTTATCCGGGCTTTGTACGCAGACGCGCTTTGCGTGAACGGCGTTGGTGACGGGGCTTCAAATGGATCGCTTTCCGGCGCGCTGTGGCCAGCGGCGCGCATGGCCTTGAGGATGTCATCGGCAACCCGGTCTTTGCCGATGTTGCGGAATGCCCCGGCCAGCCGTCCGGCAATGCGGCTGTGTCCGCCGTCGAGAAGGCGTGGGAGAATTTCAGAAGCGTTGCGGATCATGCTCAAGGCCGCGCGGGCCTCATGAGGGTAGCTGCTGAAGAAGCCCGGCCCGCAGTCGATCAGCGCGGGAATGATTTTATACACGCGCAGGCCGTCGAGGATGTCGGTATGTGCGGGCGCGGGAACCCCGGCCTTGATATCCATGAGGGACGTGCCGAAGGGTAGCTCCAGAATGTGCTTAGTGCCGTTGGGTGAGCGCACAAGGAGCTGCCGGGGGACCGTTCTATTGCCGGTATGGAGGACGAGCGATTGCTCTGGTGACAAGCACCATGCATCGCCAAAGCGTTCGGTGAGGTAAGCGGCGCAGAAGTCCCAAAACGAAGCGTACCAAGCCGTGCTCTCGCCGGTTGGTTCATCGGGGCGGGAGGCGATATACCAGCCCTTCATGACCGGCTGAAGGAACCCCGCCTTTATCAGGCGTTCGCGGTGAACCCGGCTCAGGTCACGGGATTGGATTGCAACCACGCCGCGCTTCTGCAAGGCATGAAGCACTTCGAGGCTGGCAGCCAGTTTTTCGGCGGCGCTAGGCATCAGAGATATCCAATCATTTAGTCGCTTATTAAGTTATACCATATGTCGCATATTGTGTACTCAAAAAGTCGCCTATCGTGACTTGCAGTTAGTCGCATATCTTGTTTTGTGCTCCTCCATTAACCCAAGCGGACCCCTGTCAGCCGCTTTGCGCCTGACATCGGAATCCCTGCTGGCGGGCATTGAGGAGTGTTGGCGGTCCCATATGGGTGTTGTTATTGTAGGCTTTTTATTGCTAATGTTTGAGTGCAATTGTTCCTTGGTTCCCGCGTAACTCCATACAGTGGAAGAGGAAACTTTGTTTCAGTAGGGAGGCAAGATGTATTTTCGCCTACAAAAACCCCTCGCACGGACGGCTGCCGGTGGCAGTGCCATCAGACGTGCTGTGAGGGGCTTTCAGGCGAAAACTCAGCCACATTCGACCACCTGGCGGGGTCTCAAGGGCTTCGTCTTGCTCGCAAGCGAGGGGCGCATTCTGCGCCTTACAACGGGGCGTTACGGCGATGGCACGGCCGCGTAAGAGTGCGGCAGAGAGGCGCCGCCACGTTGTAAATATCCGCCTCACGGATGCGGAGCTGGCGCAGTTGAAAGAGCATGCTGCCGCCGCGGGGATGCCTTTCGGGCGTTACGCGCGGGAGACGGTTTTGGGCAAACGCCCCCGCGCCCGACCGGCCCAACTCATCATCTTTCAGAAGCTGCTCTATGAGTTGCAGTCGGCAGCGACCAACTTCCAGCAGCTTGCGGACGTGACCGGCGAGGAGGTCTATGCCCGCTGGGCACGCTACACCGGCGGGCAGTTGGTGGAGCAACTGCTGGGCCGCAACGATCTCGCTGAACTGATCGAGGCGCAGATCGAGCCGCTCAACATGGCCGGGCATACGGTCAACCGGCTGGCGCATATGGCCAACAGCGGCCACGATGTGCCTAGCCAGCTTCGTGATGAAGCGTTCGAGGCCATGCGCGCGGCGCTGGAGCCGTTGCATGAAGCCTCAGTGGCACCAACAGCCGCCAACAAGTCGCCGAAAGAGGGCGCACCGTCGCCCGGCCCGTTTCACGAGCCGCCGTCACGCGGGGGGAGGTGATGGATGCGCTTCAAAATCCCGAAAAAGCAGCCCGCGAACTTCCGCGCATCGGCGCTTTATCTGTCGGGCAATACCGCCAAGCTCAGCCCCGATCGCGTCGAGTGGGTTGAGACGCGCAATCTCCAGACCGAAAGCCCCGAAGCCGTCGCCGCCATCATGGCGGCCACCGCCGCCCAGTCCACCCGCTGCCGCAATCCGGCCTACCACTTCGTGCTGGCCTTCGACCCGAAGGACGCCAAGGCCGGAAAGGTTGACCCCGGCATCATGCGCGAGATCGCCATCGATGCCATCGAGCGCCTTGGCCTGAGCGACTATCAAGCTCTCATCTATGCCCATCGGGACACCGAGCATCCGCACATCCACTTCCTGGTCAACCGCATCCACCCGCAAACCGGTAAAGCCTACAGCCGTCACAATGACGGCAAGCGCCTCACGGCGCTGGTGCGCGAGATCGCGCGCGAGCGCGACCTCAACATCGCCAAGGAACGCGGGCGGGACAAAGCCCGCATCCCCGAGCAAGAGCTACAGGAAGACTTTGGCGATACCCGCGCCACCGTGACGGACGCCGAGTATTGGCTGGCCCGGCGCAACAACCGCCCGCCCATCCCGGATATGAGCTGGGAAGACGTGAAGTCACTGCGCGAGCGCGTGGCCCCGCACTTCTACAACGCCACGTCGTGGGCTGACCTGTCCGCGCGTGTTGGGGCTTATGGCCTCCAATTGCAGCGCAAGGGAAGGGGGCTCGTGCTGGTGCGCGGGGACGAAGCGGCCAAGCTTTCGCTAATGGGCAAAGGGGTGCGGCTTACGGAACTGGAAGAACGGTTCGGCGAGACGTTTAACGACTGGGAGTTGACGCGGATTGACGAGCTTGTGGCGGCGGAGAAGCGCAAGCACCCCATCCCCGGCAGCGAGAACATGACGCCCGCCCAACTGCGCCGCGCCGACCGGCTTCGCGCGGCGGAAGAGCGGGTCGCGCGCAAGAAGACCAGAGACGCCATGACCGAACTCGATCACGCGCAAATGTCTGTCCACTACTGGAAAGGCCTGGACGCGCACTACCGGTATGGCGAGAGACGGCTGTTCCGCGCTGAGCGGGATGCAGCCTACGCCCACAGTCGGCATGACCGCGCGACGAAGTTTGAAACACGCTGGCGGGAGAGCTTCCGGGAGTCGCTTTCGGTCACGTTCAAAGACCCGGCCAAGGCCGAGCGTATTTGGATGAAGATGGAAACGCAGTTCGGCGTTGAAGAAACCGCCCGCATGCTCAAGGAGAAGCCCGGCCTCGCCGGAGGGCTGCGTGGCCTGAATGTCGGCATCGCCAAGGATGAAACGCGCAAGAAGGCGGAAGTGTCTCTGCGTTACCTCAAACACCGGCGCAGCCGCTGGCACAGGGCGCAGCAGGACGTTAGCCACTGGAACGACAAGATCGAGGACGGACGCCGGCAGGTGAAGATTGCCAAACGAGACTTTGAGCTGATCCACCAGCGCACCGGCACCGATGCCTATTTGCACAAGATGCTGGAAAGAGCGCTTGAGCGCCGCGCCGCAGCCCTGTCACGGGTGACGGAGAAGGCCATTCGCGCCAGCAACTATGCCTACGACTACAAGCGCCAGCTCGTGCGTGCGCTCCATGAGTACGAGGAGAACAGCCGGAAGAATGAAAAAGTGAAAGAGATGGAGAGGGAGATGCCGTTCCCGCGTTTCTGAAACGACGGGTTTGGAAAGTTGATAGACAACTGAAGCCGCGCCTTGCGGGCGGCTTCTTTCATTTGTTTGGCAAAGTGCTAGTGTCGCGGTGTGACCGAATCCCCAATTTTGTCACACAAATCAACCCCCTATTTTCCCATTTCCGCCTTCCAGAGTCGGCTCGCCAATTTGCGTTCTTCCGTGCCAATCGCATCGGCGTAAATCGCTGTGGTTGCCATGTCTGCATGGCCTAGCCAACGCTGCACCAGATTAAGCGGAACGCCTGCTTCGAGCGCGGCAATGGCAAAGCTGTGCCTGAGGCCGCGCGCGTTGGCATGCGGGCCTGACACCTTTGCAAGCTCCATCGTTTCGGTGATGCGGCGGTAGGCCGTCATGCGGCACCAGCTCCAGAGAGGGCTGGTCTTGTCACCCTGGGCGATGCCGTCAAGCGCGGCGATCAACTCCTTGCGCACCGGCACCGCCCGGTAGATGCCTTTCCGGCGCTTTTTCAAGCTCTCGAAGATCACAACGCCCCGGCTTGGATCGATCCGGCTTGCGGTCAGTTCTAGTGCTTCCGTAAGGCGGCAGCCGGTTTCGGCGATGAGCCAGCAGAGTGCGTGCACGTCTGCGGAGCGCTCGGCAGCGGCAGCCATAAAGGCGCGGCGCTCCTTGGCTGTCAGATATTTCCGGTGGCCGGACTGGTCGTACAGGCTCCATTGCTTGTGTTGATCGTTGTTGAACTCGGTCTCTCCCTTATGCGGCATTTCATATCTATCCAGCCTAACAGGTTCGCGTGGGTGCAGTGACCGAATTGGGGATTCTGTAACTCCATTCTTCGACGTTCCGTGTTCAGCCGAACACACTGCCAATAGGTCTACGGATGAAATCTCAATCTATAAACACCAAGCCGCTCGGCTTGAAAGTGCTGGCGGTAGCCGTTGGCACGCTCGCACTCGCCGCCTGCGGCGAAGAGCAGGCGACCTACACCGCCGCAGAGGAGGCGAAGGCCAAAGAGATGGGCATGAAGCAGTGCCTGTCAGTCGGCGGATCAGAGGCACTGTGCGAATGCACGGTAGCCAAGATGAAGTCGATGAAACAAGAGGACTACGCCATGTGGGTGAAGCTCGCCGTGGCAGCCGAGGGTTCGACTTCGGCGCGTGAGAGCGCCGAGAAAACCGGCATGTCCGAAGAGGAACTCACGAAAATCGCAAGCCACTTGGCGGTTGAAGGTATGCGTGTCGGGATGCAGTGCGAGCAGGAACTCACTCAGTAAGCACTGACGTTTGTTCACGAGCCCAAGGGGGGAGTCATGAAAAGCTTATGGAGCCGCAGTGCGGTGGTGTCAGTGACCAGTGTTGTGCTGCTTGCGGGGTGTGGAGAGTCGCAAACCCCTGAGGAAGCCTACAACGCATGGGAGAAGGAAGTCTTCTGCGGCCTGCTCGATGATGAGGAAATCGTGCAAGAGCACATGGCCGTGTCGGACGCATCCCGCACCTATGTGGCCCAACTGCGCCGCAACTGGGAGCGCGCCAGCTACGCCACGAAAGTCAGCGAGTGTCATGGCTGGGATGACGAGAAGAGGATCGCACAGACACGAGCCGTGGAGATCAGGCCGGGCCTTTGGCAGATCGAGGGTGAGACTGTTCAACCCGGTCGCTTCAAGAAGGTAGAGGGTGTTCACGTCGCGCGCATGGACGGCGGCGATCTGAAAGTCGTGCCGGGCAACCCGTAACTCAGACTTGGTGATGAAACTTCTGTCACGCGTGCAACAAGCAGGGGGCTGCTATGCTTTTGATCATTATTCTTATTCTGGTGGCTTTGGTGCTGCTGGCGATTTTGTCGTCAATGGGGCGGCGCAAGACGGAAGATCGGACGAGTAGGGTGGCTGCGGCCAACCATGAGCGTATCAAGCGCGAAGCGCCAAGCAGCACCTATGCGAGCATGGGGCCGAATGAGTTTTTGGAAGAGTACAACCGCTTCTTAAAGCGGCGTGCTTTCAAAATCTTCGGTATTTGCTTCTCTTGGGTAGCCGTCTTGGCGCTGATTTGGTTCCAGCTTTATCCATCCCAGTTTTACTACAGTCCGTTTAGCGTGTGGGCCATTATCTGGTTTAGTTCGCTCGTTCCCGTCTTTGCATATGCTCTCTCAACGGGCGGGCGCTATCCCAAGTGGCCGCAGAAATAGAGCAGGGGCGCGCGCTTATTGCGCGCGCCGCCGCAGTTGCCATTCCTGCCAGTCGAAGTAACGCAGCTTGCGCGTCACCATGCCGTGTAGACCTTCCACGAACAGCAATTGCTGGTCGCGAGAGAGGGTGCTGACCTCATCCGGCGTCATCAGAGGCCGCGCCGTCTCAAAAAGGCCGCTGTGAAACGCCACCGGCAGCAGATTCATAGGTAGCGGTGACGAACGGCCTTGCGACTTCACCTTGACCGTTGTCACGCCCAGCATGTCGGACAGCAAGCGTGCCGTGCCGGAGTCCTGCACGTTGAAGGCTTGCCGCACCGCGCAGTTGGCGATCATCGAGCGCGCCTTCGGGTAGACCTTCTCCAACTGATTCAAGTCCTGCACGAAGAGCCACAGCTTCGCGCCGTACCCCGCCATGTAGCCGATGCCCTCTTCAATAGGGCGCATGTAGCCAAGGGCGGGTAGCTCATCCAGCAAGAACAGCACTTGATTGGCCTCGCTGGTGCCGCGCCGCGTCATTGCGGCCATGCTCAGGCCCACCATCAGCCGCATGAAGGGCCGGTAGGCTTCCAGATGCTCAGGCGGGACGATGATATAGAGCGTGCCCGTCTTCTCCTTGAGTTCCTCCAGGTCGAAGTCCGACCACTCTGTCAGCTTCGCCAGCGGCTCACTGTCGAAGACGGCTGTTGCCGCTTGGGCGGTAGAGATAACCGCTGAGCGTTCCTTGGCTTCCTTCTGAGAGAAGCCCCGGCCGATCCGGGAGATGGTGTCGATATCGCTGCCCGACATCCTTTGTATAACAAGCTCGAACCCTTCCTGATCTTCCATCAGCAGTTCGCGCAGGTAAACCGGGTTGCGCTGATCGACCGTGCATTGCCGCCGGATATAGAGCAGTAGGCCGGTGATGAGCGTTCTGGCTTCGCGTTCCCAGTGGTTGGCCTCAGCCTGTTCCGGGACGACGAGCATTTCCGCGATATGCCGCGCGTCATCCAGTTCGTAATGCGTGCAGATGCGGATAAAATCGAGGGGGTTGTAGCGGGCGCCTTCACCGCCTTCCGCGAATGGTGCCATGGCATAGACCGGGCCCAGTGTTCGCCGGTGGGCATGGGTGATGGCGAAGTTCTCGCCCTTAATGTCGGTGACGATGGCCGATTTCTCCCAGGAGAGCAGGTTCGGAATCACACACCCCACGCCCTTGCCGCTGCGTGTCGGCGCGAAGGTGAGCAGGTGGCCGTGGCCGCTGTAGCGCACCATGCGCCCATGGGCGCGGCCGAGCAGAACGCCGCCCGGCTTAAAGAGCCCAGTGGCAGCAAGTTCGTCCATCGTCGCAAAGCGCGCCGAGCCATGGCTGAGTTTGTGCGGAAAGAACCTCAGGCGAATGCCCGTAGCGGCCCGCCGCGTCAGGTGCCCCGAGAGGCCGAACAACACCCCCATAACAAGGCCATGATGCACTGGCCCAGCAAAAGCCAGATACCCAATCGGCGCGGCAACAAACGGCAGATGCCGCCACACACTGGTAATCAGAAAGATCAGTAGTCGTAAATTCCCCATAGCAAAAACCTCCATAAGTTCCGGGTTGATGCGGGCTTATGGAGGCGGCACCTGAGGCGCAGAGAAATAAGACTGATTTACTGCGCACCAGAAAGATAAGTGATTTCATTGTGATAGCGGTGATCTACACGCTAGGCGCACTGACCTGGGCCAACCACTCAAAAACAATAACTTTATGCATCATGCAGAATGATGCATAAAGTTATTGACTTCCGTGCTGGATTCCTATTTAATCTGCATTATGAGATATGATGCAAACAAATATGAAAGTGTGCGGTTGACTGAGGTGGCGACGATTGCCCCCGGCTACCCGTTCCGAGGCAGCATCGATAGCACCCCGAACGGGGATGTTGCTGTCGTGCAGATGCGGAACATTGATGATGGCTATCGCGTCGAGTGGGGCGAGGTTGCACGAACAAAGCTGACCGGCCGTCGGTGCCCGGACTGGCTGCAACAGCGAGATGTTCTTTTCTCCGCAAGAGGGACGAGAAATATCGCTGCGGTGGTGGACGGCGTTCCAGGGCACGCGGTTTGTTCGCCGCTCTTCTTTCTTGTCCGCGTGAAGGCGCCGGATCGGCTGCTGCCTGAGTTTGTCGCCTGGCAAATCAATCAGGAGCCGCTGCAACGTTATCTGTCGGCTTCGGCAACCGGTTCCAACATTACAAGCATTCGTCGTCAGGTTTTGGAAGACCTGCCAATTGTCGTCGCGCCGATCGCTCGGCAGCAGGCGGTTGTGGATTTCAACGAGGCAGCTCTTCAGGAGAGGCGGCTGCTTTCAAACTTAATAGACAATCGAAATCGGCAGATGCAGGCATTAGCTGATGCTATCTGCGGAGATATTTTGGGGAGACTGCCGCAATGAACGAGCGCGTTGAGCAAACGAAAATCAATCAAGCCGTTTGGGGGGCATGCGATAGCTTCCGGGGGGTTGTCGATCCCAGCATTTACAAAGACTACGTCCTGACGATGCTCTTCCTGAAATACATTTCGGACGTGTGGCAAGACCACTACGACCAGTATGAGAAGAAGCACGGCGATCATCCTGAGTTGATCGAGGAGTTGCTCAAGAGTGAGCGCTTCGTCCTGCCTAAGGATGCGAGCTTCTACGCCTTGCATGAAAAGCGCTTCGAGGCTGGAAATGGCGAGCGTATCGATAAAGCGTTGCACGCAATTGAAGAAGCCAATATCCACAAGCTGCGGGATGTGTTTCAGGACATCACGTTCAACAGCACACGCTTGGGTGATGAAGCACAGAAGAATGACATCCTTCGCCATGTGTTGGAAGATTTCAATCGGCCAGAGTTGAATTTGCGGCCAAGCCGCATCGGCAAGCTCGACATCATCGGCAACGCATATGAGTTTTTGATCAAGAACTTTGCCGCTACCAGCGGCAAGAAGGCGGGAGAGTTCTATACCCCGCCGGAAGTCTCGGAGCTGATCGCCGAGTTGGTCTCACCCGACGAAGGGGCGGAGATATGCGACCCCGCGTGTGGTTCAGGCTCTCTTCTGATGAAATGCGGGCGTCAGGTGCAAGCGAAGTTCAATGGTTCCCGCAAATACGCCCTATACGGGCAGGAAGCAATTGGCAGCACCTGGGCGCTTGCCAAGATGAATATGTTTCTGCACGGAGAAGACAATCACAGGATCGAATGGGGAGATACCATTCGTAACCCCAAGCTGCTTGATACAGAGGATACACTTAAGCATTTCGACGTGGTTGTCGCCAACCCGCCATTCAGTCTCGAAAAGTGGGGTCAGGAAAAGGCACAGACCGACAAGTTTGGACGGTTCCGTCGTGGTGTGCCGCCGAAAACCAAGGGTGACTATGCTTTCGTCCTCCACATGGTGGAGACGTTGAAACCCAAGAAGGGGCGCATGGCGGTGGTGGTGCCGCACGGCGTGCTGTTCCGTGGCGCAGCCGAAGGAAAAATCCGCCAGAGGCTACTTGAGGAAAACTTGGTCGATGCGGTAATCGGGCTGCCCGAGAAACTTTTCTACGGCACCGGTATTCCGGCAGCAATTCTCCTTGTTCGACGGGATAAAAAAGACAAAAGCGTTCTCTTTATCGATGCGAGCCGTGATTTCCATCCCGGTAAGAACCAGAACCAGTTAACGGAAGCGAGCATTGCGAAGGTCGTTGAAGCTTACGGGGCGCGTAAGCCCATCGACAAATACGCCCACCTCGCGACCTTCGACGAGATCAAGGCCAACGACTTCAATCTCAACATTCCTCGCTACGTGGATACGTTCGAGCAGGAAGAAGAAATTGATCTGAGGGCAGTTCTGGCTGAGCGCGCGGTACTGAAAGCAGAGCTGATCGAATTGGAAGCCAAAATGGACGGCTATCTGAAGGAGCTTGGATATGGTTCCTGAGGGGTGGTCTGAAAAGCGACTAGAGGACGTATTCAAACTGGGCAGTGGCGATGGACGCCCATCCGACGTCGTTCCAGAACGTTCGGAAGAAATGCCCGTCCCTGTATACGGTGGAAATGGGATTCTGGGTTTCACCGCATCTTACAACGTTGATAGGCCGACAATTGTTATTGGTCGTGTTGGAGAATACTGCGGGGTTACCCGATTTTTTAGTGGAAAGTGTTGGATAACTGACAATGCCCTCTATGCGAAGGCTGTTGTACCTGATGTGGATATTGAGTTTCTTGCCTACAGGCTTCAGGAGTTCAATCTGGCTCGGCTCAGAAGCAAAGGAGGCCAACCTCTGGTCTCACAGAAGCCTATATATGCACAGAAGCTGTCCTTTCCGCCTAAGAGCGAGCAAGTAAAGATCGTGGAGCTTCTGAGGCTGTGGGACTGTGCGATTGATGTAGTGGAAAAACTCATTGAATCCAGCCGAGTGAAAAGTCGTGCTGTAACACGAGCGCTCCTCCCACCTGACAAAGTCCTTGGCAATTCCAATGACGATCAATGGAGATTTGTTCGGCTTGGCGCCATTGGAGCGACATATGGCGGATTGACTGGAAAAAGCAAGGCTGACTTTGGAAGTGGTAAGCCGTACATCCCTTATAAGAATGTGTTCGAAAACAGCGTCATAGATCTCAGTAATTTGGACTACGTCCGAGTTGCTGCCGATGAGTCGCAAAGCTTGGTCGCATCGGGCGATATTGTTTTCACGACATCCTCTGAAACTCCTGAAGAGGTCGGGATGAGTTCGGTTGTTCTTAGCGAGCCTGAACAACTTTATCTGAACAGTTTTTGTTTTGGATTTAGGGTTTTTGAGAAAGGAGTAATGGCGCCTGAGTTTGCGAGATTCTTCTTTCGTAGCGCACCTGTGCGTCGCCGAATAGTCAGTCTGGCTCAGGGGTCTACTCGCTACAACTTATCCACACGCAGATTCCTCGAATTGTCTTTTGCGCTACCTCCTTTTGATGAGCAAATGAGGATTGCACAAATTCTTTCTGATGCACGGCAGATAGAAGAGGCCTCGTGCGAGTACGCCGCTGCCTTGAGGAAGGAACGAGATGCTCTCATGCATCAGCTGCTTACCGGCAAACGTCGAATCAAAGTGGAGGCTGTTCAATGAAGATACTTGGAGTGCGCTCTGCGTCGAATTGTATCCGATATGCAATAGTCGAATTGGATTCGAAAAGCGCAACCCTGCTCAACGCAGCCGAAGAGCATCGCTTGATCTACCCCAGAGGTATGGTTGCACCAGAAGATCGGGCCTTTTGGCTTTTGAGCGAATTTGAACGCATTTTCCATCACTACACCGATATTGGCAAAAGCGTTGTCAAAATTAGTGAGTACGGGCGTTCAGACTCAAAAGGCACAAGAGCAACTGCTTACGCAGATGCGGTCATTTTTCTCGCTTGCAAAAGAGCCGGTGTTCCTGTTTTGGGGAAAACATATGCCAGTTTAAAAACAAAAAGCGGAGACGTTTTGTCATTCGCCGAGGAAAACGTAGGGAAGACTTCGACTTACTGGGACAAGCAGATGGCCGATGCCGTTGCAGCGGCTTGGCATGGGAGGCATTAGCAAGCATTGGCGCTCCCATTCCCAACCGCTCCTGGCGACGAGATATACAAGTTTCAACTTATTAAACGAGTTGGGGGTGGAAACTTTGGAGAGGTGTGGCTTGCGCGTGATCGTGCGATTCAGAGCGATCTTGCGGTGAAGCTCATAGATGCGTCTCAAGCGACAATTGATGAGCTCTTACAGGAGGCAGTGGTTGGGAATCGAGCTGGCCACCCCAACCTTGTGAAGGTCCATTACGCCGACGTAATCAATGTGAGTGGACATGGTGTGGTTGCGGTCGCTATGGACTATCACCCAAAGGGTTCTGTTGTGTCTCAAGCATGCGCTGGAGAACTAATCCGAGTCGACCGGACGGTTTCACAGATCATAGACGTATTGCGCGGGTTGGAGCACCTACATGAACAGGGCACACTGCACAATGATATTAAGCCGAATAATATTCTGATCGGCACCAACGGCGAGGGAATACTCACCGACTATGGCATTTCGGTGGTGACGCAAGGAGGTGCTGCGTACGCGGACAATTCCTATAGATTACATGCGGCGCCCGAAATAATACAGAATTTGCCCATCAGTTGTGTGACCGATGTTTATCAAGTTGGACTCACGGCGTTTCGCATGATGAATGGGCTTGGGCTGATTAGAGCAAAACGCAGTGCAGTTGGCTCGCAGAAGTTCGCTGAGCTTGTGTGCTCTGGCAAGCTCATTCGCAGCGAAGATTATCGTCCGTTTGTTCCGCCTTCTCTAAAGAGAGTCCTTAATAAGGCTGTAAACCCCGATCCGGCGCTACGGTTTCAATCGGCATTGGAAATGCGTCGCGCGCTTGAGAAGTTGCATTTTGTTGGAGGATGGTCTCTTGACGCAAATGGTTCTTTTTTTGGTGAGGACGCACAACAAACCTATCGGTTTGAGGCACAGAATCTGAAAGGGGGAGGTGCTCGCTTTACCGCATTTCGCACAAGTAGATCATCGGGAAAAGAGACAAAGATCGGCAAATTTTCCATGTCCGGTCTCTCAGCTAAAGAGGTCGAGAAATTGGCGTCCGATTTCATGACGAGTGTGGTTGAGGGGCGGAAATGAGTGAAGCCCCCAACACGGCGGAAGCCTACAGTTCTCATATTCCAGCGTTGCAGACGCTGATCGCCATTGGATGGACATTCATGTCTGCGGAGGAGTGCCTTACTGCGCGAGGGGGGACGCAGCAAGTGGTTCTCGTCAGCCACCTTGTCGAGGCGCTTCGGGCAAGAAGGTTTCAGTACAAAGGGAAGGACTATCCACTTTCTACCAATGCCATCGAGCAGGTGGTCCGCGAGGTAGCATCTACCTCTCTCAATGAGGGTTTGCTCACCGCAAATGAGCGCATCTACAACATGCTTTGCCTTGGGGTGACCGTCACCGAGTTCATTGATGGCAAGAAACATGCGCCGACTATCCCCATCATCGATTGGCAAGAGCCGCAAGCTAACAGATTCGTTGTGACCGAAGAGCTGGAGGTTCTGTCGAGTGACGGGACGCGCACACGGCGGCCCGATGTTGTTTGCTATGTGAATGGCATTCCTCTTGCGGTCATAGAGGCAAAGCGCCCGGACTCGGGAAACCCCAATAAGTCGATGATCGACGAGGGTATCAGCCAGAGTATCCGCAACCAGAAGAACGACGAAATTCCTCAACTCTTTGCCTATAGCCAGTTGCTACTGAGCGTAAGTGGCACCGACGGCCGGTACGGCACGACGAAAACGCCAAAGAAATTCTGGACGCGCTGGCGCGAAGAGGAGCTTCCAGAAGCCCATTTTTCCGAAATCAAGAACCGGCCTCTCGCCGATAGCGTGAAGACGGCAATCTTCGCCAATCGCCCGGCGAAGGTGCGCAACTACTTCGAGAGCCTTTGGACCGCTCATCAGTTGCCGACAGATCAAGACCGGTTGATTGTCAGCCTCCTGTCTCCAGAGCGGCTTTTGGAATTCGTCCGCTTCTTCATTCTGTTCGATCAGAAAGCAGGAAAGATTGCGGCCCGCTATCAGCAGGCCTTCGGTATCAAGAAACTTTTGGCGCAGATCGAGCAGAAGCGCCCTGGCGGAGGTCGTCAGGGGGGTGTCATTTGGCACACCACGGGGTCAGGCAAGTCTTTCACCATGGTGTTTTTGTGTAAGGCGTTGCTGCTCTATCCCGCCCTCAAGAATTGCCGTGTTGTTGTGGTCACAGACCGGATCGACCTTGAGAAGCAGCTGGCGAAGACTTTTCTCACCGGCGGTGCATTTGGTTCGGAAATCGCCAGCCAGAAGGAAGGTGAGAAGGCAAAGGTTTCATCGGGCCGGGAGCTTGCAAGGCGTATCGGCAAAAGTACCGAACGCATCGTCTTCACTATCATCGACAAGTTCAACACAGCGTCGAAGCTTCCTGAATGCCGCAACGAAAGCGAGGACATGATTGTCCTTGTTGACGAAGGGCATCGCAGCCACGGCGGCGAGACGCATCAGCGGATGCGCCAGGCCCTGCCGAATGCCGCCTATGTCGCCTTTACCGGTACACCGTTGCTTAAGGGCGAGAAGACGACCAACAAGTTTGGGCCTATCGTACATGCCTATACCATGCAGCGTGCCGTTGAAGATGAAACGGTAACGCCACTGCTCTATGAAGAGCGCCGCCCTCTGTTGGATGTAAACGAAAAGGCCATTGATAACTGGTTTGAGAAAATCACGGCTGGCCTGTCAGAGCGCCAGAAGAGCGACCTGAAGCAGAAGTGGGGCAAGAAGGGCCCCGTCTATGGCTCCAACAATCGGATTGAGCTGATTGCTTGGGACATTGCGATACACTTCAACGAAAACTTCAAAAAGCTCCGGCAGGGCCTGAAAGGCCAACTGGCTACCGACAGCAAGCTTGCGGCTATCCGGTATAAAAGGGCGTTGGATGACACCGGGCTGGTCACAAGCGCCGTCATAATTTCACCGCCGGACACCCGCGAGGGGCATTCGGACGTTGATGAAAGCACGCTGCCGGAAGTGCAGCAGTGGTGGAAAGACAACGTCAAAGCGCGGCCGCAGGATTATGAGCGCGACACAATCGAGGACTTCAGCACCGAAGGTCCGCCAGATATCCTCATCGTTGTAGACAAGCTTTTGACGGGCTTTGACGAACCGCGCAACGCTGTTCTCTATATCGACAAGCCGCTTAAGGCGCATAACATCATTCAAGCAGTCGCTCGCGTAAACCGTCTGCATGATGCCAAGCAGTATGGGTTGCTCATCGACTACCGAGGTATCTTGAAAGAACTGGATACCGCGATTGAGGCTTACCAAGACTTGGCTGCGCACACGCAGGGCGGTTTCGATATTGATGATCTTGCGGGACTCTATCGACAGGTCAGCACCGAGTACAAGCGGCTGCCCGCGCTTCATGACCGTTTGTGGGCACTCTTCTCTGGCGTTCAGAATAAGAAAGATTTGGAGCAATACCGGCAAGTGCTGCTGCCAAAGTTTTCTGAAGACGACGAAGGTCAGAGCTACGACGCGCGTCAGAAAGTACGAGAGGACTTCTACGAGGCGCTGACCGAATTCGGCATGTGTTTGAAAGTTGCGCTTTCCTCTCAGTCGTTCTTCGAGGACGCCTCATTCTCCGAGGCGCAAATTCAAACCTACAAGGATGATCTCCGCTTCTTCAGCAATCTCCGCAAGATTTCCAAACAAGATGCGCAGGAGACTGTGGATTTCAGCACCTATGAAGACCAAATCCGCAAACTTGTTGATAAGCACGTTGTGGGTGAGCAGGTTGCCGAGGCTGAAGGCGTCATCTTGGTCAATGAACTAGGCAAGGCTGATGATCCGAAGAAATGGACGAAGGAGAAAGCCCGCAACGAAACGGACATCATCAAGAGCCGAATTAAGAAGACGATAGAACAAGACCTGGCTGATGATCCGTACGCGCAAATGGTTTTGTCGGAGCTTCTTAGGCAGGCTATCGCCGAGGCTGAGGCGATGTTTGATCATCCGCACAAGCAATACATGCTGTTTAAGGACTTTGCGGAAAAGGTGGAAAATAGGGATATTGAAACAATCCCGAATGCCTTTGAAGGCAACGCTCATGCGCAAGCCTACTATGGCGTCTTCCGTCTGATGCTTGGCGAAGCATACTTCGGCTCTTTGAAACCGGGAGAAGGCGAAGAGTTCGTCACGCTCTCGTTTGAGATCGACCAGGTGGTGAAGAAGGCCGTCTCAACACATTCTCTCAGTCCGCAAAATATAGAGGCCGAAATTCGTAAGGAACTTCTGCCGAGGCTGTTTGAGAGGCTAGGCCTTGAGAAGGCAAAGGACGCTATCGAACGTATCGTTCAGATCACGCGCGTTGGTCTCGCTAGGGGGAGCTTCTAGCGTGGTCAGACAAAGCTTTGTCTATGGTAGTGAGGTTATCGACTACACAGTTCTCTTCACAGAACGTCCTCCTGGACGGATTCTTATTCACGTCCATCCGAATGAAGCGGTTCAGGTGGACGCCCCTACCGGGCGGTGCCTGAAAGAGGTACATGAGGCCGTTCTCAAGCGCGCCCGGTGGATCAGCCGTCACGTGTCGGATGCACGCCGCCTACGCGAGCATGTTTTGCCCCGCGCCTACGTTAGCGGGGAGGGCATATTTTATCTTGGACGACGGTATCAGCTGAAAGTTGAGTATCAACCAAAGGCTTCAGCCGAGGCAAAAATGCTGCGCGGCCAGCTGAGGGTGACTACGCCGTCTAAGGATGCCGCCGCCGTAAAAGAGCTTGTAGACAAGTGGTATCGGGCTCGTGCCGTAGAAGTTTTTGAGCGACGGCTGAACGAGGTAGCGTGCCGTATGCGCTGGCTAAAGAAAGTTCCAGCTTGGCGGCTGCTAAAGATGCAGAAGCAGTGGGGCAGTTGCTCACCGGCCGGGAACATTTTGCTCAACCCACATTTGGTCAAAGCGCCGCGCGAGTGCATCGACTACGTGCTTGTTCATGAGCTTTGCCACCTCAAAGAGCACAATCACGGCACCAAGTTTTACAAGCTGCTTGAGCAGACGTATCCCGATTGGCGACCTGTGAAGGCGCGCTTGGACGGGATGGCTGAGTTGCTTCTCAACGAGTAAGTTCTTTCCCAGCGCTTTCGCTTCTTACAGTGACATTAGGAAAGCGCAAATCGCCTCCCCCAAAATAAAGCCCCGCCGGTTAGGGCGGGGCTCTGTAGTCGATCAGTTATTTGTGCCGTTAGGCGGCGGAGGCCTTGGGGGCGAGGCGCTGGGCCTCAAGCCACTTATTGAACTCGGCCCGGTCTATGTAGACGCGCCCACCGATTTTTATCAGGGCAGCGTTGAGACCGTTTGTGTCCGCGTGGAAAATCCACCAGCGCAGCTTCGCCTCAGTGACGAACGGCGCTTCAGCGGCCAGTTGTTTCACCGTCCGCAGTTCTTCGTAGTTGACCAATTTTCATGATCCCTCTTTTGGGAAAAAAGCGAGAGAGGGAAAAGGCTGAGAAACTTGTTAGAAACATATGAAGCAAGCTGAAAAAGTCTAGAGATTTCTTTTAAGTTGTTGGTGCTGCTTTGTTTTTTCTGTAGGCGTCAGAAAATCTTCTCATTCATCTTCGTCACCACGTCGCGGGTGTGATTTTCAGAAAGGTGCGCATAGCGCTTCACCATTTGGAGCGTTTTGTGGCCTAGCACGGCAGCAATCTCCAACTGGCTGGCTCCATTCATGGCCAGGTAGCTCGCTGTGCTGTGCCGCAGGTCGTGGAAGCGGAAGTCCTTGAGGTTCGCTCTCTCTAGCGCGTTGTACCAAGCACGGTTCAGTTCGATAGGGGCTTTGCCGTCACTGCGAGCAAAGAGCAGGCGGCCATGCTTTGGAAGCTCTAGGCCGTCATAGAGCTTGTTGATGGCCTTCACCTGCTTCGTCATCAGCTCTTTGAGGTGGTGCACGACGGGTACGGAGCGAGTGTCGCCGTTCTTGGTATTCCGAAGCACGGCCATATCCCGTTTGAGGTCGAGGTCTTCCAGCGTCAGGCCGAGGATTTCGCCCTTCCGCGCGCCGGTGGACAGAGCGAAGATGACAATCGGATAGAGGTGCTTGTTCACACTGGCCCTGCAGGCCGTGAGAAGGGCAGCACGCTCTTCATCCGATAGAAAGCGCACCCGCTCATTCCGCAGCTTGGTGATCTTCTCCAGTTCACCTACGGGATTCTGGCGTGTCCACTGCCACTGTCGGGCGTGTTTGAACACCGCGAAGAGGGTGTCCTGATAGTACTTGATCGTGCGAAGGCTGCGCACGCCGCCGGAAGGGTTGCCCGCCTTGTCGCCCTTCTTCATGCGCTTCTCTTTTGCCAGGGCGGCTAGCTTCCGGCTGATCATTTCCGGCTCGATATAGGTCAGGCCGTATTCACCTAGCGCGGCTTCCCAGTAGGCCAGGTGCGACTTCTCAGACCGCTGGGTGCCGATTGTCTTCCGGGGCATGATTTCATTGCGATAGCGGTCGATGGCGTCCGCCAGCGTCTTATTGGCTGTGATCTTGGCGACGGCCTGTAGCTCGCCCCGGCGAATGGCGGCTTCCGTCTGCTGGGCCCACATCTTTGCGTCCGTCAGGCGCTTGAAGGTTTTCTGCTGAGGAGGGAAGCCCTTGATACGGATGAGCGCGCGGTAAGTCGTTCCGTTCTTCCGCTCGCGCTTTTCGATGGCCGCCATGAGTTAATCCGCATGTCTGTTTGGGGACACTATGGGGACACTGAATATCAAGTTTCGCCCATAAATCTCAATAGGCGACAAAAGCGGATTTCAGTTAAGATACTGAAATATATAGATTAAAAAGATTGGGCGTTGTGGAGCGGTTTTGGGCTAAAGCGGAATCATAATCCGCGTGTCGGGGGTTCGAGTCCCTCCTCCGCTACCAAATTTCATTTTAAAACAACGACTTAACTCCAACACGTCCATGCCGGCATTTCGGCATGGCTCCTGCAGCGCGAGGTCCAAGAGCCCTTTCGGGGCACGGATTTTCGCTGCCTTTGTGCCGAAATGGCGCAGGCGTGTCACAGGATGGAGCAAATGAAGATTCTTCTTTCCCGAACCGGATTGACGCTGGGTGCGATCATGGCGGTTGCTGCGGCGCTTGCCCTTTATGCGTTTGTCGGCGCCTCGTCGGCCTATGCCTGCAACGTCAATCACAATATCAATTCGAACTTCAATTCGAATTTCAACTCGAACTTCAATTTCAACAGCAATACCAACGTCAACGGCAACAGCAACTCGAATTCGAACAGTAATTCGACAACAACCAGCCTGCGGGTCAGCGTCACCGGCTGACAGCGGACCCCCCCCTCTGTCATCGAACTGTCACGAAACTGTCACAAAAGCCGGATGCGGGTCGTACCACCGCTTCCGGCTTTTTCCTTGCCCCCGGGGACAAGTCTCTGCTGACCCCGGGGACAAAGCGGGGACAAGTGCCTGGCGGCCTGCCTCCTAGAAGGGGCAGGGATCGCGGAAGGTGCAGAAGCGGCCATCCGCGGGGTGGCGCAGCGTCAGTTCGAGGGCATGGAGCTGCAACCGGTCGGCCGCCCGCAGCGCTTCGTCATGGGCGTAGAAGTTGTCGCCGAGCACCGGATGGCCGAGGCTCAGCAAATGGACCCTGAGCTGATGCGAACGGCCCGTCAGTGGACGGAGCATCACGCGGGTCGCGCCCGGTTCGCGTTCCATCACTTCCCATTGCGTCAGCGCCGGCCGGCCGTTGTCGCGATCGATCATCTGTTTCGGCCGGTTGGGCCAGTCGCAGGCGATCGGCGCGTCGACACAGCCCTTCATATTGGCGACCTCTCCCCAGACCCGCGCGACATAGGCCTTCCCGATCCGGCGGCGTTCGAACTGAAGGCCGAGATGGCGTTGCGCCTTGCGGTTCAGCGCCATCACCATGATTCCCGAGGTGTCGCGGTCGAGACGGTGAACCAACAGGGCGCCCGGAAAGGCGTTGCGCGCCCGGCTCTCCAGGCAATCGGCCAGCGCCGGATCCTTGCCGGGAACCGAGAGCAGACCGCTCGGCTTCGAGAGAACCAGAAGATCGTCGTCGCGGTGGAGGACCGACAGATCCGTTTCGACGGTGACGGCGCTGTGTGCGGGGGCGGTCAGCATCGCTGATCAATAGTGCGGCGGTGGCGGTTCGGCGCCCGCAGGGGCGTCGGCGCGGTCCTCGACCGCCTGCAGACGGCCGCCCAGCGTGCCGAGGCGGCGGCTCAGCTCGTCGATCGCCTGCCATTGACGGGCGACAAGCTCGTTCAGTTCCTCGATCTCGCGTTCGCGGTGGGCGAGCCGTGCCTCCAGCTCATCGATCCGCTCACTGAGGGGTGCCGTTTCGGTCATTGCTCTGCCTTGCCAACCAGTTTCCGCTTTTCCGCCGCGCTCAGCTTCTTGACGGCATATTCCGCCTTCGAGGCTTCGGAGCGATTGGCGAAGGCCTCGACCATCGCCAGCCGGACCGGCGGATAGCTGCGGGTGAATTTTGCGCCGCGCCCCTCGGCATGCGCCTTGTAGCGCGCCTCGGGATCGAGCGCGATACCGGTGTAGAGCCTGCCGCCCGCGCATTCCAGAATATAGAGATACCAAGGTCTGTTCATCGGCGGTTCCATATGCGCCCGGCGCATCGCGCGGTTGTCAAATGCCATATTGGCGCAGTGACGGCCTGCGTCAAAAGGTGTTAGATGCCAGCCGGCCCGGGGAAGGTACGGATTTCGATGAGACGTCGATGAAGCAACGAAGAAGCGGCGCCCTGCGCGGGCTAGCGCAGGTCGGCACCCGCAAGAGGCCGAATGGCAGCACGCTGGGCGAGGTGCTGGAGTCGCTGGGCGATCGCAGCTTCGGCTGGGGATTCGTGCTGGTCGGTCTCGTCAACATGCTGCCGCTGCCGCCCGGCGCCAACCTCTTTCTGGGGTTGCCGGCGATCTTCATCGCCGCGCAGATGGCCCTCGGTCGACGGGCCCTGTGGCTTCCCGATCTGATCACGAAGCGGCTGTTCGCCCGCAAGCGCTGGCGGGCTGGGGCGCTGAAGGCCCTGCCGCTGGCCCGGCCGCTGTCGCGGGTCATGCGGATGCGCATGCCTGGCCTGTTTCGCGGACCGGCCGAACGCCCGCTCGGCGTGCTGCTGCTGATGACCGCGCTGGTCCTGTGCATGCCGGTGCCGTTCACGGGCTGGCTGCCGGCGATTTCGCTTTTCGTGGTCGGGCTCGGCCTTGTCGAGCATGACGGACTTGTGGTCGGCATCGGCGCCAGCGTCGCCAGCGCGGCGATCGGCGTTGCCGCCTTTGTCATCGCTGCGATCTGGTTCGGACTCAATTACGCCGCGCATTACTAGACAGCGAGAGACGTCAGCCGCCCAAATCGTACTGGCCGCCGCGCTCGACGCCGCGCTTGTAGGCCGGCCGCGCATGGATCGCGTCGAGATAGCGGTTGAGATTGGCGTAAGGCTTCATCAGGCCGAGCGAACGGGCGGCTTCAAGTACGAAGACGATCTGGAAATCGGCGCCGGTCAGCGTGTTGCCGACGAAGAAGTCGTTCTTTCCGAGCGCCTTGTCCATGTAGCCGAAGTGATTGGCAATCTCGCTTTCGAGGCGCGGACGCAAGGGCGCGGCGGCGTCGCCGAGGCGCATCGTGTAGAGCGTCAGCATGACCGGCAGCATCGCCGATCCCTCGGCGTAATGCATCCAGTGCAGCCAGGGCAAGAAATCCGGCGTGTTCTCGCCCGGCATGAACTTGCCCTTGCCGTATTTGCGGATCAGATATTCGACAATGGCGCCCGATTCGGCGACTGTTTCGCCGCCGTCGGTGATGACGGGCGACTTGCCGAGCGGATGGATCTTCCGCAGCTCGTCGGGCGCGAGATTTGTGGTGGCATCGCGCTTGTAGCCGGCGATCTCATAGTCGAGGCCAAGCTCCTCCAGCAGCCAGAGGATGCGCTGGGAACGCGAATTGTTGAGATGGTGGACGGTAATCATGCGCGCCTCGTGCTTGCCGGTTGCCAGATGTCGTTGCGGCCTATCTTGCACGAAGCGCGTGAACGCTGAAGAACTGTTTTTCGTCGGTCCAGACTTCGATCGGATCGTAGCCGCCACGGGCGGCGAGATCGCGGAAGCCGTCGAGCCGGTACTTGTGCGAGCTTTCGGTGTGGATTGTCTCGCCTTCCTGGAAATGAAAGCGCTGCGCGCCGATGGCGACATCCTGGTCGCGCAGCGACACAAGATGCATCTCGATGCGTTCCAGACCGTCGTTCCAGCGTGCCTCGTGACGAAAGCGCGACAGATCGAAGGTGCCGCCGAGTTCGCGGTTGATGCGCCTGAGCAGATTGAGGTTGAAAGCGGCGGTGACGCCGGCCGCGTCGTCATAAGCGGCGCGCAGCACGTCGATATCCTTTACCAGATCGATCCCGACGATCATTATCGCGCCGCTGCCGAGCAGGTCGTGGGTGCCGGCGAGGAAGGCGGCTGCTTCTTCCTTCGTGAAATTTCCGATGGTCGAGCCGGGGAAGAAACCGGCCGTCGTTTCATGTGCGACGCCGGGGACATCGGGCAAGGCGAAGGGAGCGGTGTAGTCGGCACAAACCGGTGCGATGCGAAGCTCGGGAAAGGTCCTGGCGAGGTCGGTGCTGGCGGCGACAAGATGATCGCGCGAAATGTCGACCGGAAGATAGACGGCGGGGCGGTCGAGGGCGTCCAGCAGGATGCGGATCTTCGTTCCGGCACCCGAACCGAATTCGACCAGCCGGGTGCGCGGTCCGAGCAGGCGCGCAATGTCGCTTGCGTGGCGCTCGAGAATGCCGGTCTCGGTGCGTGTCGGATAATATTCGGGCAGTTCGCAGATATCGTCGAAGAGGCGCGAGCCGCGGGCGTCATAGAGGAACTTGCTGGATATGAATTTCCGCGGTGCCGAAAGTCCGTCGATCACGCCGCTGCGGAATTCGTCGAGCGAGGGTTCATGGTCCTGAAGCTCCGCCAGCCGTGTCTTGCTTCCTGTCATGCGTCCTCCGCCAGCCTGAAGCCGCTGAATTGCCATCTGGCACCGGGCCAGAAAAAGTTTCGATAGCTCGGCCGCTCGTGGCCCGGCGGCGTGGCACAGGAGCGGCCGCGCAGCACCATCTGGTTGACCATGAACTTGCCGTTGTATTCGCCGACCGCGCCGCTTGCGGGCCGGAAGCCCGGATAGGGCAGGTAGGCGCTGCCGGTCCATTCCCAGACGTCCTGACAGAAGCCGCGCGCCAGCGGGCGCGGATGCAGATTGAGCGCCGGTTGGTGTTCGTTCGGATGCGGCCAGGTGCGGGCCGCGACTTCCCATTCGGCTTCGTCCGGCAGACGCTTGCCGGCCCAGGCGGCATAGGCGGCCGCTTCGTAGAGACTGACATGCGTTACCGGTTCGTCCTGACGCAGACGCAACCGCCCGTGCAGGGTGTAGGCGGTCCAGCCGAGATCTTCATCGTGTCGCCAATAGGCCGGTGCGCGCCAGCCTTCCGCCTGCACGGCCTCCCAGCCGTCGGCATGCCAGAATTCCGGGCGGCGGTAGCCGTCATCCGCCATGAAGTCGAGATATTCGCCGATGCTGACGGGCCGTGTGGCGACGCGCGCATCGTTGAGCAGTACACGATGGGCCGGGCCTTCATTGTCGAAGGCAAAGCCTGCGCCGTCATGGCCGATGGTGTAGGCACCGGCCGCAATTTCGTGCCAGCCGAGCTGCGGCGCGGCGTCGTTGGCAGCCGGATTGCGCTCGCGACGGCTGTAAACGGGCTCTGTCGGATTGAGCGAGAATGCATGCTTGATGTCGGTGAGCAGCAATTCCTGATGCTGCTGCTCGTGATGGAGGCCGAGTTCGACGAGAGTTGCGGTGTCTTCCGGGCAATCGTCGAGGAGCCGCTGCATCGCCGCATCGACATGTGCGCGATAATCTGCGACTTCGCCGGCGGACGGGCGTGTGATCATGCCGCGTTGGGCGCGGGCCAGACGCTCGCCAAACGCCTCGTAGTAGGAATTGAAAAGATAGTGATAGCTCTCGTCGAACTGCGCGTAGCCCGGAAGCCGGGGACGCAGCAGGAACGTCTCGAAGAACCATGTCGTGTGGGCGCGGTGCCATTTCGCGGGACTGGCCGCCGTCATCGACTGGATCGTCTGATCTTCGGCACTGAGCGGGGCGGCAAGCGCCTCGGTCGTTTCGCGGACGGCCTTGTAGCGTTCCTTCAGGCTGGCCTGACAGGCATTTGCACAGCCGGCTGCATCGCCGCGCGCGTGGGGGAGGGATTCCGTCATAGGCCGATTTGCCGCCGCTCGCGATTGTCGCTCCTTCCATAATGGTCACGAAGCGACCCGGTTCCAACCCCGCAGAGCCTCTTTGGAGAACAAAAAATCCAACGACGATGTTCTTGACAGAGAGGCGACAGCTAAAAAAATCCCGCGCGGTGCTTCGCCGTGGCGCGTATAGTCCGCAATGCAGACATGCGCAGTCGACGCCGGCACGGATCGTTCGCGCCGCCGTCAGCGCTTCAACAGGAGGCCAAATTGGCCAAAGGTCAGAAGAAGAGCAATCGCGAAGCCAAGAAGCCCAAGGCGGACAAGAACAAGAAGAAGGCTCCCGCCGCGGCCGCTTCGCCCTTCGCGGCACCGACCAAGACGCCCCCCGGCAAGGGCGGCAAGAAATAAGCCTGCAAACGAAAATGGCCGGGCGCGAAGCCCGGCCATCCGATCCATCGAAGGATAAATGCCTTACGCCACTGTCAGATTGGCAGCGGACGTCTTGCCTTTTTCGGTCACGAGTTCGTAGTTGACCTTCTGGCCTTCGTTCAGCGTGCTGAGGCCAGCGCGCTCCACGGCGCTGATGTGAACGAACACATCGCGGCCACCGTCGGACGGCTGAATGAAGCCGTAACCCTTCTGGCCGTTGAACCACTTCACGATACCTGTCGCCATCTCTTCGTCTCCTCAAACGCATTTGCATGCGTCAATAACCGCGCGCCTATCGCGCGGCGTCGTACAACCTGATCTTTTGGGAGTCTTGAAAAGGCCCGTAGGACGGAGCAGCCAAGCCAGGCCAAAATGTCGATTGCCCGGAAAGACAACAGGATAAGACTGGCCAAGTCAACGGGTTTGTCCGCAGGTGGCGGCCGAAGAATGGCGGGAACCCGCGAAAAATAATGGCATTCATCAGGAGACGCTTGCGCGCTTTTTCTGCTGCGTATCGCGCGCGGCCAATCGCTTCTCCGGCATTTGCAGTCACGCCGCCGCCTTCGTACCGGTGCCGGAATGCGGTCTGCTTCTCCGTATTTGTCGCGCCGATCTTCGGCGCGACTTACAGAAGGCCGGTGAAATGCCGCCCGACAACGGACGGCTGCCTCACTTGTCGATGTTCTTGCGGACGAAGGTCACAGCATAAAACGCCTCGCCGTCGAACAGATCCCTGGGTGCACCGAGTCCCTCGATCATCTGGAACTTGCGCTGCACGATCTGGCCTTCCATGCGGTAGCCCTTCTCGCTCATGTTCCGGCGGTGGAATTCCATGGCGGCGGGGGTGAAATCGCGCGCAAGTACGGTGATGCGCTCGGGCTGGTCGCTGGTCTTGTCGTCGGCCATCGCTTGTCTCTAGCTCGTTTATGCTTATGCGGGAGGCGCGCGCGGTGCGCAGCGCGGTTTTCGGGGGCAGTATGGGGCGGGGGGCAGAGCTTGTCGATAGGCCGGGACGTCAGAAAAGCGGCTGGGCCGGCAGGGTGAAGGAGCCAACCAGCAGGAACAATCCAAAGAGCAGGATGAAGCCGCCACCCACGATCCGCAGGGTCCGTTCGAGACGCTGCGTCCAGGGACTGTCGACCTTGCCGGCAAGCCGAAGCGCAGCGTTTTTCGAGGCGACCGTCAGCAGCGCCAGCGCCGATACCGTGATCGCGGTTCCAACCGACATGGCGAAGGCTGAAAGCGCCCCGATGTGAAAGGCACCCTGCGTCAGCGCGAAGAGCAGCACCAGGATCGCGCCGCTGCAGGGGCGCAGCCCGACCGACAGGATGATCGCAATCATGCCTTTCAGGTCCCGCGCCTTGCGCAAATCCTGCGGCGCCGGCAGATGCGCGTGATCGTGGCCATGGTCATGGCCATGGTCATGGTCATGGTCATGATGGCCGTGATCATGGGTATGCACATGGATCGGGCGGAAGGCACGCCAGAGAAGCCAGGCGCCAATGCCTGCAATCAGCAGATAGCTTGCCCGTTCGACCATCGGCACGATGTCGGCCGTGGCACGCTGGGTCATGCCCAGCAGGACGGCCAGGATGCCGACCAGCAGGATTGCCGTCACGGCTTGCGCAAAGGCCGAGAGAAAGGCAATCAGGATGCCGCGCTTCACTTCGCGTTCGTCGGCAAGCAACCACGAGGTGACCACGACCTTGCCGTGACCCGGTCCGGCGGCGTGAAAGACGCCATAAAGGAAGGAGATCGATACGAGACCCCAGGCGGCGGCCAGCGAGCCCTGCAAATTGACGGCCCGCAAGGCGCCGGCCAGGGCACGATAATATTCCTGCTGCATGGCCATGATGTAGCGCATCAGCGTGGCCGCGAAGCCGGGTTCGGGCGGTGGCGCCTCGCCGCCCGGCATGGCGAAAGGGCTCTGGGCCAGGGCCGGCAGGTGAAACGCCAGCAATGCGGCCAGGACCGTCAATGCCGCCAGCGCGGTCCTGTTCGAGGCGGCGATCACGGCGTCTCCTGGCATGTCAGTGTCGCGGTTGCGGCGAACATTTCGCCGAATTGCGTCTGGCTGCCGGTAAAGGCCGTCTCAGGCAGCGTCGTCCAGACATTCTCGACATTCGGCGTTTCAATCCGGGTGGCGCAACGATCCGCCGCCGCGCCGACCAGCCGCAGCGGATCCTTTTCGACATAGTCGATCGAGATGTAATAGGAGGGATCGAAGACGCGGAATTTCGCCGGCGTTGCCGCCGTTGCAAGCTGTGGTTCCTCGAGGGGCAGGGTGAAGGTGAGGGTCAGGCGCCCGCTTTTTTCGTCCCAGGCCGAATGGGCATCGCGGGGCTTGCCGAATTTCGCCGTTTCGCCGCCCCGCGTCACCTCGGCAAAGTAGTTCCACTCCTCGAGATTGGTCATGTTGACGTCGGTCAGGGCGGCCAGATCCTCGGGCTTGTAAGCGCCGCCCGGCTTTTCGAGGCCGTCGAGCGCGAAGGCCGAATAGAATTCATCGAAGATCCAGACGATCGTGAGGGCGGCAAACCGTCCCTCGCCATCGATATGGGCTTCCGTCTTCAGGTCGATCCAGACATGGGGATGGGCCACGGCCGGCCCGGCCGTTGCAATCCCGCCCAGCATTGCCGCCAGAAGCGGCAGAATACGCACTGCCGAACCGAAACTGAAATTCACCATCGCCGACCGGCACCTCGCGGCATGTACATGGACGGATATCCGGACCGGGTCCGGATATCCGCGGGATCGTCAGAAGCCTTCCAGCAACGCATAACGGTCGCGATGGAAATTTCCGTCGCCGAAGGTCGCTGCCGCCACACGCGCACGCTTCATGAACAGGCCGATATCGAACTGGTCGGTCATGCCCATGCCGCCATGCATCTGCAGGCCTTCATTGGTCATCAGGGTGGCGATGTCGGACAGGCGCGCCTTGGCAAGGCTGGCAATCAGCGGCACGTCGTTGCGCCGGGCTTCGAGCGCGGAGAGCGCATCCAGCACGACCGACCGGGACAGCTCGATCTCGGCGAAGAGCACGGCCATGCGGTGCTGCAGTGCCTGGAAGGAGCCGATGACCTTGCCGAACTGCTTGCGCTCCTTCAGATAGGCCAGCGTCGTGTCGAAGACTTCCTGCACCAGACCCAGCATCTCGGCCGAGAGGCCGATGCGGGCGATGTCGAGCACCTGCTCCAGCACATCGATGCCGCCATCGACCGAGCCCAGCACGGCGGTGGCCGGCACGGCGACATTGTCGAAGGCGATCTCGGCGGCGTTGCGGCTATCGACCATCAGCGTGCGTGTGACTTTGACGCCTTCCGATTTCGGATCGACCAGGAACAGCGTGATGCCGGCCCGGTCGTTTTCGTTGCCGGCGGTGCGCGCGGCGACGATCAGCTGATCGGCGACATGACCGTCGAGCACAAAGGTCTTGCGGCCCGAAATCCTGAAATCCTTGCCATCGGCCGCGGCGCGGGTGGCGATGCGTGCCGGATTGTGGTGCGGGCCTTCTTCGAGCGCCAGCGCCATGACACGGTCGCCGGCGGCAATGGCCGAGAGAATGTCCTGGCGTTGCGTCGCATTGCCGGCGAGCTGTACGGCCGAGCCGCAGAGCAGCACGGTGGAGACCAGCGGGCTTGCCGCCAGCGTGCGGCCGGCCTGTTCGAGCACGAGGCCGAGACCGACGGGACCGAAATCGGTGCCGCCGTATTTTTCCGAGATCATGATGCCGGCAAAGCCGAGATCGGCCATCTCCTTCCAGAGGCCGCGGTCGAAGCCGGTGGCATCCTTCGTGTCGCGCAGCTTGCGCAGATTGGCGATCGGGGCGCGTTCCTGAAAGAACTGCGTTGCGGTGTCGCGCAGGAGCTGCTGCTCCTCGGTGAGTACTAGTGCCATCGCGTTTCTATGTCTTTTTCTGTTTCTGTGAATAGGCGAGGGCGCGCCGCAATTGTGCGTGAGTTGCCGGCGCGCCCGAACGGGAATGCGCTGCGCGTCAGTCGGGCAGGCCGAGCACGCGCTTCGAAACGACGTTCAGCTGGACCTCGCTGGTGCCGCCTTCGATCGAGTTGCCCTTGGAGCGCAACCAGGAGCGGGTGACGGCAATTTCGTCGCCAGTGAAACCTTCGCCCTCCCAGCCCAGCGCCTTCGTCCCCATGATTTCGAGCAGCAGTTCGAAGCGGCGCTTGTTGAGTTCGGTGCCGTAATATTTGAAGATCGACGAAGCGGCACCCGGACCCTGTCCGGCCTTGGCTTCCTCGGCCGAGCGCTGCATCGTCAATGCGAAGGCCTTGCCGTCCATCTTCTGGCGGGTGATGTGGTCGCGCAGCGCGGGGCTCGCGATGCGACCGTTCTCCTCGCCGTAATAATCCTTCGCCGCCTGTTCGAGGCCGCCGAGACCGGCACCGGAGCCCGCGCCACCGAGGCCCATGCCCGAGATCATCTCGCGTTCGTGCTGCAGCAGGCGCTTGGCAATGGTCCAGCCCTTGTTGAGTTCGCCGACCAGATTTCCCTTCGGCACCTTCACATCGGTGAAGAAGGTTTCGCAGAAGGGCGAGGCGCCCGAGATCATCGAGATCGGCCGCGCCTCGACACCGGGCGATGCCATGTCGAAGAGCAGGAAGCTGATGCCGTCGTGCTTCTTCGTCGGATCGGTGCGGACGAGGCAGAAAATCCAGTCGGCCTTGTCGGCATAGGAGGTCCAGATCTTCTGGCCGTTGACCAGGTAGTGATCGCCCTTGTCTTCGCATTTCGTCTGCAGGCCGGCGAGGTCCGAGCCCGCGCCCGGTTCCGAATAGCCCTGGCACCAGCGGATTTCGCCGCGCACGATTTTCGGCAGGTGTTCCTTCTTCTGCTCCTCGTTGGCGAATTCGAGCAGGGCCGGCCCGAGCATCCAGATGCCGAAGCTCGACAGCGCCGGACGCGCCTTGATGCGGCGCAGTTCCTGCTGGAGGACCTGGTTTTCCTCTTTCGAGAGACCGCCGCCGCCATATTCTTTCGGCCAGGTCGGCGCGGTCCAGCCGCGCGACGCCATGCGGTCGAGCCAGAGCTTCGCCTCGGGGTTCGGATATTTGGCGTTGCGGCCGCCCCAGACGGTTTCATCCTCGGAGGTCATCGGCGTCCGCATCGAGGGCGGGCAGTTCTCCTCCAGCCAGGCCCGTGTCTCCTGGCGGAATTTCTCCAGCGTTTCCATGGAAATCTCTCTCATAGGGGTTCGATTTTGGTTGGCGACAGCATAGCAACCGGCCCCGCCGAGGCAACCGGCATCGGCGGGTGAGGGGGAGGGCTCTTATGGGTGAATGCGGAACTTCGCTCAGGCCGCATTGGGGCGGCCGGTGCCGCGCATCACCAGCCCCGGCGGCTCGCGGCCTCCCGCGAAGGCATCGAGATTGGCGGCAATGGATTGCCAGCGCCGGACATCCGACCCCTCGGTGTGGGCCGAGCAATGCGGCGTCATGATCAGATTGTCGAGCGTGTGGAAGGGAAAACGCGAGGGGCGCGGATTCTCTTCCGGCGTGCCGCCGGGCAGCGGACGGTTCGGATAGATGTACCAGGTGTCGATGGCGGCGCCGGCAATGCGCTTGCCGGCAAGCGCCTTGTAAAGCGCTTCTTCCTCGATCACCGGTCCGCGCGCGACATTGACGATGACGGCGGACGGTTTCATGCGCGCGAAGGCGGCCGCGTCGATGGCGTGGCGGGTGTCGTCGTTGAGGTCGCAGGCGAGCAGGATGTAGTCGCTTTCGGCCAGAAAGCGTTCCGTGTCGGCGCGGGTGCCGATCCAGTCGAGCGGTGCGGGCGCCGCGTCGCGGGGGCTTCGGGCGATGGCAATGACGCGCATGCCGAAGGCCGCTGCACGGACCGCCGCCTCGCGGCCGATATTGCCATAGCCGAAAATGCCCAGCGTCTTTCCATGGACTTCGCCGTGCAGGGCTTCCGGGTCGCGGCTCGTGCCCTGATATTTCCACGAGCCGCCGCGAAAGCTGGCATCGAGCTTGCGGAAGCCGATCTCCCATTCGAGAAGGCTTGCGATCGCGAATTCGGCCATGGCCTGTTCATGACCGCGGGCGTTGCAGATGAAGCAGCCTTGCGGCAGGCCTTCCGGCTTCAGCCAGTCGAAGCCGGCAAAGGGAAGCTGGAAGAGGCGCAGCTTCTTCGCCTTCGGGATCAGCGCGAAGGCGCCGCCCGATACCAGCGCGTCGCTGCCCACCACCACGGCATCGGCGTCGCCGAGCAGCGCCTCGCCCCTGTCGACCGGATCGCCGGGCAGCCAGAGGCCGATCTCCCAGTCCGATGTCAGGCGCGCTTCCATATGGGCGCGGTTGTCGGCGCAGGTCTGGCCGAGCAGGGCAAGCTTCAGGGGCATCGGCTCTCCGGGGATCAGGATTTCAGATAGCGCGCGACGTCGGACCGTTCGCGCAGTTGCCGGGCCCATTTGCGCAGCACGCCGGCCAGGCGCGGCTCCTCGACGCCGAGCTGTGCCATGGCGACGCCGCCATTGACGCTTTCGCGGTAGTCGGCGATCAGCCCGTCGCGCAGTTCGAAACGGCTCATGCCGTCGATGACGACCTGGTTGCCTTCATATTGCGGCAGGGTCGAGACGAATTTCGAGAGCGACCAGGCGTAACCGAGATTACCGTTGCAGACAGGGTCGATCATGCGCCAGTCGTAGTCGCGCGCATCGCGGTGGAAGAGCTCTTCGAGCATATGGGCGATTTCGGCGCGGCCCTTGTGATCGCCATAGATGTAGTCGTGATAGACCGCATCCTCGGTGAAGCATTCGGCAAAGGCCTTGCCGTCGCCGGCCGTGGCGGCGGCGGAGAAGCGCGCGAGCAGGTCTGCAAATTCATCCGGCGTCATCGCGCTTCTCCTTTATTTCAGGCCGCGCCGAGTTCGCGCTTTGCGAATTCGGTCACGGTCTTGTAGTCGGCCTTGCCGTTCGGGGCCCGGAAGGGGACCGTGCCGATCAGAATGCGCTTGGGCGTCTTGTAACCGGCCAGCTGGTTGCGGACATGGGCCCGCAGCGCTTCCTCGTCGAAGGCGGCGCCGTTGCTGAGCTTGACGACGCCGGTGACGGCCTGGCCCCATTTCTCGTCGGGCAGGCCGACGACCAGCGCGTCCTCGATGGAGGGATGCGTCTTCAGCGCTTCCTCGACTTCTTCCGGGTAGACCTTTTCGCCGGCCGTGTTGATGCAGGCCGAGCCGCGGCCGAGCAGGGTCAGCGTGCCGTCGGGCTCGACGGTGCACCAGTCGCCGGGGATCGCATAGCGCTCCCCGCGTACCGTCTTGAAGGTGCGGGCGCTCTTTTCGGGATCCTTGTAGTAGCCGACCGGGATCGGCGCGCCGAGCGCGATGAAGCCCGGCTTGCCCGAGCCCGGCTCGACCAGTTCGTCGTTCTCGTCGAAGACCTTGCAGCGTTCGCCGATCTGGAACTTGGCGGTGGCGATCTCGCCGTCCTTCGTCATCAGCGAGGAGCCGAGGCCGACCGCTTCGGAGGCGCCGAAGCTGTCGGTCATGATCGCGTTCGGCATGTATTTCAGCAGGCCGCGCTTCACCTCGGTCGACCACATGACGCCCGAGGAGATGATGGTGACGATCGAGGACAGGTCGTATTTGCCGGGCGTCTCCTCGAGCGCGCGCAGCATCGGCTTGGCAAAGGCGTCGCCGACGATGGCGACCTGCTGGACCTTGTTGCGGTCGACTTCCGACCAGAGTTCGTGCGGGTCGAGCGAATGGCTGTCGAGGGTGACGATGCAGCCGCCCGAGACCATGTTGCCCAGCGCCGTCAGCAGCCCGGTGCCGTGCATCAGCGGGCAGGCCGGGATCATCGGACCGGCGGGGCCGACTTCCTTGATCGCCGCGACCAGGGCAGGCAGCGATTCCGGCACGGGGCCGAGGCGGCGCAGCGCCGAAAGCTGCACTTCGCGCAGATCGTCGTGGCGCCACATCACGCCTTTCGGCATGCCGGTGGTGCCGCCGGTATAGATGAAGAGCAAGTCGTCGGGCGAACGTTCGATGTCGAGCGTGGCGCCGGCGCCGGTATTGGCCAGGGTTTCGTAGCGTTCGGCAAAGGGCGCGATGTCGCCGCCGTCATTGACCTCGATGAAGGTCTGCACTTTCGTCAGGCGCGGGCGGATCTCCTCGATGATGTCGCGGAACTCGCTGCCATAGACGACGGTCTGCGCATCCGAATTGTCGAAGATGTAGAAGACTTCGTCGGGCTTGTAGCGGTAGTTGACGTTGACATGGGTCAGGCGCGATTTGAACCCGGCGGCCAGCAGTTCGATATATTCCGGCCGGTTGCGCATGTAGAAGGCCAGCTTGTCGCCGGGCTTCGCGCCGCGCTCGATCATGGCGCGGGCGAGATTGTTGGTGCGTTTCGTCGTCTCGCCCCAGGTGATGCGGCGGGGCCCATGAATGAAGGCCGGCGCTTCGGCCGGCAGGACGGGCGATATGGCGTCAAGAATGTCGCCGAAGTTCCAAGGCATGTTTTCCCTCCCGGAAAGCGTGTTCTGGCGGCCCCCGGCGCGGCGGCCGGGCGGGCCTGTTTCTTTTGCGGCCAATATAGGGAGGAAATCGCGGGCGGTCATCCGGCGCGCAGATGCCGCTGCGTCAAGCGCGCGGCAGTGATACGGCTAGCAGGGCAGGCCGGGGCCCGCGTCGCGGCTGGCGACCAGGCAATGGGCGGTGACGCCGGCCGCGCCGGCACGGAGCAGACGGTCGATCGCCTGCTTGAAGCGCCCGTCGACACGGATCGCGACATTGGGGTTGAGGCTGCCGCTGAACGGGCGTCCGGAGACATGGGTGATCGCGTTCGAGGCCTGCGAATTGACCGCGATCATGTAATCGGTGCCGCGCTCGCGCAGGATCAGCGGGCCGCCCGACCAGCCCGGCATCATGTCGCAATCGTGGTTCACGACACGCGGGTCGAAGCGGTTCAGATGGGAGCTGCGCTTGCGCACGGGGCCGCAATGCTCGGACATCTGCAGCGGGCCGCGCTCGCCATTGTGGCCGGCAAGCATGAAACGGGCGCCGGCTTCGCGCAGGGCGACGGCCGCCAGATCGTCGATCACCCGGGGTTTCAGCCTCTCGATGTCGCCGGGCAGGCGCCGGTCGAGCACGGCGACCGCCCAGTCATTGTGCCAGTCGCGGTCGCGATAGGGCGTGCGGCTGCCGCTTTCGATGAAGATGATGGCGGCGGCGATGTCGGGCGTGCCATGCGGGCGGAACGCACATTCCGTCAGGCGGCCCTGCGGGCCGATGAAGACATGGGCGGCCGAGGCGATGACCTCGTAGTCGCGGTCCTCGGGCAGCAGGGCGGAGGCCAGCAGGACGCCGGTCGGCCGCCTTGTCGTGCCCGCGCAGACAATGACGCCGACGCCGCTCAGGCCGTCTTCGGGGCGGATGTCGCGGCGGTCGTCGCGGCCGAAGATGTTGGCCTCGGCAGCGCCGGCCAGCAGCAATGCGAGGCCGAGGACGGCCGCGCCTGCCCACCGAGAGGGCCTGCCATTGGTCGCGCGCATCTGCACCTCCGGGGCCATTCGGGCCCAGACGACGGTCAGACTAGCACAGGCGACGCTGCGTCAACCAACAAGAGCGCGTGATCGGCTGCGGCGCCGGGCGGCCCAGGCCGTAATGCGCAGGCCGAGCGCCAGAAAGCCGAGGCCGGCGGTAATGGCGAAGATCACCCTGGGCTCGGGTGGGGTCTCGCTGGCGAGGCGGCCGAGATAGGAATTCATGAAGATCAGCCAGACATAGGCGACGCCGGTGAGATGCAGGCGGCGCCAGACTTTCGGGCCGAGCTTGCGGACCGACCAGTCGTTGGAGGTCAGCGCCAGCAGGGCGATGAAGATGTAAGCCAGGCCGCCGCCGATAATGGTGACGGTCTCCGGCATCTCGCCGATGGCGACGAACCATGACGTCAGCGCGCCGAGATGGATGAAATGAGCAAGCGCGAAGGAAAGCCCGAGATAGCGGCGGTGGCGCTTCAGCCAGCGCGTCGTGTCCGATGGGAAAAGCTGCGCCAGCGCGCCGGCCGCGAAGACCACGACGAAGATCAGGAAGGCAAAGCGGGCCGTGTAGCGCGTGATGTGAAGCAGGCCCTCTTCATTGGCGCCCTGGAGGGCGATGCTGCCGGCGGCGATGGCGGCAGCCACGCCGAGCACGGCGGCAAAGAGCCACCAGGGGATCTGCCGGCCGGGCCGGAAGGTCGGGTCGTTGCGGATCGCCTGGCCGGACATCGTTTCGCCCCCGAATTTTTCATACCGTCTGTATGAGATACAGGCTGTATAATCCGAAACGAGTTTCCATACAAGCTGTATGAAAGAGGAAATGACCCGCGAAACCCCTGCCAAGCGACCCTCGAAGAACCGCGACAAGCTGCTCGCGGCGGCGCGGCGGCTGTTTGCCGAGCGGGGCTATGCCGAGACCGGCACCGAGGACATCGTGCGGGCGGCCGGTGTGACGCGGGGCGCGCTCTATCACCAGTTTGCCGACAAGCGCGATCTCTTCCGGGCGCTGCTGGAGGAGATGCTGCCCGAGATCGGGCAGCGGCTTTTCGAGGAGACGATGGCGCAGATCACGCATGACCGCGAGGACCTCCAGGTCGGGTGCCGGGTGCTGCTCGGCATCTATACGGACGCGGAAGTGCGGCGGCTGTTCCTGATCGAAGGGCCGGCGGTGCTGGGGCTTGCCGGTTGGCAGGCGCTGCAGGCGCCGCTGTCGACGCTGTTTCTCGACCATGCGTTGCAGCATCTGGTGGATGAGGGGTTCATTGCGGCCGGCGAGATGCGGTCGATCAACGGCTTGCTGTCGGGCGCGCTGCAACAGGCGGCGCTCGGCATCGCGGCGGCCGACGACCCGGAGGCGGCGCGGGTGGAATATACGGCCGGGCTCGACCGGATCATCGACGGTCTGATGCATCAGGCGTGAAAAAGGGCGGCTCCCGGAGAAGCCGCCCTGTTCGTTTCGGTGCCGCGGGCGCTATTCGGCGGCGGACATCTTGTCGAGCGAATAGGCGCCGCCGCCCTGGCCGTTGAGCTGGCGCAGGAGCTTGATGCCTTCCTCGGCGATGTCGTCGCCGATCATGCGGTCGCCCTCGCCATAGAGTTCCTTCATGTCGATGAAGGCGGCGTAGTTCATGGCCGTGCGGTCGGTGATGATGCCGGCCTTCAGCAGCGTCTTGATCAGCACCCGGAAGATGTTCGAGCTTTCCTGCATGCTCTCGCGGATGTTGGTGTCGGTCATGGCTTCCATGAAGGCGCCCTGGACCCATTCCCATTCGAGGCCGACGGCGGCATAGATGTGCTTCTTCTGCTCGGGGCTGCCGAGATTGAAGAGCAGTACCTGGAAGACCTCCCAGGCCCAGTCCTCGATCGCATCGCGTTCTTCCGCCTTCAGGTTCGGAATGGTGCGGTCGGCCCAGATCTTGCCGAACTTGTGGTGGAAGGCCTCGTCCGTCATCGTGAGCTGCATCAGCTTCACCATCAGCGGATCGCGGCCCCATTTGTAGAAGGAGGCGAAGGCGCCCATGGCGAGGCCCTCGACCAGCATCTGCATGCCGACCAGCTTCTTCCAGACCAGCGGCGTGTTGACCAGTTCGGTCAGGACGTCGCCGAGCGCCGGGCCGACGGGCACCGGCTTGCCCCAGCGGGCCTTGATGTAGTTGGAGAAGCCGGCGACGTGGCGTGCTTCCTCGCGCGTCTGGTTGGCGGCGTATTCCTGCGCGCCCGGATCCTTGAGGATGTGGCAGAGGCTGGCCGACAGGGCCAGTGCGCCGGCTTCGCCGTGCAGAATCGAGGAGAGACCCCACTGCACGTCCATGTTGACCAGCTTGATCTTCTGCTTCTCGTCGAGCTTGTCCTTGACCGCGGTCTTGAGGTCGGTGTTCTGCGCGGGGTCGATCAGATACTCGTTCTCCATGTCGAACGGCGCGGAGAAGTCGATGTACTTCTTGTCCATCGGATCCCAGAAGTGATCATGGGTGGCCGAGATGATCTTGTCGAAAGCGGTGGAACGCTTGCCGTAGCGCTCGACTTCCATCATTGCGGGGAAGTCGTCCGGCGCGACCGCCTCATAGGCTGCATCCACGGTGATATTGGTCGTGATCTTTGTCATTTCTGCTCCTACCCTGATCGGCACAGCCAGTTGCCGCTGCCATGCCCCGTTTGAATATCAATATAGCGGCAGGGGTTAATGGATGCAAAAAATAGTGACGCTTCTGTCATTTTTAATAATTGTGATGTCAAGGCATTGAATCAAAAGGAAAAAAAGTGATGGATGGCGACCAATTGACTGCAGGAATGGTCGAAACGGCGCATGGGCGCCTCAGCTATCTGGACAGTGGCGGGGCGGGGCCGGCGGTGCTGTTCATCCACGGCAATTCCTCCTGCAAGGAAATCTTCGGCCGTCAGCTCGAAAGCGAGATCGGCCGACGCTATCGCTGCATCGCCTTCGATCTGCCGGGGCATGGCCAGAGCTCCGATGCGCCCGACCCGCAAAAGACCTATTCGATCCACGGCTTTGCCGATGCGGCGATAGCTTTCGCCGAGGCGCTCGGCGTCGAGCGCGCGGTGCTCATCGGCTGGTCGCTGGGCGGACATGCCGCGCTCGAGATGATGGCGCGCTGGCCCGGCACGGTGGCGGCGTGGATCACCGGGACGCCGCCGGCCGGTGCGGCCGATATGGGCGACGCCTTCCTGCCGTCGGACCATATGGCGCTGACCTTTGCCGAAAGCTTCACACCCGAACAGGCCGAGCTCTATGCGCAGGAGACGGTCGGGGAGGGCGTGCCTGTCGAGCCCTGGATGGTGGCAGGCTGCCAGCGTGCGGACGGGCGCTTCCGACCGCTGATGCTCAAGTCAGTGGCGGCCGGACTCGACCTGGACGGGCGCGAGATCGCGACGACGTCGCCACTGCCACTCGCCGTCGTCTCCGGCGCCGACGAGCCCTTTGTCAACAACGTGTTCCTCGAGAGCGTCAACTATCGCAATCTCTGGGACGGCAAGGTGCATGTACTTGAGGGTCTGGCACACAATCCGTTCTGGCAGGCGCCCGAACGCATCAATCCGCTGTTGTCGCGGTTTCTGGCCGAGGTGACGTGAGGTCAGACGGCGGTGTCGCCGGTGCCGCGCGGCGAGAGCCGGCGCTTTGGGGAGGGGCCGCGATAACCCGGTGTCTCGACGAAATGGATCGGCTTCGAGACCGCCGCGACGATGGCCTCGTAAAGCACGCCGGCCGAAAGCGGCTTCGGAAGGTAGTCGGTGACGCCCTGATCGCGGGCATGAACGATGCTTTCACGGCCGATATGGCCCGAGATCATCAGGATCGGCACGTCGGGGTTGGCGCCGTCCGCCGCATCGGCGGCACGGACGCGGTGCGTCATCTCGAAACCGTCCATCGGTTGCATCGAGCCGTCGGTGATGATGATGTCGGGCCGGTGTTCGGCGAAGGCGTCGAGCCCGCCAAGCCCATCGGGCGCTTCGAATATCTGTTCGACACCCATCGATTCGAGCAGGGCCGCGAGAAGGCGGCGCATTTCCGCGCTGTCCTCGACGACGAGAACCTTCAGTCTGCGGAAAAAGTCAGCGTCCGCCCTTGTCGGCGACGATGTCATCCCTGACGCCTCCGCTCCGTTGCGCTCGCCGCGATGAGTTTCTGCAAGGCGTTGAGCGTCTCGAGCGTGATGGCCGGATCGGCGCCGGGGCTTTCGAGGGCCTCGCGAATGGCGTCGAGATGAAAGCGGAAAATCGTGTCGTCATGCCATGCCGTCGTGCCGGCACTTTCAATATAGAGGCAAAGCGAATTGGCGAAGCGGCCGACCATCGGGTGACCGAAGGTGCCGGCGAGGCCGCGCATGTCGTGGAGAATGGCATAAAGCCGGCCCCGGGCTTCCGCATCGCCGCTGCAGGCGGGTTCGACCAGTGTCAGCAAGGTACGGACCTGCTCGCGGAGCGAGTCGCCATACCGGGCTTCAAGGCCCTTGATCGTCGATTGCATCTGGTCGAGAACGCGGGGATCGAGGCGCATCGGCGCGACGTAGTCTGCGCCGAGCTTGCGCTCCGCGATCGACGGCACCCGAATGAAACGAACTTCGGGCGGCGTCTGCTCGGCCGATTCCGCGTGGGTCGTCTTGCTGAGGTCAGTCATCGGTCGGTTCCTCACAGAAGGGCCACGGCGCCGCGACGGTCGATGCCATCGAATGGTTGGTCGCGGCGGCGACGGTCCGGACCGCGATAGGTCGGAGTCTCGACGAACTGGCGCGGGCGGTCGATCACCTGGATCAGCCGCTGATAGAGGCCGCGGGCCGAGATCGGTTTGGACAGAAATTCGGTGATGCCGATGTCGCGCGCCCGCTCGATGGAGGCGAGATCGGTGTGGCCCGAAACCATGATGATCGGCACCATGCCGAGCGCACCGGCCGTGATGTTGCGCAGCCGTTCGGCGAAGGCAAAACCGTCAACCGGGAGCATTGCCGCATCGGTGATAACGATGTCGGGTTCGTAGCGGCGAAACAGTTCCCAGGCTTCGTCGCCCTCGGCCGCGACGTGAACGTCGGTGACACCCAGTGCATGCAGCAGCGTCATCAGCAGATGCCGCATATATGAGCTGTCGTCGACGACCAGAACGGTCAGCGATTTGAAGATCGATTGAGTCATGCCCCCACCCCGAAATGAAACGGACGGGGCCCGCGGGGCGTGTTCGCACTGCCCACCCGTTTCAACCTTTACAGGCCTCAACCTTAACGGCCGTTTCTTAAGAAAATGGAATCGCCCCGGGGCCGCCCGCCGGCAATCGTGCCGGGGAGGGACGGCCGTCGGGCGGTCAGGCGCGCGCCGTGACCAGCCAGATCGCGCCGCCCAGTGCCACGCCTTCGGGGCCGACATGGTGCGTCAACGCCTCGCGCACCGCGTCGGCGGTTCCTGCCCGTTGGGTGTCGTCCAGTTCCCTGAAGATGCGGGACAGGGGGCCGATGTCCAGTGTCTGCTGCAGCGCGTCGGCGACGGGGTCGGGACCGCTGCCGACGACCAGCGTCGCATCGAAGGGTTCGATTTCGATGGTGCTGTAGCCGGCGCTCGTCAGGACGCCGTGAAAGCGGTCGCGGTCGTCAAAGGCAAAGGGGCCGGGTGCGCCCGGAACAGCTGGCTCCTGTTTCGGTATGTGCGGCAAAGCGGCAAAGAGCGGGACGGAAACCCAGGCGTTTTCCTTCATCGGCCGCCAGCAGGCGAAGGCGACGCGGCCGCCAGATGTCAGGGCCTTGCGCATATGCGTGAATGCCGGGACCTGCTCGAGAAAGAACATGATGCCGAAACGGGAAGCAAGAAGATCGAACGAGCCCGGCGGGAAGGTATGCGTCGATGCATCGGCCAGCATGAATTCCGCGCTGCTGTTCAGCGCCGCGGCGCGCTGCCGCGCCCGGGCGATCATGGGCTGGGAGATGTCGACGCCGAGCGTATGTCCGGCAGCGCCTGCATGGGCCGCGATTTCGAAAGTCGTCGCGCCGCAGCCGCAGCCGACATCCATGACCCGTTCGCCGGGCCGGACGGCGCCGAGCCGCAAGACCGCATCGGAGAAGGGCTGCAGCATGCGATCGAGCTTGTCCTGGTAATGCGCCCAGCGGTTGCCGGCGTCGCCGTTCCAGTATTCGATCTGCTCGGCGTTGGGGCCTTCGGTTGCCAGGCGTCCCTCTGCGGTGTTCTGCGTCATCATGCGACCTCCCGATTTTGGCGGTCACCATAGCACGAGATCCGAGCAGCAGAATGGGCTAGCGGTCCGTGACGTCCTGGTCGGACGAGTCCTCGGATTCGGCGGCAGGTTCGTCGGCGATGGCCCGTTCGTCGCCGTTCAACCTGCTGGCCAGGGCGCGCAGCTTTTCCTCGACCGCGCCCATGCCGAGCTGGTATTCGGCATCGGATGCCGCTGCGCTTTCGGCGTCCTGGGCGTCGATGCCGGTCGGAAGTTGCGTTTCGATGGCATGCGACCCCGCCAACGCCATCAGGCGGGCCAGGCGGTCGGCAATCAGCGCGGCATGATCGGCGAAGCGCTCGGCGCCGCCCGCGGCAAGCAAACGGGCCGCAGCCAGTTCTGCAGCGATGGATTCGATCTCGGCATCCTCGGCGAAGGCGCTGCGGGGCGGTGAAAGCGAAAGACCGCCGGGCCCCGTTGTCAGATTGACGACGGGAATAGAGACGCCGGCGCGGTCGTCGCCGTCGAGCGCGATCTGAAAGCTCGTATACTGTCCGCCGATGCGGCGGCCACTGATCAGATTGATGCGATTGTGCGAGGCCGAGCCGACGATGGCATCGATTTCCGCGCGAAGGTCATCGTAGCGGTCGGCCAGCAAGGCGCGGCGTCCGATGTCGGCGCTCCGTCCGGCATCTGCAACCAGATCGGCAGCTTCGCGCAGGCGTTCGGTCACGGCGTCGATCGCGAGAACGGCCGTCTCGATGGTGCTGAGTGCGGTCGCGATCCGCTGTCCAAGTTCGGCGGCCGAGAGCGACCCCGATGCCGTGGCCGTGCTGCGCAAGGCACGGCGGAGCGCCTCCGGCGACACGCGCGGCGCTTCTTCCGGCGTCGGCGGCTCAAGTTTCCGCCGCGCGATCAGACGAGAGAAAAGTCCCATATCGATCTGCCTGTCCGGCGCGATGGCGCGCCCCGCGCAGACTAGCGCAGCGAGGGTTGACGACATCTAAAGGCGCCGCCCGGGTCGCCTTACCGTGCTAGATTGGGGCCGATGTCCGATTTTCGTGCCCCTCTCTGGAAGATTGTCCGGCCGTTGGCCCGGCTTTACTGGCGGTTGCGCCGGCCCTTGACGGCCGGCGTGCGCGCGGTCGTGTTCGATTCCGAGGGCCGCGTTCTGCTGGTGCGGCATACCTATATTGCGGGATGGTATCTGCCCGGCGGCGGTGTCGATCGCGGCGAGACGATGCGGGCCGCGCTGCGGCGCGAACTTGACGAGGAGGTGGGGGTGCTGGTCCATGGCGAGCCGAAGCTCGCCGGACTTTATGCCAATTTCCGCGAATTCAAATCCGATCACGTCGCACTGTATGTGCTGGACCACGGTACGTATGAGCACGTACCGCGCAAAAGCGCGGAGATCGCCGAAGCAGGTTTCTTTTCGCCGGGGGCGCTGCCTGCGGAAATCAGCGCCTCGACGCGGCGACGGATCGCGGAAGTCTTCGAGGGGCGCGTACCGGACGAATTGTGGTAGCGCTCAGCGCGCCGGCCTGCGTTCGGCCCAGGGCCGCGCTTCCTCAAGTTGCGCGGCGAGGCGGAACAGCGTCGCTTCGTCGCCGTACCTGCCGGTGAACATTGTGCCGATGGGAAGGCCGGCCGCATTCCAGTCGAGTGGCATCGACATCGAGGGTTGACCGGTCATGTTGGCGATGGCGGTACCCGGCATGTATTCGTAGCTGACACGCATGTAGTTGCCGACATCCTCGGTCATCATGTCGAGTGTGCCGAGCGGCATTGGCGGTATGCCCAGTGTCGGCGCGAGAAATATGTCGTAATCCTCGTGGAAGGCGGCCATCTGACGGCCAAGACGATGGATGAACAGGGTCGCATCGGCGTAATCGGTGCTGTCGCGCATCCGGGCGGCCTGCGCGATCAGCCATGTGATGTGTTCGACATCGTTCTGCGTGACCTCGCGGCCCAATGCTGCGGCGCGCTGCCGGAGAGTCAGCGCCGTGTTGGCGCCGACGATCGTGCCCTGATGGCGGCTGATCTCTTCGCGATCAAGGGTCGGGCTGGCCTCTTCGACATGATGACCCAGGCTCTCGCAGAGCCGCGCCGTGTCCTCGACCGCTTTCACCACATCCGGGTGACAGGCCGAACCGTCCGAGCGTCGTGTCGTGAAAGCAATACGCAGCCGGCCGGGCTTTGCGCCGACTTCCTGCAGGAAGGGACGCGTCTGTGCCGGTGCCGCATAGGGATCGCCCGGCGCTTCGCCGGCCGTCGCATCGAGCAGCGCGGCGCTGTCGCGCACCGAGCGCGAAACGACATGCGAAATCGACATGCCGGACCAGCCCTCGCCACGATCCGGTCCCATCGGCGTTCGGCCGCGTGTCGGCTTCATTCCGAACAAGCCGCAGGCTGCGGCCGGAATGCGGATCGAGCCGCCGCCGTCGCTGGCATTGGCAAAGGGGAGGATGCCGGCCGCGACGGCTGCCGCGGCGCCGCCCGACGAGCCGCCCGGCGAGCGGGTGAGGTCCCATGGGTTTCGCGTCGGGCCATAGAGGCGCGGTTCGGTGGTTCCGGCCAGTCCGAATTCAGGCGAGTTGGTCTTGCCGAAGATGACGAGGCCTGCCGTCAGGTAACGTTCGGTCAGCGTCGAATTGTGATCGGCTCGGTTGCCCTCGAAAAGCGCCGAGCCGTAGGTCGTCACCGTGCCGTCGAGCAGGAGGTGGAGATCCTTCAGCAGAAAGGGGACGCCGCGAAACGGACCATCCGGCAGTCCCCGCGCGATCTGCGCGCGGGCCTCGTCATAATGCTTCAGGACGACGGCGTTGATCTTCGGATTGATTGCCTCGGTGCGGGCGATGGCCTCATCGAGCAGTTCGGCCGGACTGACGTCGCCGCGTTTGACGAGAGCGGCGAGCGCCATGCCGTCATACCTATCATAGTCCGCGAACCCCGCCATTTGTCCGGTCCCCCTCAATTTCCCGTGATCCCGCTGCCGATCTTAGGGAGGGCGTGGCGCCGCGCCATGATTTTTTTCCGCCACAATTGCGACCTAGGAATCTCGATCTGCGGGGTACAGCATATTGCGTGCACATGCCAAAGAGGGCATGGAACGATGGAGGTTGCCATGAAAAAGACAATTCTCGGCGGTTGTGTGGCTGCGGGTCTCATGCTGGGCGGTATCGGCGCGGCGCAGGCAACCGACACCGTCGACTGGAATGCGCTGCCGTCGGATGACGCGGCGCTGCAACAGCTCGATACCAGGCAAGAGCGTGCGTTGCGACAGGCCGTCCGTCATTGCGGCAGCCTTCATCGCACGCAGCATCAGCGCGATGCATGTGTCTATATCGATGTCGACCGTGTGATGCGTCAAAGCGACGATGCGGCCCTGAAGGCCTATCATTTCGCCTTGCCGCGCTCGCTGCGCTACAATGAGCACCGGAATACGGGTCTGGCCATCGAGCAGGTTCAGGCGAAACGCGAGCGGGCGGCCGACTGACGATCGGCATTTTCCGCTCTAGTGCGGCGGTCCGCCAAGATCGAGGATCGGGCCCTTTGGCACGATGCCGGTCGGGTTGATCGTCTTGTGGCTGCCGTAATAATGCTTCTTGATGTGATCGAAATTCACGGTCTCCGCGACTCCGGGTACCCGATAGAGTTCGCGCATGTAACGCGACAGGTTCGGATAGTCGGCGATGCGGCGCAGGTTGCACTTGAAGTGTCCGTGATAGACCGCATCGAAACGGATCAACGTCGTGAAGAGACGCCAGTCGGCTTCGGTCAAGCGGTCGCCGGCCAGCCAGCGCTGCGCTGACAGGCGCTGCTCGATCCGGTCGAGTTCGGCAAAGAGCGCCGTGACGGCTTCCTCATAGACCGTTTGCTCGGTGGCAAAGCCTGCCTTGTAGACGCCGTTGTTGACGTTGTCGTAGACGGATTTGTTGGTGCCGTCGATTTCTGCGCGCAAGTCGGCGGGATAGAAGTCGCGTGTGTCGTCGACGCCTTCGATGCCGTCGAAAGCCGTGTTGAACATGCGGATGATGTCGGCGGATTCGTTGGAAACGATCGCTTTTGTTTTCTTGTCCCAGAGTACCGGCACCGTGACGCGGCCGGTGTAGTCGGGGTCTGCCAGCGTGTAGACTTCATGAAGCTTCGTCTTGCCATTGATTTCGTCGCGCGTGCCGCCGTCGCCGCGCATGGTCCAGCCGTCTTCGAGCATCAACGGGTCGACGACCGAAACCGAAATCGCGCCTTCGAGCTTCTTGAGCGCGCGGAAGATCAGCGTTCGGTGCGCCCAGGGGCAGGCCAGCGAAACATAGAGATGATAGCGTCCGGCCTCGGCCCTGAAGCCGCCCTCGCCGGTCGGGCCGGCCGCGCCGTCCGCCGTGACCCAGTTGCGAAACACCGACTGCTGTCGTTCGAAGCGGCCGCCGGTCGATTTGGTGTCGTATCCCTTGTCGGTCCATTTGCCGTCGACCAGAAGTCCCATGACGGTGTCCTTTCCTTGTGTATCCGTTCGTTTCTGACGTTCAGTGTTCGGGCGGCAGGTCGACCATCAGAATTTCGGCGTCTTCGCCGGCGCGGATGACGATCCTGTCTTCATCGCGGATGGCGGCGCCGGCGCGCTCGGGCACCAGCGTGCCGTTGATCGTGACGCTGCCTTTCGCCGGCACGAGATAGACAAGTCGACCGCTCTCGACGACATGGGTCACCTCGGTGCCCGCGTCGAGCGTTGCCCCGAGAATTTCGGCATCCTGCGCAATCCAGAGCGCCTCGGCGGGTGCGTTGGCCCGGCCGCTGGCAAGCGGCACCAGCTTTCCCTTCCTGTCCTGCTTCGGAAAGGAGGCCATTTCCCAGCGCGGGCGAAGGCCGCGCTGTGCCGGTTCGATCCAGATCTGAAAAAGCTGTGTGTCGCCGGCCTCGAGATTCCATTCCTCGTGCAGGATGCCCTTGCCGGCGGACATCACCTGCACATCGCCGGCCTTGGTGCGGCCTTCATTGTTGAGGTGATCGCGATGGGTGATCGCGCCATCGCGAATATAGGTGATGATCTCCATGTCGCGATGGCCGTGCTGCGGAAAGCCGGTGCCGGGGCGGATGCGATCGTCGTTCCAGACGCGCAGCTTGCCCCAGCCCATGCGCGCGTCATCATGATAGCCGGCAAAGGAGAAGTGATGCTTCGCCTCCAGCCAGCCATGGTCGGCGTACCCGAGGCTTTCGAATGTACGAATGTCGATCATGATGTTCTCCCGGCGGCCGGTTTTGCGTCGTTCGGACCGCGCGCTAGTTTTTCAGCTTCTTTGCGATGGCCGCGACATGCGCGCCCTGCTTGCGGGCGAGGCTCAGTTCCTTTCCGCTCGGGGTACGGCTGCCGTCGCCGCCCGCCAGCGTCGAGGCGCCATAGGGCGAGCCGCCGCGCACTTCCGAAATGTCGAAGAGTTCCTCGCCGACAGCATAGGGCAGGCCGACAACGACCATGCCGTGATGCAGCAGCGTCGAATGGAACGAGGTGATGGTCGTCTCGTTGCCACCGCCGGTGCCTGTCGAGGTGAAGACGCTGCCGGGCTTGCCGGTGAGGGCGCCTTTCGACCAGAGGCCGCCGGTCTGATCGAGGAAGGTCCGCATCTGACCGGTCATGTTGCCGAAGCGGGTGGGGCTGCCGAAGACAATGCCGTCATAGTCGGCCAGCTCCTGCGGCTTCGCGACCGGGGCTTCCTGGTCGACTTTCATGCCGGCCGATTTCATCGCCTCTTCCGGCATGGTCTCGGGTACGCGCTTCAGCGTTACCTCGACGCCGTCGACGCTGCCGGCGCCCTCGGCAACCGTCTTCGCCAGGGTTTCGATGTGTCCGTAAGAGCTGTGATAGAGGACGAGAATTCTGGTCTTGTCGGTCATGACGTTCTCCTGTTCAGGCCCCCCGAAAGGGAAGTAGTCAAATCCATGCCTCCTATCTAATTGATCTTTAAAGGGATACAATCGCTAGAAATTGGAACTAATTGTTGCTTCCTAGGAACAATTTGATGGCGGATCTCAACGGGTTTGCGGTTTTTGCACGGGTGGTCGAACTCGGCGGCTTCACGGCGGCGGCCGATGCGCTCGGGCTCTCCAAATCGGTTGTCAGCCGCCAGGTTTCGGCGCTGGAGGATCAGCTCGGCGTTCGCCTGCTCAACCGGACGACGCGTCGGATCGCGGTGACGGAGGCGGGTGCGGTCGTGTTCGAGCATGCCAGCCGCATCGTCGCCGAGGCCGAACAGGCGGCCGAGGAAGCCAATTGCATCGAAGGCGCCGTGCGCGGGCGCCTGCGCGTCAACGCGCCGATGAGTTTCGGCATTCTCGAACTCGGACCGGCTTTGCCGGCCTTTCTGGCGCGTTATCCCGATCTCGATGTCGAGCTTGTGCTCAACGATCGCCGCGTCGATCTGATCGAGGAGGGCTTCGACGTTTCGTTGCGCATTTCGGAACTTGAGGATTCAAGCCTGATCGCGCGCCAGCTTGCGCCGGTCGAGCGTTTCGTCGTCGGCGCGCCGGCCTATTTCGAAAGCCACGGGCATCCGGCGCGGCCGGCCGATCTCGCCCGGCACTCCTTCCTGCTCTATACGCTGCTGGCAAGGCCCGGGCAGATGACCTTCGTCCATGCCGAGGGCCGGCGCGAAACGGCCGAGGTCAAGGGACGCTTCTTCTGCAACAATGCCGATGCGATGCTGCCGCTGATGCGGGCGGGCACGGCGCTCTGCCTCGCACCCGATTTCATCTGCCATGAGGAGTTGCGCGCCGGCCGGCTGGTGCGGGCGCTCGCGGACTGGTCGATGCCGCCCTTGCGGCTCCATGTCATCTATCCGCATGCGCGGCATCTCTCGGCCAAGGTGCGTGCCTTCGTCGATTTCGCGGTCGAACATTTCGGGCCGGGCCGGGCGCGGTGGGAGGGGGCCGGTCAGTCCACCTCGCCGGTCTCGGACTGATCGTCCTCGATCGGCGGCTCGTCCTTCTTGCGCGCATATTTGCGCTTCGGCTTGACGACGCGCTTGCGGAACAGCGGATCGGCCAGCGCTTTGGCCACCGGGTTGCGCGGTTTCGGTGGCGGCTTTCGTTTGGTCATGCGGGCCTCCGGACATGCAAACGGCCGGGTCATTGGAGACCCGGCCGCGACTTCTGTCCAGCTCGGGCTGACGGTTCAGACCGGTTCCCAGGTGAACACCGAACCCGTATTGCCGAGATCGGTGTAGCCGCCGGCCATGGCCGGGAAGGCGTGGGAGAGGATCGTTTCCGGCGTCCAGCCGTCGATGCGGGCGACGCTCTTGACCGGCCGGGGCTGCGAGAAGAGCACGATTTCGTTGCCGCGCACGGCAAAGATCTGCCCGTTGGCGTTACAGCCGGGGGCGGCCAGCGCCACCGCGAAATTGCCGACCTGCTCGGCGCGCATCGCATTCTTCATGCGTTCGACGCGCTTGGCCGATTCCTCATCCTTGACCGGAATGGTCGCGATCATGCGTGTCCAGGCGAAGGGCGCGATGATGTTGGAGCGCACATTCTTGGCTGCGCCTTCCATCGCGATGATGCGCGAAAGACCGGCAATGCCCATCTTGGCGGCGGCGTAGTTGGCCTGGCCGATATTGCCGATCAGGCCGGAGGTCGAGGTGAAGAGGACGAAGTTGCCGTCCTGCTGCTCACGGAAATGATTGATGGCGGCGCGGGTGATGTTGTAGCTGCCCTTCAGATGCACTTCGAGAACGGCGTCCCAGTCCTCGTCGGGCATCTTGTGGAACATGCCGTCGCGCAGGATGCCGGCCGGGCTGATGATCGAGTGCAGGCCGCCGAAGGTGTCGAGCGCCTGGGTGATCATGTTCTCGGCGCCGGACTTCAGCGAGACACTGTCGGAATTGGCGACCGCTTCGCCGCCCGCCGCCTTGATCTCGTCGACGGTCTTCTGCGCGGCCGAGGCATTGCCCTCATCGCCGCCCTTGACGCTGCCGCCGAGATCGTTGACGACGACCTTGGCGCCCTGTTGCGCCGCGATCAGCGCGCATTCGCGGCCGATGCCACCCGCCGCGCCGGTGACCAGCACCACCTTGCCCTCAAGAAGTCCCATGGCTTGCTCCCTGTCTCTCGTTGTCCGGAGGATTTCCGTGTTGGCGGGCAAGCTAGCCGATGGGTACGGGCCCGTTCCAGCCTTTTTCGGGCCGGCTGTGGCCGTCCTGACGCTTTACGCAAGGATTTGGCCATGCTACCGGACTATCCTTTCAGGGCAATGGCCGCGATCCCACCGGACGCGGCGCCAGATGGGTTGACGCAAATGGCATGCGGCGCGACGCAGCGACGACGAATGAGGGAAGGGCGCCCCGGTGCGCCCCGTCCCGTGCGCGTCCGCGCCATCCGTCCGTTCCGCGTCTGAGCGCGCGGCGCGGCGGCGCGGCGGGCAGGCACTTCGTCCCGTTTTCGCCTCCCTTGCCTGAAAGAAATACCAATGTTTGAAATCGTAGCCGAGCGGCCCGAGCACGGGCCGGCCATCGAAACGCTGCTCGATCTGTCCTTCGGTCCCGGTCGTTATGCCAAGGCCGCACAACGGTTGCGCGAGGGCAATCATCCGGTGCCGGAGCTCTGCTATGTCGCCTTTGCGGGCGAGGGGGCGGAGCGGCGCATGGTCGGCGCGTTGAGCTTCTGGCCGGTCGTCATCGGCGGTGTGCCGGGGTTGATGCTGGGCCCGCTCGCCGTCGAGCCGCAACTGCGCGGCAAGGGCTGCGGCATCCAGCTGATGGAGCGTGGCCTCGCCGATGCCAAGAAGCTCGGCTACCGGCTGGTGATCCTGGTCGGCGATGCGCCTTACTACGCCAGGGTCGGCTTCGGCCCCGTGCCTCCCGGCCGCCTCACCATGCCGGGGCCGGTCGATCCGGCGCGGCTGCTCTATCGCGAGCTCGACATCGGCGCCTTCAGCGGCGTCAGGGGCGCGATCGAGAAGCCGAAATCCGTGCGCTCGGCCGGTTAGTTCTTCAGCATCGCCGCGACCAGCCGGGGCACGTTGTGTCGGAACATCGCGACATAGGTCGGGGCATCGCCGTCCGGACCCGACAGGGCATCCGAATAGAGTGCGCCGCCCATTTCGGCGCCGGTCTCGCGCGAGATGGTTTCCATCATGCGCGCGTCCGACATGGTTTCGATGAAGAGCGCCTTGATGTTCCCGGCGCGGATCTGGTCGATCAGCCGCGCCAGGGTCTGCGCGCTCGGCTGCGCGCCGCCGGAAAAACCGAGCGGGGCGTGGAATTCGACGCCGTAAGCATCGCCGAAATAGCCGAAGGCATCATGCGTGGTGATGACCTTGCGCCTGTCCGGCGGCACCTTGCCGATCTCGGCGCGCACCCAGGCATCGAGTTCCTTCAGCTCGGCGATATATGTTTCGGCATTTGTCGCATAGGCGTCGGCGTTGGCCGGATCGGCCGCGGCCAGCGCCTCGGCGATGTTGCGCACATAGACGATGCCGTTGGCCGCATTCTGCCAGGCATGCGGATCGAAATCCTGCGGCACGGATGGATAGCCCTGCTCGTCATGGCTGTGTCGGTGATCGTGCCCGTGGTCATGCGCATGGTCGTCTTCCATCTCGCGCGGGGTGATCCCGAAGCTGGCAACGGCATAGGTTGCCTCGCTCTTCGCGGCTGCGGCGAGGCGCACCATCCAGGGTTCGAAACCGAGACCGTTGATGACAAGAAGATCGGCATCGGCGAGAGCGGCAGCATGGGACGGACCGGGCTCGAATGTATGGGCATCGCCGTCCGCTCCGATCAGCACCGTCAGCGCCACCCTGTCGCCGGCAACACGTTCGACCATGTCGCCGAGTATGCTGAAGCTCGCCACGACCTTCAGCGGTTCGGCGGCGAGCGGCGTCAGACCGATCGTCAGAAAAAAAGTGATGCAGGCAACCAGGTTTTTCATTCACGTGCCTCCGTCAGTCATGGAAATGCGCGCGCGGGAAATAACGCGTGCGCAGGCTGTCGCGGGTGCCGAGCAGGATCGAGCCGAGATAGAATCCGCCGGCGGTCAGGATGATCGCGGGGCCGGAAGGCAGGCTGAAATTATAGGAGATCAGCAGGCCGATCAGGCCGGAGGCGAAGGCCATCGCGACCGAGAGCGCGGCCAGCGACCAGACGGCACCGGCCCAGAAGCGCGCCGCCGCCGCCGGCAACATCATCAGGCCGAGCGCCATCAACGTGCCGAGCGCCTGGAAGCCGGCAACGAGGTTCAGCACCACCAGCGTCAGAAAGACGAAATGCCAGAACGTACCGCCGCCGGTCGTTGCGCGCAGGAAGGCCGGGTCGAAACATTCGATCACTAGCGGCCGGTAGATCAGCGCCAGCGTCACCAGCGTCAGGCTGGCGATCGCGGCGACCAGCAACAGGGCGCCGTCGTCGACCGACAGGATGGTGCCGAAGAGCACATGCAGCAGATCGACGCTCGAGCCGCGCATCGAGACGATCAGCACGCCGAGCGCGAGGCTGATCAGATAGAAGCCGGCAAGGCTCGCGTCTTCCCGGAGTGCCGTCACGCGACTGACCAGGCCGGCCAGCAGCACCACCGTCAGGCCGGCAATGAAACCGCCCAGACTCATGGCCCAGAGCGAGAGACCGGCGACGAGGAATCCGATCGCCGCGCCGGGCAGGATCGCATGGCCCATTGCGTCGCCCATCAGGCTCATCCGGCGCAGGACCAGAAAGGTGCCGACGGGCCCCGCGCCCAGCGCCAGCGCCAGGCAGGCGACCAGCGCGCGGCGCATGAAGCCGTATTCGACGAAGGGTTCGATCAGCGCCGCATAAAGCATCATGCCGCGTCGCTCCAGCTGTCGGAGATATAGCGCGCGCGGCGCAGGTTTTCCGGCGTCAGCGCTTCGGCGGCCGGACCCCAGGCCACGGGTTCGCGCGCCAGCAGCAGAACTTGCGGGAAGGCGGCGCGAACGCGCTCGATGTCATGCAATACCGCGATCACGGTGCGGCCTTCCTCGTGCCAGCGATGCACGAGATCCATCAGATCGGCGGCCGTGCGTTCGTCGATCGCGGCAAAGGGCTCGTCGAGCAGGATGACGCCCGCATCCTGCAGCATCAGCCGGGCGAAAAGGACGCGCTGGAATTGTCCGGCCGACAGACTGCCGACCTGGCGGTATTCGAAGCCCGCAAGGCCGACTGCGCCGAGCGCCGCACGGGCCCGTGCGGTCAGGCCGCCGGTAATGGCGCCGAACAGTCCGATCTCGGCCCAGAGCCCCAGCGATACCGCATCGATGACGCTGATCGGGAAGCTGCGGTCGACCTCGGCCAGTTGCGGCAGATAGGCAAGGCCGCGTCGCGTCAGGCCGTTCATGCGCACTTCACCCTCGTCGGCCGCGACAAGACCGGCAATGGTTTTCAGCAGCGTGCTCTTGCCGGCGCCGTTCGGGCCGACAATGGCTGTCAGGCTGCCCGGGGCAAAGCAGCCGGTGAGATGATGCACCGCCGGCTCGCGGTCATAGGCGACCGTCAGGTCCTTGATATCGATGGCGGGAACGGTTCGAGGATTCATCGCGCCAGCGCCCAGAAGACGGCCAGCCAGAGCCCGGCAAGTGCCGCAGCGGCCACGGCCAGCCGCGCGGGCAGGCCCGATCCGAAGACGCTGACACGCGGCCGGTCTGCCGGCGCGCGTACGGGCTCATGGCGATGGTCGGCCACAGGAATCTCCAGCAGGCTCAACGGATGTAATAATATAACATCGGGAAACTAGGCGCTAATCCCGGAAGCCGCAAGCGACAAAAGAAGGGCAGGCCGGCCGGTCAGCGGCCCTCGCGCCACCAGGCCAGCGCCAGCGTGCCGAGGATCAGCAGCAGGGCCAGCGGTCCAACCAGCAGCGGCGTCTGGCGGACCGCATGGACCAGATATCGCTCGTTGCGGCGCAGGCCGAGCCAGTTGTCGCCTGCCGCCTGGCGGTTGGCGCGGACCGAGCGAATGCCGGGCGTCGCGTCGGCATTTTCGCCAACCCACCAGACCCCGCCGCCGGTCGCCCGGGCCAGCGGCTGCATCGGCTTGTCGGCGGCCCGGACATCGGCAAACTCGCGCGGGTTCAGCGCTCCTGCTGCCGCGACAACGTCGAGTTCGCCCTGCGATACGCGATAGAGACCCAGTTCGCGCACCGGCACGGTCGACGCGAACTGGCCGGGTGCGGTTTCGTCGAGCGCGACTTCGGTAATGGCGCCGGACGGCGCCGTCACGATGGCCGGCGGCGTTGCCTCTTCCATGGTGCGGCGCTCGATGGTCAGCATGTCGCGCTGCACCGAAGCGGTCAGCTTTTCCTCCTCGAGATCAGGCTCCTTCATCAGCCAGTGGGCGAGGCGCCGCAGCAGCTCGGCCTGCGGTCCACCGCCCTCATAGCCGCGCGACCAGAGCCAGACGTGATCGGAGAGAATCTGGGCAACCCGGCCCTTGCCGGCATGATCGAGCACCATCAGCGGGCGTGCGTCGGGCGTTTCCATCAGCACCTTACCCTGGCTGACCTCGACATCGATGGTGCGGAACCAGCGGCCCCAGGCCGGCGGATCGGACTCCCCGCCGGGCAGATCGGCGGTCACCGGATGGCGCCGGCCGGTATCCGTGACCTGGGGACGGAAGCCACCCACGGTCGTTCCATTGGTTGGTTGTGCCGGCAGGATTGTCGCCAGCGGCGTGCGATAGATCGAATAGGGCGAGGCGAATGCCGGGCCCGAGGCGGCTAGGAAGGCCCCGCCATTTTCGACATAGTCGACGATGTTCAGAAAATAGGCGATCGGCAGCATGCCGCGCCGCTTGTAGCGGTCGAAGACGATCAGGTCGAACTGGTCGAGTTTCTCGTCGAAAAGCTCGCGGTCCGGAAAGGCGATCAGCGACAATTCACCGATCGGCGTGCCGTCCTGCTTTTCTTGTGGACGCAGGATGGTGAAGTGAACGAGGTCGACCGATGGGTCGGCCTTCAGCAGGTTGCGCCAGGTGCGTTCGCCCGGATGCGGTTCGCCCGACACCAGCAGCACCCGCAACCGGTCGCGAATGCCGGTTGCGACAATGACGGCGCGATTGTTGAGCAATGTCAGTTCGTCCGGGCCTTCGGCAACCTCGATCTCGATGACGTTGGCCCCACCGTGCTTCAGTGCCAGCGTGACGTCGGTCTGTTCGCCGATCGCGGTATCGACGGTTGTCTCGGGTATGCCGTCGACGGAGATCGTGACGGTTGCGCGGCCGCCCGTCGAGCCCTCATCCGCCGCGGTCTCGTCGACACGAAAGGAGAGTGCCACGGGTTCGTCGACAATGCCGAAGCGCGGCGCCTCGATGACATGCAGCCGCCGGTCCCGCTCGTTGCGGCGGCCGACGATCAGTGCGTGAACCGGGGCATCGAATCCGAGCGCTGCTGCGTTCTCCGGTATGTCGTGAACCTGACCGTCGGTGATGAATATCGCACCGGCGATGCGTTCGCGCGGTACGTCGGCAAGGCCCCGTTCCAGTGCGGTGAAAAGCGCCGAGCCCGCCTCGTCGCCGGGATTGCTCTCGACCGGGACGACGCGCGTCTCGATACCTTCCTCCCGCGCCAGGCGCTCCTGCAGCTTGGTCAGCGCTGCATCCGTCTCGGCGGCGCGGTTGCCGATCTGCTGGCTCAGGCTGCGGTCGACCACGATCGCGGCGATGTCGGGAACGGCTTCGCGCTCTTCCTGCCGGATGGTCGGGTTCAGTACCGCCAGCACCAGAATTGCCAGCGCCGCCGTGCGCCAGGGCGCACCCCTTGCGCCGCGCCAGGCGGCATAGGCCAGTGCGGCGACGCCGGGCAATGTCAGCAGCGCCACCAGCAGCACCGGCACAAGCGATTCGAAAACGATGTTCCATGCCATTTGCGTCTCCTACTGACCGAGACGCTCGAGAAGAGCAGGGACATGCACCTGGTCGGCCTTGTAGTTGCCGGTCAGCGCATACATCACGAGATTGACGCCGAAGCGGTCGGCCATTTCGCGCTGGCGCTCGCCGCCGGGGCTGACCGGGTAGAGCGGCCTTCCCGCTGCGTTGCGCGCCCAGGCGGCTGCGTAGTCGTTGGAGCCGACGACGATGGTCGAAACGCCGTCATTGGTGCGGCCCGCGTCGCGGCCGGCGGTCGCCTCGACCCAGATCTGGCCGCCATCCCAGCGGCCCGGAAAACTGTGCATCAGGTAGAAGGACTTGGTCAGCACATGATCGTCGGACAGGGGCTCGATGGCCGGCAGGTCGAGTTGGCCCAGCAAACGGCGCAGCGTCATCGTGCCGGGCGTCAGCGTTCCGACAATCGCCCGGTCCTGATCGCGTGTGTCGAACAGAATGGTGCCGCCGTTCTTCATGTAGGTGTCGATCCGGGCCAGCGCTTCGGGCGGCAGGTTCTCCTGACTCGCGGTCATCGGCCAGTAGAGGATCGGAAAGAAGGCGAGTTCGTCGCGCATCGGGTCGACGCCCATCGGTTCGCCGGGTTCGAGCGCGGTGCGCATGCGCAATACGCGGCTCAAGCCCGCCAGACCCGCCGCGCTCACCTCATCGGTCTCGCGGTCGCCGGTAATGACATAGGCGAGCCGTGTTTCAAGCGATGCGGCGAGCGCAAAGGCGTCGGCATTGCCCTGTGCGTCGGCACCGGATGCCGGGAGCAGCAGGAGCGCCGCCGTCAGTGACGGCAGGATTCGGGCGCCGAACCGGCGACGCCTGATCTTCTCGGCCTCGAAAAGACCCGTCATCCAGAGCGCGGCGACGGTGTCGAGGACGACAAGGACCAGCGCCAGCGCGAATGCGAAGGCGGCGAGGCGCATTTCGGCATTGCCGACGAAGCCCCGGCGCTCGGCGACGCCCGGCGTTTCGACAAGCGGTGTCAGGGACAGTGCCGGCGTCACAAGGTTGAGCGCCCGCGGCGCATCGGGCGGGCCATAGAGGCCGGGCGGATGGCGGGGGCCGCGCTCGACATCGTCGAAGCGGATGGCCTGAATGGCGGTCGCGGTTGCGGGCGGTGCGCCAAGGCGGCCGAACCCGTCCAGCGTTGCGACGGGGCTCAGCATTTCGCTCGAGCGGCGCGGCCCGTCGGGGCCGTCGCCGGCAGCGGCGGTGAAACCTTGCGACAGCGCCACCGTTCGCCGGAGCATTTCGACAAAGAGCCCGGACAGCGCCAGGTTCGACCAGTCGCTGTTGGCGGTTACATGAAAGAGCACGATGGTACCGTTGCCGCGCTTCGATGCGGTGACCAGCGGTGTGCCGTCCTGGAGCCGCGCCCATGTCCGGTTGTCCAGATCGGGCGCGGGCTCGGCCAGCACCTGGCGCATGACGGTCACGTCTTCGGGCAGGTCGATGCCGTGGAACGGACTGCCGGGCTCGAAGGGGGCGAGGCGCTGCGGTTCGCTCCACGACAGGGCACCGCCCAGGGCGCGGCCGCCACTGCGCAGCGGCACGGGCACCAGATCGTCGCTCCGTTCGGCAAGACGGGGTCCGGCAAAGCGGATCAGCATGCCACCTGCTTCAACCCATTGACGAACGCGTTGATAGTCTGTGGTCGGCAATGTGCCGAGATCGGCCAGAACCAGGACCGAAAGCGGTGTATCGAGCAGCGTCCCGATCTGGCTCTGTTCGCCGCTGGCGGCCTCGCGCAATTCGGCAAAGGGGGCGAGGGCGCGGCGCAGATAGTAGATGTCCGACAGCAGCGGTTGCGCCTCCTCCAGCGATGCGCCGGAGACGATGCCGGCGCTGTGCCGCCGCCAGCTCTTGTCTGTCAGTACGACGGCGCCGGCCGATGTCTCGCCGGCAATTTCGAGGCGGGCGATACGATTGCGCAATTCGAGCGGCAGGTCGAACCCGGCTTCGGCGCGCATCTCGCCGTCGGCAAAACGATAGCTCGCTTCGCCAAGAATGCCGCCTTCCTCGTTCAAGGCGCGCACGGCGCCTTCCGCTGTGTTGACCTGGCCTGCGCGCATGACCGTTGCGGTGAAGGCATGGTCCGCCGTTTGCGGCGAAAGCAACGCCAGCGCGCGGGCATCGGCGGTGGGTTCGATCAGGGTCAGGCCGGCGGTGCCGGCGATGGCCGCGAGACGGCGCGAAAAGGCAGCGCCTTGACCGTGTTCGATGCCGTCGGCGATCCAGAAGATCCGGGTATTGCCTGCGGCCAGCGTCGCGGCGGCTTCGAGATGCGACGCCAGGGCGGCCCGGTCCGGTGCGATCGGCTGCGGCTGCATCGCGCGGGCGCGCGCGGCGGCAGCGTCCGCCGCTTCGAAATTCAGTTCCGGTGCGCTGACGGTGGGCGCCGTGCCGACAAGCAGAACGGGCTGATTGTTGCGTCCGGCATCGGCGATCAGTCCATCCATCGTCGTTCGGCGGTCGCTCCAGCGGGCCGCAGCGGTCCAGCCATTGTCGACGACGATGAGAAGCGGGCCCGCGCCGGCAAGACGCTCTGCCGGGTTCCAGACCGGCTGGGCCAGCGCCAGCACGATCAGCGCGGCGATTGTCAGGCGCAGAATCAGCAGCCAGAGCGGCGTATGGGCCGGGGTTTCTTCCTCGCGGACGAGGCCGGCCAGCAGCCGGATCGCCGGAAAGCGTATGCGCTTGGGCAGCGGCGGGCTGATGCGCAACAGCCACCATATGGCCGGCAGCGCGGCGAGGCCGATCAGCATCCACGGGGCGGCAAAGGCGAGGGGACCGAACTGCAGCATGATCAGATGCCCGGGCGCGGCGGTTTGCGCGCCTCGATGGCGCCCGACAGGGCGGCATAGAGCGCCAGCAGCGCCGTTTGTGGAACGCGGTCGGTGCGATGCGTCGCAAAAGTGAAATTGATCCGCCGCGCCACGTCCATGATGCGATTGCGATGGATGTCGAGGCGCTGGCGATAGGCCTCGCGCAGATTCTGCGCGCGCCCGACCATCAGGCGCATGTCGTCCTCGACGCCTTCGAATTCGGTGCGGCCCGAAAAGGGCAGGTCTTCCTCTGCCGGATCGAGAACCTGGATCAGATGGCCGCGCACACCCTCCGCTGCATAGCCCTTGATGCGGGTGGCGATGTCTTCGGCGGGCGAGAGAAAATCGCCGATCAGGACGATCTGCGCATAGCGCGGCAGATGCTCGGGCGGCGGCAGGCTTTCGAACCTCATCGCCTCGTGGTCGACCGGTGCGTCAAGCAGTGCATGCGCCATCCGTCGCTGTGCGGCGCGTCCGTTCATCGGCGCGAAGCCGCCGCCCAGCAAGGCAACGCTTTCGCCGCCCTGCACCAGCAGGGAGGAAAGCGCCAGTGCCAGCACCGTCGCGCGATCCTTCTTCGTGCAGGGCGCAAGGTCGGAGGCGTAGTCCATCGAGGCCGAGCCGTCGCGCCAGATCCAGATGCTCTCGGCGGCCTCGCGCTCGGTCTCGCGCACGAACAGATGCGCCGAGCGCGCCGAATGCCGCCAGTCGACCGAAGAAGCCGTGTCGCCTTCGCGGAAGCGCCGGAACTGCCAGAAGGTTTCGCCCATTCCGATGCGACGGCGTCCATGCACGCCCTGCGCAACCGTCGAGGCGACATGCTCGGCTTCCGTCGCCAGGGGCGGCATGACCTCGGCCAGCGCCTCGGCCTGCTCGCGCAGGCCGGTCGCGCCCGACGGGGCAGCCGGTGATCCGGGAAGGCGCATCGCTCTCACTCGCATTCAGCTGAAATTGCGGCACAGCCTGTCGATCACGCCCGACACCGTGACGCCTTCGGCGCGGGCCGAGAAGTTCAGGGCCATGCGATGTCGCAGCACGGGCGCAGCCAGGGCCGTCACATCCTCGACCGAGGGCGAAAAGCGCCCGTCGATCAGCGCGCGGGCGCGCACCGCCAGCATCAATGCCTGGCTGGCGCGGGGGCCGGGACCCCAGGCGACATGGCGTTCGACTTCCGTCGAGGCGCCTTCTTCGGGCCGTGCCGAGCGCACCAGTTCGAGAATCGCATTGACCACCTTCTCGCCCACCGGCACGCGGCGCACCAGGCGCTGCGCGGCCATCAGGTCTTCGACGCTCATGGCAGCGCGCGCCGTCACGGTCTTTTCGCCGGTGGTGGCCAGCAGCATGCGGCGCTCGGCTTCGAGATTGGGATAGTCGACATCGACCTGCATCAGGAAGCGGTCGAGCTGCGCCTCGGGCAACGGATAGGTGCCTTCCTGTTCGAGCGGGTTCTGCGTCGCCAGGACGTGGAAAGGCGCCGGCAATTCGTAGCGCACGCCGGCCACCGTTACATGCTTTTCCTGCATTGCCTGCAGGAGCGCCGACTGGGTGCGCGGGCTGGCGCGGTTGATTTCGTCGGCCATCAGCAACTGGCAGAAGACCGGCCCCTTGATGAAGCGGAAGCTGCGATGGCCCTGATCGCTTTCCTCCAGCACTTCCGAGCCCAGAATGTCGGCCGGCATCAGATCGGGCGTGAACTGCACGCGCTTGTCGTCGAGGCCCAGCACCTGGCCCATCGTATGGACCAGCAGGGTCTTGGCCAGGCCCGGCACGCCGACCAGCAACGCGTGGCCGCCTGCCAGAACCGTCACCAGCGTCTGGTCGATCACCTGCTCCTGGCCGTAAATCACCTCGCCGATGGCCTCGCGCGCCGCCGCGATTCTGGCGCCGGTGGCCTCGATTTCCTCGACGGCAGTGCCGTCCGCTTCACTGAGTGTCTGCATTGACCTACATATACCGTATCTGCCGCATGTCGCGCTTGTGCCCGCGCCGCCATTGGCGTGGGGCTTCGTGACGATAATATGGCCGGAATCGCCGGTCTGCGGCAGCAAATCGGCTTCAACTTGCCGGGAGGACGGAAGAAATATGACCGGGGCGACCGGAAAGAGCGCGAATGGGCCCGGGAAATCCGAGGCCGGCAGTGCGCCGGGTGGATTGAAGGGCTTGGCGGTGGCCGAGGCCGAGGGCAAAAAGGCACGCGGATTGCCGCCGGTCCACAAGTGGAATCCGCCCTTCTGCGGCGATCTCGACATGCGCATCGCGCGCGACGGCACCTGGTACTACATGGGGACGCCGATCGGCCGCGCGCGCCTGGTGCGCCTCTTCTCGACCGTCCTGCGGCATGACGAGGACGGGAAATTCTATCTGGTGACGCCGGTCGAGAAGGTCGGCATCACGGTCGACGACGCGCCGTTCCTCGCGGTGGCGATGAAAGTCGAGGGCGAAGGCCGCGACCAGCGCCTGACCTTCACCACCAATGTCGGCGACGAGACGGTCGCCGGGCCCGACCATCCGATGCGTTTCGAGATCGATGCCGAGACCGGCGAGCCCGCACCTTATGTTCATGTGCGGGCCCGGCTCGAGGCGCTGATCAACCGTGCCGTCTTCTACGATCTGGTTGAACTCGGCGTCGAGGAGGAGCATGAAGGCGCGCGCTGGTTCGGGGTCTGGTCGGGCGGCATCTTCTGGCCCTTCATGCGGGCCGAGGAGATGGCCTTCTAGGCCCGCCGGCATGGACAGCTATCGAAGCCGCATCCTTTCCCGCACCGACCGGGAGCCGCCGCCGGTCAGCGCCCTGCTGGCGCCCGGCGGCGTGCCGCGGCTGCGGGGCGACCATGATCTCAATCCGCCCGACACGGATGTCTGGGTCGAGCCGCATGAGCGGCCGGCGCTCCGGGCCGCCGCCGTGCTGGTGCCGGTCGTCGAGCATGCGCACGGGGCCCATGTGCTGCTGACCCGCCGCGCCGACCATCTCGGCACCCATTCGGGCCAGGTCGCCTTTCCGGGCGGCAAGATCGACCCGGGCGAGACCCCGGCCGAGGCGGCCTTGCGCGAGGCCGAGGAGGAAGTCGGCCTTGCCCGCGCCCATGTCGATGTCGCCGGCTATCTCGACGCCTATGAGACCGGCACCGGCTTCCGCATCCTGCCGGTGGTGGCCTTCGTCACGCCGGGCTTCAGCCTGACGATTTCGCCGCATGAGGTCGCCGAGGCCTTCGAGGTGCCGTTCGATTTCCTGATGGATCCGGCCAACCACAAGCGCCACAGCGCGGTCTGGCGCGGCAAGCGGCGCGAATATTATGCAATGCCCTATAATGGCCATTACATCTGGGGCGCGACGGCGGGCATGCTGAAGAACATGTATGACCGTCTCTACGGCGCCTGACGGCCCGCGCGAAGACCGGGGCAGACAGACGGGCCCGCCCGTCCTATATCTGAGGGACCGCGACAGCATTGCCGGAGTTTGAAAGAATGAGTGCCGAGAAGGACCAGAGCCGCGAATTGGCCCGCGCCGAATGGCTGAGCGCGCCGGACACCAGCGCGGTGCTGGCGGCGCTGGCGGCCGAAGGCGGCAGCGCCCGCGTGGTCGGCGGCGCGGTCCGCAACGTGCTGATGCGCGAACCGGTCTCCGATATCGACATTGCCACCACCGAGACGCCCGAGCGCGTGATGGCCCTGCTGGCGGCCCGGGGCATCAAGACGGTGCCGACCGGCATCGATCACGGCACGGTCACCGCCGTCACGGCCAGCCGCCGCTTCGAGATCACGACGCTGCGGGCCGATGTGGCGACCGACGGGCGGCGCGCCGATGTCGCCTTCACCGGCGACTGGCTGACCGATGCGCAGCGCCGCGATTTCACCATCAATGCGCTCTATTGCGACGCCGACGGCACCATCCACGATCCGCTGGGCGGACGCGAGGACATCGCGGCGCGGCGCGTCCGCTTCATCGGCGATGCGCATGAACGTATCCGCGAGGATTATCTGCGCATCCTGCGCTTCTTCCGCTTTCACGCCTGGTACGGCAAGGGCGAGCCCGACCCGGCCGGTCTGCGCGCCTGTGCCGAAGAGCGCGCGGGGCTGAAGCAGCTTTCGGGCGAACGGGTGCGCGACGAGCTGCTGAAGATCGCGGCGGCCGACAACGGACCGGCGGCGTTCCGCCAGATGGCGGCGGCCGGCATTCTCTCGATCGTGCTGCCCGAGGCGACCCGTCTCGACCGTTTCGAACATCTGGTCGAGATCGAGACGACGCAGCTCTTCCGTGCGCAAGCCGATCCGATCCTGCGCCTCGGCGCGATGCTCGATCTCGATCAGGCCGGCGTCGCGGCGCTGGCATCGCGGCTCCGGCTCTCCAACCGCGAGCGCGAGCGGCTGACGCGGATGCTGACCGACCGCACCAAGATCGTCTGCTACCTGTCGATGCGCGAGGTGCGCCGCGCGCTCTACACGATGGGCCTCGAACTGTTCAAGGATCGCGTTTCGCTCGGCTGGGCCGACGACCGGCGCGGCCACAATGCCTTTCAGTGGCGGGCGCTCTTGGCCATGGCCGACAGCTGGGAGCGGCCGGTGCTGCCCCTGACCGGCGAGATGATCAAGGCGGCCGGCGTGCCCGAAGGCCCGGAGATCGGCCGCGTGCGCGACGAGGTCGAGGAATGGTGGATCGACAGCGATTTCATCGAGGACGAATTCTCGATCATCGAACGGCTGAAGGCGATCGTGCAGGCCACCGTCTATTGAGAGAATATTTCGACATGCGGATCGTCCTCGTTTCCCTGCTGCTCCTCCTGCCGCTGGCCGCCTGCGGCGACAGCGCTTCCGAGAACGACGCGGCCAAGGCCGCCGCCGTCTTCTACGACATCAGTCTCAGCGAACGCACCGGCGGGGTGCCGGTCGGCGATTTCCGCACGCGGCTGCGCGGCTCGATCTCGCCGATGCTCGACAGCCTGATCGCGCAGGCCGGCGAGGCCGAGCGCCGCCATGCCGTGCGCACCGGCAACAGCGAACCGCCCTATCTGCAGGGCGACGTCTTCTCCTCGCTCTTCGAAGGCGCGACGGCCTATGAGATCGGCAAATGCGAAGCCGACGACGCGACAGTGACCTGCGACGTGCTGCTGGTTCACGACGCGCCCGAGCAGCCGGTGCAATGGACCGACCGCGTCGTGCTGGTGGCCGCCGACGGGCGCTGGGCGGTCGACGACATCGTCTATGGCGGCGACTGGGATTTCGCGCCGAAGGGCACGCTGCAGCAATTGCTGCGCGGCGTCATCGCCCTGGAGGAGTAGAGGGTCCCGCGACCATCTGCCGCCCGGCTGCGGCATTTGCGCGGATTGCCGCGGGCGCGCGCCCGCGCCTAGCCTTTTGCCATGCGCAGCGATTTCATCGAACGATACGACCTCCGGGTCCCGCGTTACACCTCCTACCCGACGGCGCCGCATTTCGGCCCCGCGGTCGATGGCGCGCGCTACGAAGCCTGGCTCGGCGGTCTCGATCCGGCGCTGCCGCTGTCGCTCTATCTCCATGTCGCCTATTGCGCCGAGATGTGCTGGTTCTGCGGCTGCCACACCAAGGCGACGCGCAAATATGCGCCGGTCGCCGATTATCTCGAAGCGATGCTCGACGAGACGCGGCTGGTCGCGCGGCGCCTGCCGGGGCGGATGCTGGTCAATCACATCCATTTCGGCGGCGGCAGCCCGACGCTGCTGACGCCCGGCGATTTCGGCCGCACGCTGGCGGCCTTGCGCGAATACTACAATGTCGCGCTCGATGCCGAGATCGCGGTCGAGCTCGATCCGCGCACGGCCAATGCCGATTATGTCGCGGCGATGGCGCGGGCCGGCGTCACGCGGGCTTCCGTCGGCGTGCAGGATTTCGATCCGCGCGTGCAGCGCGCGATCAACCGCATCCAGCCGCATGAGATGACGGCGGCCGTCATCGGCTGGCTGCGCGCGGCCGGCATTTCGGCCATCAACATGGATCTCTGCTACGGGTTGCCGTACCAGACGGTGGCGAGCCTGCTCGACACGGTCGACAAGGCGGCGGCGCTGCGCCCGGCGCGCATCGCGCTGTTCGGCTATGCACATGTGCCCTGGATGAAGCCGCATCAGAAGCTCATTCCCGAAGATGCGCTGCCCGGCATCGCCGAGCGCTGGGCGCAATACGAGGCCGCATCGCAGCGGCTTGCCGCCCATGGCTATGTCGCGATCGGGCTCGACCATTTCGCGCTGCCCGACGATGCGATGGCGCAGGCGCTGGGCGCGGGACGGCTGCAGCGCAATTTCCAGGGCTACACCACCGATGCCGCGCCGGCGCTGATCGGCTTCGGCGCCTCGGCGATCGGCGCGCTGCCGCAGGGCTATGTCGCCAACGAGCTGGCGATCGACCGCTACAAGGCTTGCGTCCGCGCCGGCCGCCTGCCGGTGACGCGCGGTATCGCGGTGACGGGCGAGGACCGCCTGCGCCGCGCCGTCATCGACCGGCTGATGTGCGACATGGCGGTCGATCTCGATGAGGTGGCGGCGCTGCATGGCGCGCGGGCCGAGGATTTTTCAGCCGAACTCGCGCACCTCGCGCCGCTCGAGGCCGACGGCCTGATCCGCCGCGAGGGCAGCCGCCTCGCCGTCACCGAGGACGGGCGCCCGCTGGTGCGCGCCGTCTGCGCCGTCTTCGACAGCTATCTGGGGCAGGGCGCGGCAAGGCACTCCAAGGCCGTCTGACCCCTTACGGCCACTTCACCATCGGCGGCATCGACGACAGGATCGCATCGACATTGCCGCCGGTCTTGAGGCCGAAGGTCGTGCCGCGGTCATAGAGCAGGTTGAACTCGACATAGCGCCCGCGCCGGATCAGCTGTTCCTCGCGCTCGGCCTCGCTCCAGCTCTCGTTCATGTGGCGGCGGACGAGCTGCGGATAGATGTCGAGAAAGGCGCGGCCCACGCCTTGCGTGAAGGCGAAGTCCCTGTCCCAGTCGCCGCTGTTGAGGTGATCGTAGAAGATGCCGCCGGTGCCGCGCGGTTCGTTGCGGTGGGGCAGGAAGAAATATTCGTCGCACCATTTCCTGAAGCGCGGATAATAGCCGGCGTCATGCGCGTCGCAGGCGCGTTTCATCGCCGCGTGGAAATCGACCGTGTCCGGATGATCGGCGCGGCGCTGCTGATCGAGCACCGGCGTCAGGTCGCCGCCGCCGCCGAACCAGGCCTTGGTCGTCACGACATGGCGCGTGTTCATGTGCACGGCCGGCACGCGCGGGTTCTGCATATGTGCGATCAGCGAAATGCCGCTCGCCCAGAAGCGCGGATCCTCGTCGGCCCCCGGCATCTGCTTGCGGAAGTCCTCGGAGAATTCGCCGAAAACGGTCGAGATGTGGACGCCGACCTTCTCGAAGACGCGGCCCTGCATCACCGACATCTCGCCGCCGCCCTCATCCTTCGATCCGTCGCCGCGTTTCCAGGGCGTGCGCACGAAACGCCCGGCCGGGCGGTCCGCGAAGGTGCCGGTCAACTCGTCTTCCAGCTTTTCGAACTCGGCGCAGATCAGGTCGCGCAATTCGCGGAACCAGCGGGCGGCGTGCGTCTTTCTTTCCTCGGTCTCGGTCATGGGGCGGGCATACTTTCGTTGGACGGTGACGGGCCTCTTTTAGCCGTCCGCCGCGCGCGCTTCACCCCTCATCTTGCGGCGGCCGGAAAGCCCGCCGTCTGGCGCAGCGCTTCCGACAGCACCATGGCGGCGGCGACCGCCATGTTGAGCGAGCGGGCCGGCGGGCGCATCGGAATCAGCAGCCGCGCATCGGCGGCGCGGTGGACCGCCTCGGGCACGCCGGCGCTTTCGCGGCCGACCAGCAGGATGTCGGTGGGGGCGAAGCTGAAATCCACAAAACTTTGATGTGCTTTGGTGGTCAGCAGCACCAGCCGCGCCCCGGCCGGGCGGGCGGCCGTGAAATGCGCCCACGAATCATGCCGCGTCACCTCGGCCAGTGCACCGTAATCCATCGCCGCGCGCTTCAGGTCGCGGTCCGACCAGGGAAAGCCGCAAGGCTCGATGATGTCGACCGGCACGCCGAGACAGGCGCCCAGCCGGATCAGCGTGCCGGCGTTTTGCGGAATGTCCGGTTCATGGAGCGCAAGGCGCATCGGAGACCTTTGACGGGAAGGGTGGGAGCCGTCTTCCGGCGTGCCCGAACGGCGCCGCGCGCGTCAATTCGACATGCGGCGATGCGTCATCCTGCCACAGGTGCGGCGGGGCTGGACAATGCTCCGATTGGATGCCACAAAACCACGCAATGCACGGGGCGAAAGCAGGGGATTCGTCGGTCTTTCGCTCGAAGTGACGGGTGTCTTCCACCCCGTTGCCGCTATTCAACGAGGAGACCTGAACCGTGGCACAAACCCACGCGGTCGAGCCGACCAGGCGCGATTTTCTCTATGTAGCTACCGGATCCTTCGCTGCCGTCGGCGCGGCCTATGCCGTCTGGCCGCTGATCGACCAGATGAACCCCGACGCCTCGGTTCTGGCGCTGGCGTCGATCGAGGTCGACATCTCGAACATTCCGGAAGGCCAGGAAAACACCTTCAAATGGCGCGGCAAGCCGGTCTTCATCCGTCACCGGACCGAAGCCGAGATCGCCGCCGCCGAAAGCGTCGATGTCGCGACGCTGCCCGACCCTCAAGCCGATGTCGATCGCCTGCGTCCGGGTCCCTCGGGCGAGATCGACAAGAAGTGGCTGGTGGTGATCGGCGTCTGCACGCATCTGGGTTGCGTGCCGCTGTCCTATCGCGGCGAATTCGACGGTTATTTCTGCCCCTGTCACGGCTCGGTCTACGACACCTCCGGCCGCATCCGCAAAGGCCCGGCGCCGACCAATCTCGAAGTGCCGCCTTACGAATTCGTGTCCGATTCCAGAATTCAGATCGGCTGAGGGGCATAAAAAGATGAGCCATCAAAGCACCTACACACCCGGCAACGGCTTCTCGCGCTGGATGGATGAGCGCCTGCCGATCATGCGGCTGGTCAATGACAGTTTCGTCGACTATCCGGTGCCGCGGAACCTCAACTACTGGTGGACCTTCGGCGCCGTGCTGAGCTTCTGCCTCGCGGTCCAGATCGTCACCGGCATCGTGCTGGCGATGCACTACATCCCGACCACGGAACTGGCCTTTGCCAGCGTCGAGCACATCATGCGCGACGTCAATTACGGCTGGCTGATCCGCTATGTGCATTCCAACGGCGCCTCGATGTTCTTCATCGCGGTCTATATCCACATGTTCCGCGGTCTCTATTACGGCTCCTACAAGGCGCCGCGCGAAGTCCTGTGGATTCTCGGCGTGCTGATCTATCTGCTGATGATGGCGACCGCCTTCTTCGGTTACGTGCTTCCCTGGGGCCAGATGAGCTTCTGGGGCGCCACCGTCATCACAAACCTCTTCGGCGCCATCCCGCTGGTCGGGGAGAGCTTGCGCACCTGGCTCTGGGGCGATTTCGCGGTCGGCGATCCGACGCTCAACCGCTTCTTCTCGCTGCATTACCTCTTCCCCTTCCTGATCGCCGGCGTCGTGATCCTTCACGTCTGGGCGCTGCATGTGACGGGGCAGAACAATCCGGCCGGCATCGAGGTCAAGGATCCGAAGAAGGACACCGTGGCCTTCACGCCCTATGCGACGATGAAGGACGCCTTCGGCCTGTCGATCTTCCTGATCCTCTTTGCCTATTTCGTCTTCTTCAATCCCAACGCGCTGGGCGAGCCCGACAACTACATCGTCGCCGATCCGCTGGTGACGCCGGCCCATATCGTGCCGGAATGGTATCTCCTGCCCTTCTACGCGATCCTGCGCGCGGTCCCCGACAAGCTCGGCGGGGTGGTGCTGATGTTCGCCGCCATCGCGATCCTTTTCGTGCTGCCCTGGCTCGACACGTCGAAAGTGCGTTCGGCGCGCTTCCGGCCGCTCTACAAGCAGTTCTTCTGGATCTTCGTCGCGGCCTGCATCGGGCTGGGCTATTGCGGCGGCCAGTCGCCCGACAAGATCCTGATCGCGGTGGGCGATGGCGGTTTCGACGTCACCGATCTCTCGCGCGTCCTGACCATCTACTACTTCCTGCACTTCCTCGTTCTCTTCCCCGTTCTGGGGTTGATCGAGAAGCCGAAACCGCTGCCCGAAAGCATTGCCGCTTCGGTGCTGGGCGGCAAAGCGGACAAGAGTTGAGGGGAGACGGAAAAGTGGAAAACAAGATGATCCAGATCTCCCGCAAGACCGGCCTTCTGGCGCTCGCCGCCGCGGCCGCCCTCGGCCTGCCGCTCATGGCCGCACCGGCCGAAGCCGCGACCGACTCGGTCAAGCCGATCCAGTCCGAATGGTCCTTCGAGGGCGTCTTCGGCGTCTATGACCGCGACGCGCTGCGCCGTGGCTACAAGGTCTACAAGGAAGTCTGCGCGGTCTGCCATTCGGCCGAGCTGGTGCGGTTCCGCAATCTGATGGAGCCGGGCGGGCCCGAATTCACCGAAGGCCAGGTCAAGGCGCTGGCCGCCGACATCGTCGTCGTCGACGGGCCGGACAGTTCGGGCGAAATGTTCGAACGGCCGGGCGAGCCCAAGGACCGCTTCCCCTCGCCCTATCCCAATCCGGAAGCCGCTGCGGCGGCCATGGGTGCTGCAGCGCCCGATCTCTCGGTCATCGCCAAGGCGCGGCCGGACGGGGTCAACTATCTGCATTCGCTGCTGGTCGGCTACACCGAAGCGCCGGAAGGTTTCGAGGTGCTGCCGGGCCTGCACTACAACACCTATTTCCCCGGCCATGTGCTGGCCATGCCGGCGCCGCTCTCCGACGGCCAGGTCGAGTATGAGGACGGCACGCCCAACACGGTCGACCAGATGGCGCGCGACGTCACCCATTTCCTGATGTGGACGGCCGAGCCCAAACTCGAACAGCGCCACCGCATGGGCTTCCAGGTGATGATCTATCTGGCACTCTTGAGCGGCCTGCTCTGGTTCGCCATGCGCAAGGTCTGGGCCGACGCGCACTGACCGGCGTCACACGAAATTGACGGAAAAGGGCTCCTTCGGGAGCCCTTTTTCATGGCGCCGCCGCGCTGGTTTGTTATACGGGGACACATAACCCCGGTCGTCATGGCCCGCTTCATGCGGGCCATCCACGTCTTGGCGCCACGCTCGGAAAGAAAGACGTGGATGGCCCGGACAAGCCGGGCCATGACGGTAAGCGGAACGGGAGAGATCAGTGGCAAAGACCGTCCTCGGCGTGATCGGCGGCAGCGGCGTCTACGAGTTTCCGGGCCTGCGCAACGAGCGCTGGGAACGCATCGCCTCGCCCTGGGGCGAGGCCTCCGACGAGCTGCATTTCGGCGAGCTGCCCATCGGCGACGGGCGCATGGTCGAGATGGTCTTTCTGCCGCGCCATGGCCGCGGCCATCCGCATTCGCCCTCCAGCATCAATTACCGCGCCAATATCGACGTGATGAAGCGCGCCGGCGTCACCGACATCATCTCGGTCTCGGCGGTCGGCTCGCTGAAGGAGGAACTGCCGCCCGGCCATTTCGTGATCGTCGACCAGTTCATCGACCGCAGCTTCGCGCGCGAGAAAAGTTTCTTCGGCGAGGGCTTCGTCGCCCATGTCTCGATGGCCCATCCGGTCTGCCCGCGCCTTGGCGATCACATCGAGGCGGCCTGCAAGGACAACGACATCGCCTATACGCGCGGCGGCACCTACATGGTCATGGAAGGTCCGCAATTCTCGACGCTGGCCGAAAGCGAGCTCTACCGCGCCTGGGGCTGTTCGGTGATCGGCATGACCAACATGCCGGAGGCGAAACTCGCCCGCGAGGCCGAGATCTGCTACGCGACGGTCGCCATGGTCACCGATTACGATTGCTGGCATCCCGATCATGCGCATGTCGAAGTCTCCGACGTCATTCGCGTGCTCGAGGAAAATGCCGGCCATGCCCGCGCCGTCATCCGCGCCGTGGCGACCAGCTTCGGCCCGGAACGCACGCCCTCGCCGCAGGGCCTCGACCGCGTCCTCGATACCGCGCTGATCACCGCGCCCGACAAGCGCGACCCCGAACTCGTCCGCAAGCTCGACGCCGTCGCCGGCCGGGTGCTGGGGTGAGGGTTGTCGGTTGTGACGGGCGGTTCTGATAAGATTTCCCACCCTCCCCTTGGGGGAGGGTCGAAATTTGTGAAGCGTTAGCGGAACAAATTTCGGGGCGGGGTATGCCGTAAGTTGCAGCCCCCGCCCCGAAAAATTCTTCGCGTACCGCTCGAATTTTGTCGACCCGCCCCCAGGGGCGGGTGGGCGTGACGGTTATAGTCCGGGCTGGACGGACAGCTGGCAGACGGCCGAACAAGATTAAACGGAGACATATGGACGTGAAGCAATTCATCCGCACCATTCCGGACTACCCGAAGCCCGGCATCCTGTTTCGCGACATCACCACGCTGCTCGGCGATCCGGTCGGCTTCCGCAATGCGGTCGACGCGCTGGTCGCGCTGCATGACGGCGCGACCTTCGACATCGTCGCCGGCATCGAGGCGCGCGGCTTCATTCTCGGCGGCGCCGTCGCCCACCGGCTCAATCTCGGTTTCGTGCCGGTGCGCAAGAAGGGCAAGCTGCCCTTCACCACCATCGGCGAGGAATACGATCTCGAATACGGCACCGACACGGTCGAGATTCACATCGACGCCATCGATGCCGGCGCGCGCGTGCTGCTGATCGACGATCTGATCGCGACCGGCGGCACGGCCGAGGCTTCGGTCAAGCTGATCGCGCGGGCGGGCGGCCGGGTCGCGGCGGCGAGCTTCGTCATCGAACTGCCCGATCTGGGCGGCCGCCAGCGCCTCGAGGCGCTCGACATCGAGGTGCTCTCGCTCTGTTCCTTCGAAGGCCATTGACGCCGCGCGGCGAGAAAGGGCCCCATGAAGATCGACGGCATCCATTACCGCACCATCCGCGTCGCCGATGATGGCTGGTCGGTCGAGATCATCGACCAGACGCAACTGCCGCATCGCTTTGCGCTGGTCCGGCTCGAAACCGCCGAGGATTGCGCCCGCGCCATCCGCGACATGAATGTGCGCGGCGCGCCGCTGATCGGCGCCACCGCGGCCTATGGCATCTGCCTGGCGCTGCGGGCCGATCCGTCCGATGCGTCGCTCGATGCCGCCTGCGCCATGCTCGGCGCGACGCGGCCGACCGCCGTCAATCTCCACTGGTCGATCGATCAAATGCGCGCCGCCGTCGCGGGTGTCGGCGCCAATGCGCGGGCCGAAGCCGCCTATGCCTGCGCCGCGCAACTCTGCGACGCCGATGTCGAGACCTGCCGCCGGATCGGCGAGAACGGCCTGCGCCTGATCCGCGGCATCGCCGAGGCCAAGCCCGGCCGCACCGTCAACATCCTGACCCATTGCAATGCCGGCTGGCTCGCCTGTGTCGACTGGGGCACCGCGCTGGCGCCGATCTACATGGCGCATGATGCGGGCATCCCGGTCCATGTCTGGGTCGACGAGACGCGGCCGCGCAACCAGGGCGCGGCGCTGACCGCCTTCGAGCTGGGCGGGCACGGCGTGCCGCATACCATCATCCCCGACAATGCCGGCGGCCATCTGATGCAGCATGGCCAGGTCGATATGTGCATCACCGGCACCGACCGCACCACCGCGACCGGCGATGTTGCGAACAAGATCGGCACCTATCTGAAGGCGCTGGCGGCCGATGCCAACGACGTGCCCTTCTATGTCGCGCTGCCCCACACCACCATCGACTGGACGCTCGATGACGGCGTCGCGCAGATCCCGATCGAGGAGCGCGATGCGCGCGAGGTCACCCACATGACCGGCCGCACCGACAAGGGCGACATCGTCACCGTCGGGATTTCGGCGCCGGGCAGCCCGGCTGCCAATTACGGCTTCGACGTCACGCCGGCGCGTTACGTCACCGGTCTCGTCACCGAACGCGGCGTCTGCGCCGCCAGCCGCGAGGGATTGCTCTCGCTCTATCCGGAGCGGCGCGGATGACGGCGGCGGACGAGGCATGGCTGCGGCAGCGCGTCATCGACGCCGCGCTCGATCTCGCTGCCACCGGTCTCTCGCCGCAAATGTCCGGCAACGTCTCGGCGCGGGAAGGCGCGCGCGTCTTCATCACGCCCTCGGGCGTTGCCTATCCCGATCTTCTCCCGGCCGATATCGTCGAGATCGCGCTCGACGGCCGCGTCCTGTCGGGCCGCTTCCCGCCTTCCAGCGAATGGCAGATGCATTGCGCCATCTATGGCGCGCGGCCGGAAGCGGGCGGCATCGTCCATGCCCATTCCGATTTCGCCACTGTGCTGGCCGTGCTGAAGCGCGACATTCCGGCCTTCCACTACATGGTGGCGGTGGCCGGCGGGAAGGACATCCGCTGCGCGCCCTATGCGACCTTCGGCACGGCCGAGCTCGCCGCCCATGCGGTCGCCGCGCTGACCGACCGCCGCGCCTGCCTGCTCGCCCATCACGGCCAGATCGCCATCGGCGCCAGCGTCGAGGATGCCCTCCATCTCGCCCATGAAGTCGAAACGCTGTCGGCGCAATATTGCCGCGCGCTGCAACTCGGCCAGCCGGAGCTGCTGCCGGACGCCGAAATGGCGCTGAATGTCGAGAAGTTCAGGCGCTACGGCCGCAAAGGGTAGGGCAGGCGGGCGTTGCCGCGCCTCGCGTCAGCCAACCCGAATTCGTCATTGCGGGGAGCGCCAGCGACGAAGCAATCCAGAAGCGGCAGACTCAGCGCTTGTCGCTTCTGGATTGCTTCGTCACACCTTCGGTGTTCCTCGCAATGACGAATTTTGTTGCGCGCACCCAACCCAGAAGTGTCACCCCGGCGCGTGCTCTCCGGCACACCATCTCCCCCAACACTCGTCACCCCCGGGCTTGACCCGGGGGTCCAGAAGCCGCCGAAGGCGGCGTCCTCTTCGCAAAAACTGCGGTATCAAATAAAGCAAGGAGTCCTTGCGAAGAACGACGGCGCGCGTTGCGCGCCTTCTGGATTGCCGGGTCGAGCCCACTGCTGTCCGGTTAAGCATAGGCAATCTCCAGTTGCGCAGGATTTGGCG